>NZ_JBICMM010000016.1:0-292193 GCF_043106425.1 Pseudomonas sp. FYR_2
CAGAGCCTGTCAAGCGTTTATTTTGAAGTTTTTTGCGAGAAACTCGTTTAGCTTCAAACACTTGGCTCGCTGCGATCTCTCGTAGCGGGAGGCGAATCATACAGCGTTTAAAACCGCTGTCAACCACCACTTCACCGCTTGCGATCATTCGATCGTAGCTCTTTCAACTTCACCTTAACTATTTAACTCGTTGAATCTCAAGGAGTTTTTCGTTCCGATGTCGCTGGAAGTGGGGCGCATTATAAGGGGATTCGAAAGCGCGTCAACCCTTAATTTCAAGAAACTTTAATATCGCTGAAAAACAAAGCGGGGAGGCCTGTCGGCCTCCCCGCTTCTATATAGCTACACCATCAGACGATCACTCAGCCTTGAGGGTAACCCGGCCAAACGACTTCTTGCCCGCCTGGCACACGTGAGTGGCACCAAGAACAAAGATGAAGTCCTTGTCGACCACTGCACCATCAACCTTCACCGCACCACCACTCAGCAGGTCCCGCGCCTGCGCCGAGTTCTTCACCAGACCAGCCCGGTTCAGCACGGCAGCAATTGGCAAGTCTTCGGCCGCAGCCACTTCGATCTCCGGCAGATCTTCCGGCAGCTCACCTTCCTTCATGCGGTTACCCGCAGCGCGGTGAGCATTGGCCGCAGCCTCTTCACCATGGAAGCGCGCCACAATCTCTTCAGCCAGCTTGATCTTGATGTCACGCGGGTTGGCACCATTGGCAACATCGACACGGAACTGCTCGATCTCTTCCATCGAACGGAAGCTCAGCAGCTCGAAATAGCGCCACATCAAGGTATCCGGGATCGATACCAGCTTGCTGTACATCACCCCCGGCGCTTCCTGGATGCCAACATAGTTGCCCAGCGACTTGGACATCTTCTTCACACCATCGAGCCCCTCGAGCAGCGGCATGGTCACGATGTTCTGCGCTTCCTGGCCATAGGCACGCTGCAGCTCGCGCCCCATCAACAGGTTGAACTTCTGGTCGGTACCCCCCAGCTCGACGTCCGCCTTCAGCGCCACCGAGTCATAGCCTTGCACCAGCGGATAAAGGAACTCGTGAATGGCAATTGGCTGGTTGGTGGTATAGCGCTTGTCGAAGTCGTCGCGCTCCAGCATGCGCGCCACGGTGTACTGCGACGCCAGGCGAATGAAGTCGGCCGGGGTCAGCTTGTCCATCCAGGTAGAGTTGAACGCGACCTCGGTCTTGGCCGGATCGAGAATCTTGAACACCTGCTGCTTATAGGTCTCAGCATTGTCCAGAACCTGTTCACGGGTCAGCGGCGGGCGTGTGGCGCTCTTGCCGCTCGGGTCACCGATCATGCCGGTGAAGTCACCGATCAGGAAGATGACCTGGTGGCCCAGCTCCTGGAACTGGCGCAGCTTGTTGATCAACACCGTGTGACCCAGGTGCAGGTCAGGGGCGGTCGGGTCGAAGCCGGCCTTGATACGCAGAGGTTGGCCGCGCTTGAGCTTCTCCACCAGTTCCGACTCGACCAGTACTTCTTCCGCACCGCGCTTGATAAGCGCCAGCTGCTCTTCAACCGACTTCATAGACAAACCCGCAAGGCTCAGATTCAGGGGGAGCCAACCATACAAGATCGGCCGTCAATTACAAGTTTCGCAAAGGAATGTGACCCGGATACGGGGTTGCGGCGTCTACGCGCCCTTGCGTGAAAATGGATTTGGTTATATTTTATACAGTTATTTCATCTTCATCATGTCATTCATCTTTTCCATTTCACCTTTTTCAAAGTCACCTTGCCCATGACCAACGAACCGCCTAAAGCGCCCCCGCTTTATCCGAAGAGCCATCTGTTGGCCGCCAGCGGCATCGCCGCCCTGCTCAGCCTGGCTTTGCTGGTATTTCCCTCCAGCGAAGTGGAAGCCAAGAAAACCACCCTCAACCTCGAGCTGGAAAGCCCCGCCGAGCAGTTGAAAGACGAATCCCGCGCTGCGCCTCTGGTGCAGGCACAAGGTGAGCAAGGCTCGCCCTTCGCCCAGATCGAAGACGCTACCCCCGAGACCCAGAAGGCCGAACAGCAAGCCCCTGCCGCCGAGCCGGTCGCCGAAGCAGCCAAGGAACCTGGCCACCGCGAAGTCACCGTGGCCCGTGGCGACACGCTGTCCACCCTGTTTGCCAAGGTTGGCCTACCGGCCAATGCAGTGCATGACCTGCTGGCCAGCAACAAGCAGGCCAAGCAGTTCAGCCAGCTCAAGCACGGCCAGGTACTGCAGTTCGAACTCGACAAGGACGGCCAGTTGGCCAGCCTGCACAGCAAGGTCAGCAACCTCGAAACCATTCGCCTGACCAAGACCGCCAAGGGCTACACCTTCAACCGTGAAATCAGCAAGCCGGTCGTGCGTACCGCCTACGCCCATGGCGTGATCAAAAGCTCTCTGTCGGCTTCGGCCCAGCGCGCCGGCCTGTCTCACAGCATGACCATGGACATGGCCCGCGTGCTGGGTTACGACATCGACTTCGCCCAAGATATTCGCCCAGGCGATGAATTCGACGTGGTCTACGAGCAGAAGGTGATGGACGGCAAAGTCGTCGGCACCGGCAATATCCTGTCCGCCCGCTTCACCAACCGGGGCAAAACCTACACTGCCGTGCGCTACACCAACAAGCAGGGCAACACTACCTACTACACCGCCGACGGCAACAGCCTGCGCAAGGCATTCATCCGTACCCCGGTGGATTTTGCCCGCATCAGTTCGCGCTTCTCCGCCGGCCGCAAGCACCCGATCCTGAACAAGATCCGTGCCCACAAAGGCGTCGACTACGCCGCCCCACGCGGTACGCCAATCAAGGCAGCGGGTGACGGCCGCATCGAACTGGCCGGGCGCCGTGGCGGTTACGGCAACACCGTGATCATCCAGCACGGCAACCGTTACAAGACGCTGTACGGCCACATGCAGGGCTTTGCCAAAGGCATCAAGACCGGCAGCACCGTGAAACAGGGTCAGATCATTGGTTACATCGGCACCACTGGCCTGTCCACCGGCCCACACCTGCACTACGAGTTCCAGGTCAATGGCGTGCACGTCGACCCGCTGAGCCAGAAGGTACCGATGGCCGACCCGATCGCCAGGAACGAGCGCCAGCGCTTCCTGCAGCAGAGCCAGCCGCTGATCGCCCGCATGGATCAGGAAAAGGCCACCCTGCTCGCAGCGAACAAGCGCTAAGCCATGGCGCTCTACCTGGGGGTAATGTCCGGCACCAGCCTCGATGGCCTGGACCTTGCCCTGATCGAACAAGGCGAGCAGCCTGAACTGCTCGCCACGCACTACCTGCCCATGCCCGTCGACCTGCGCCAGGAACTGCTTGCGCTATGTAGCAGCGGCCCTGACGAGATCGCTCGTGCGGCTCTGGCGGAAAATCGCTGGGCCAACCTGGCAGGCGAAGGCATCCGCCAACTGCTGGCTCGCCAGGGCCTGCAGGCCGATGCCGTCCGCGCCATCGGCAGCCACGGCCAGACCATTCGCCACGAGCCTGCGCGCGGCTTTACCGTTCAGATCGGTAACCCGGCATTGCTCGCCGAGCTTACCGGCATCAGCGTGGTCGGCGACTTTCGCCGGCGCGATGTGGCGGCCGGTGGTCAAGGTGCGCCGCTGGTGCCGGCCTTCCACGAAACCCTTTTCGGCCATCTCGGCAAGCGTCTGGCAGTCTTGAACGTGGGCGGTTTCAGCAACCTCAGCCTGATCGAGCAAGACAAGCCGGTCCAAGGTTTCGACTGCGGCCCCGGTAACGTGTTGCTGGATGCCTGGATCGAGCGCAAGCACGGCCAGGCCTATGATGCCGATGGTGCCTGGGCAGCGTCTGGCGTGGTGCAGGCCGGCTTGCTCAGCGCATTGCTGGCCGACCCGTTCTTCGCCGGCAGCGGCCCGAAGAGCACGGGCCGCGAGGTATTCAACCTACCTTGGCTGGATGGCCACCTGGCTCGCCTGCCTGCCTACCGCGATGAGGATGTGCAGGCGACACTGCTTGAGCTGACCGCACGCAGCATCATCGACTCGCTGGTGAACGCCCAACAAGGCACCGAAGCACTGTTGGTATGTGGTGGCGGCGCACGCAACGGTGCGCTCATGGCCCGCCTCGGCCAGTTGCTGCCTGAAGCCCGCGTCACCAGCACTGGCGCCCACGGCGTTGACCCAGACTGGGTAGAGGCCATGGCTTTCGCCTGGCTGGCCCATTGCTGTCTGGAAGGCATCCCCGCCAACCGCCCCAGCGTCACTGCCGCCAAGGGCCTGCGCGTACTGGGCGCAATCTACCCGGCCTAACCGCTACGCCAAAAAGCAAAACGCCGCGCAATTGCGCGGCGTTTTCATATGGCCAGGCCTCAGATCGAGAACGAAGACCCGCAACCGCAAGTGGTCGCGGCATTCGGGTTCTTGATCACGAAACGCGAGCCTTCCAGGCCTTCCTGGTAGTCCACTTCAGCGCCGGCCAGGTACTGGAAGCTCATTGGGTCGACCACCAGCGACACGCCCTCACGCTCGACGACGGTGTCGTCTTCGGCCACATCCTCATCGAAAGTGAAGCCGTACTGGAAGCCCGAGCAACCGCCACCGGTCACGAACACCCGCAACTTCAGACGTTCATTGCCTTCCTCATTGACCAGGTTCTTCACTTTCTGGGCTGCCCCATGGGTGAATTCCAGACCGGTAGGGGTGAAGGTTTCGACGCTCATGTTGATTCTCCCGGCGCGGTAGCCGTCTTAAAACTCGATGACGCGCATTATCCGCTTCTCCGAGAAAATTGGTCAAGAATTGTGCGGCTTTAGTCGCGACATACAAAAAGGCCCGCACGACGCGGGCCTTTTCAAAGCAACGATGCTTACGGCAGCAGGCCAGCATGGGACAAGCCCATGCGCTCGTCCAAACCGAACAGGATGTTCAGGTTCTGCACCGCCTGGCCCGACGCGCCCTTAACCAGGTTGTCGATCACAGACAGCACCACCACCAGGTCACCACCCTGCGGGCGGTGAACGGCAATGCGGCAGACGTTGGCGCCGCGCACGCTACGGGTTTCCGGGTGGCTGCCCGCTGGCATCACGTCGACGAACGGCTCATCGGCGTAGCGCTTCTCGAACAGCGCCTGCAGGTCGACCGAAGTATCGACGACATTTGCGTACAGGGTGGCGTGGATACCACGGATCATCGGCGTCAGGTGCGGCACGAAGGTCAGACCGATGTCCTTGCCAGCGGCCAGGCGCAGGCCCTGGCTGATTTCCGGCAGGTGGCGATGCCCCTTGACCGCGTAGGCCTTCATGCTTTCGCCGGCTTCGCAGAACAGCGAACCCACTGCCGCACCACGGCCAGCGCCGCTGACACCCGACTTGCAGTCGGCGATCAGGCGCGACGGGTCGGCCAGGCCCGCTTCCAGCAGCGGCAGGAAGCCCAGCTGGGTGGCGGTCGGGTAGCAACCCGGCACTGCAATCAGGCGCGCCTGGCGGATCTTCTCGCGGTTGACTTCAGGCAGGCCGTACACCGCGTCCTTGAGCAGTTCTGGAGCACCGTGCGGCTGACCGTACCACTTGCCCCACTCGGTGGCATCCTGCAGGCGGAAGTCGGCCGACAGGTCGATCACCTTGGTGCCGGCTGCCAGCAGCTCACCGGCCAGTGCATGGGCAACACCGTGCGGGGTGGCGAAGAACACCACGTCACAGGCAGCCAGGGTCTTGCTGTCCGGCACGCTGAACGCCAGCCCGTCATAGTGGCCGCGCAGGTTCGGGTACATGTCCGCCACCGCCACGCCCGCCTCGGAGCGCGAAGTGATGACCGCCACTTCGGCCTGTGGATGCTGTGCCAGCAGACGCAACAGTTCGACGCCGGTGTAACCCGTGCCGCCGACGATACCGACCTTGATCATAACGCTTGCCCCTTATCAACGAGCCGTCTGGAAAGCGCACGATAATAGGGGCGCAAGGCGCCTGTAACAACTCTTCGGGTGACCCTTCGGGCGCTTGACCACTACTATCTGACGACCGTGAATACCTGAAGGAACTCCCTCCATGCTCTACCTATGGATCAAAGCGCTGCATATCGTCAGCGTGGTCTGCTGGTTCGCCGGCCTTTTCTACCTGCCCAGGCTGTTCGTCTACCACGCCCAAAGCCAGGACAGCATCAGCCAGGACCGCTTCGTGACCATGGAGCGCAAGCTGTACCGCGGCATCATGAACCCGGCGATGATCGCCACCTACGTGTTCGGCGCGTGGATGCTCTACCTCACCCCCGGCTGGCTGAGCCAGGGCTGGCTGCATGCCAAACTGACACTTGTCATCCTGCTGACCGGCTACCATCACGTGTGCGGGGCCCAGCGCAAACGCTTCGCCAGCGGTACCAACACCCGCAGCCACGTCTACTATCGCTGGTTCAACGAAGTGCCCGTGCTGTTCCTGCTGGGTATCGTAATTCTGGTGGTGGTCAAACCGTTCTGACATAGCCGCCCGCTCAAGGAGCCTTGCCATGTCGCTACCCGCCTCGCTCGAACAACGCCTGCGTCTACCCGTGGTCGCCGCACCGATGTTCCTGATTTCCAACCCCCAACTGGTGCTGGCCTGCTGTACCAGCGGCGTGGTGGGCAGCTTCCCGGCCCTGAACCAGCGTGACAGTGCCGGCTTCAAGGCCTGGCTGGAGGAGATCGAGGCAGGTCTTGCGCAAATGCATGCGCCCGCGCCCTACGCGGTCAATCTGATCGTGCACCCGACAAACCCGCGCCTGCAGGCTGACCTGGCGTTGTGCGTGGAACACCGCGTGCCGATCGTGATCACCAGCCTGGGCGCAGTGAAGGAAGTGGTCGATGCCGTGCACAGTTACGGTGGGCTGGTGTTCCACGATGTCACCACCCGCCGGCATGCCGAGAAGGCTGCTGAAGCAGGTGTCGACGGCCTGATTGCGGTCGCCGCTGGCGCGGGAGGCCACGCGGGGACCTGGAACCCCTTCGCCCTGGCCGCAGAGATACGCCAGTTCTTCGATAAAACCCTGCTGCTGGCCGGTTGCCTCAACCACGGCTACGAGATCCTGGCCGCGCAATTGCTGGGAGCAGACCTGGCGTACATGGGCACACGCTTCATTGCCACCACAGAAAGCCAGGCCCAGGATACCTACAAGCAGATGCTGCTCGATGCCCATGCTGCCGATATCATCCACACCCCAGCAGTGTCCGGCATCCCCGCCAGTTTCCTACGCCCGAGCCTGGAACAGGCCGGCTATGACATGAACGCCCTTAAGGGCGGCCACGAGCCCGGCAAGCTCAAGCCGATCGACGACGAAGCCAAAGCCTGGAAGACCGTATGGTCGGCAGGCCAGGGCGTTGGCGAAATACACGATCTGCCCAACGCCAGTGCATTGATCGAGCGGCTCCACAATGAGTACCGGGATGCCCTGAAGCGCTGCCAGGCCCTGCAAGCCCGCACCTTGTAGCAAAAGGCAACACCTTGCCCGGCCAAGCTGTACACTAGGCGCCCTCTTCCGCCCCCAGGAGCCTTGCATGACCCGTTACGCCATGATCACTGGTGCTTCCAGCGGCCTGGGCCTGGCCCTGGCGGAAGCCCTGGCACGGCGCGGGCGCAACCTGATCCTGGTGGCACGCCAGCGAGAAACGCTGGAACCGGTGGCCATCGAGCTGACCCAACGCTTTGGTGTCGAGGTACTGTTTCGCGCCTGCGACCTCAGCCAGCCGCTACGCCTGTCTGGCTTCGTGCTGGAGCTGGAAGAAGGCGAGCGGCGTATCGACCTGCTTGTAAACTGCGCCGGCCTGCGTACCTACGGGCCGTTCCTGGCCCATGAGTGGGCCGACGAGCAGGACCTGCTGGAGGTCAACGTACTGGCCATGAGCCGCCTGTGTCACGCCATCGGCAACCTGATGGCCGTACAGGGCGGCGGGCAGATCCTCAACGTCGCAGGCCTGGCCGGGGTCGCCCCTGGCCCATGGATGGCAGCCTATGCCGCCAGCAAGGCGTACGTACTGAGTTTTTCCCAGGCCCTGCGCGAAGAGCTCAAGCGCACCGGCATCAAGGTTTCGGTGCTATGCCCCGGCCCGGTCCGCTCCTCACGCCGGCGCATACCACGGCTCGATGGCAAACCACGCTGCCTAAGCCCCGAGGAAGTAGCGTTGTACACCGTGCGTGCGCTGGACAAGAACCGCGCACTGATCCTGCCCGGCCGGCGCAACCGCTGGCTGGCATTTGCCCCACGCCTGCTGCCACGCTGGCTGCTGCGCAAGCTGGCCGGGGCCATCCACCGTCGCTATTGCCCGGTCGGCATGAAATAGGCACTGGGCGAGCGGCACCCGGCTGAGTACACTCGGCCCGACCCTCACCATGGAGCAAGTGCTGTGGACGATCTTTTCCTCAAAATCATCAACCGGGAAATCCCGGCGGATATCATCTACGAAGACGACCAGATCCTGGCCTTCAAGGACATTGCACCCGCGGCACCGGTACATTTTCTGGTCATCCCGAAAAAGCACATCCGCACGCTCAATGACCTGACCGAAGAAGACAAGGCCCTGGCTGGCCACATCCTGTTCACCGCCCAGCGCCTGGCTGTCGAGCAGGGCTGCGAGGAAGGTTTCCGCGTGGTCATGAACTGCAACCCGAAAGGCGGCCAGACTGTCTACCACATCCATATGCATGTGCTTGGCCAGCGCCAGATGAACTGGCCACCGGGCTGATCCACGGCAAGCGACCCCGCCGCTATTGCGGTAAACTGTCGGGCACATTCTTGCGGAGGTGCCCGATGGCTACCGAACGTCACTACTCGCCGCTCGACCGCTTGTTGCTGCAGGCTGATACCGCCATGCGCACCTTGCTGCCCTTCAGCGGCCAACCCGCCCGGCCATCGCCGGCCATCGTCCAGCCAGACGTCGACCTCGACGAGCAGCAGACCCGCCACATCGCCGGGCTGATGCGCATCAACCACACCGGTGAAGTGTGCGCCCAGGCGCTGTACCAGGGCCAGGCCCTGACCGCCAAGCTGCCCGAAGTGCGCAAGGCCATGGAGCACGCCGCCGAGGAAGAAGTGGACCACCTGGCCTGGTGCGAGCAACGCATTCGCCAGCTGAACAGCCACCCGAGCGTGCTCAACCCCCTGTTCTACGGCATGTCGTTCGGCATCGGCGCGCTCGCCGGGCTGGTCAGCGACAAGGTCAGCCTAGGTTTCGTCGCCGCCACCGAGCACCAGGTGTGCAAGCACCTCGACGAGCACCTGGAGCAGATCCCTCACGAAGACGAAAAGTCCCGGGCCATTCTCGAACAGATGCGCATCGATGAGGAACAGCACGCCGAGTCCGCACTGGAAGCTGGCGGTTATCGCTTCCCTGCCCCGGTTCGCTTTGGCATGAGCCTGTTGGCCAAGGTCATGACCAAGAGCACCTACCGTATCTGAAGGCATCACCATGACGGATCGATTCGACGCCAAGGACCTGGCGCGCGCCGTGCAAGCCGGCATTCTCCAGCCGGGGCAGGAGCAGGCCCTGCTGGCTTTCCTGCGCCAGCAACCGGCCCAACGTGGCAGCTTCCAGCTGGCCCATGTCGCCTTCTACTTTGGCGCGATGCTGATCATGGCGGCCATGGGCTGGCTGCTCACCGAGGCGTGGATGCGCATCGGCGACTGGGCGCTGCTGGTCATTGCCAGCCTCTATATCCTGCTGCTTACGCTGTTCGCCGTTAACCTGCAACGGCGCGTACAGCCCATCGCGGCCGGGGTGTTGGCGGCGGTAGCCGTCAGCATCGTCCCGCTCGCGGTGTTCGCCATCGAACGCTTGGCCGGTTGGTGGCCGCTGGATGACGCACAGGTGGACTATCACCAGTACTACACCTACGTACAGGGCGGCTGGCTGGCGATGGAAGCAGCGACGGTAGTTGCCGGGCTGCTGATGCTGCGGCTGATCCCCTACCCGTTCATCGTCATGCCAATGGCCGTGGCCTTGTGGTTCATGTCCATGGATTTGAGCGAATGGTTCTTCGGCTCACCGTTCAGCTGGGAGCAACGTCGCGAGGTTTCGCTGTGGTTCGGGCTGGGTTTACTGGTGGTATTCCTGGTGATAGACGGTCGCACGCGAGAGGACTACGCCCGCTGGGGCTACCTGGCCGGGCTGGCGGCATTCTGGGGTGGGTTGACGCTGCTGGACAGCGGCAGTGAGTTGGGCAAGGCCATGTACTGCCTGATCAACATTTTGCTGATGGGGATGGCGGTGCTGTTGCGCCGGCCAGTGTTCATGGTGTTCGGGGCGCTGGGGGTGGCGGCTTACCTCGGGTATTTATCGTACGAGGTGTTTGCCGAATCGCTGCTGTTCCCGGTGGTGTTGACCCTGATCGGGTTGGGAGTTATCGGGTTGGGGCTGGTTTATCAGAAGCGGCGGGAGCGGTTGAGCCAAGTGATGCGAGGATGGTTGCCAGGGTGGGTGCAAGCTGCACTGCCGGCGCTTCGGCGCTGATATTGCCGGGGCTGCGATGGGCCGCAAAGCGGCCCCAAGATCTCAGCTTTAACCCAGCTCTACGATTTCATACCCATGGGTAATCTCAACCCCTGCACGCTCGAGCATGATCGAAGCCGAGCAGTACTTCTCCGCCGACAGCTCCACCGCCCGCTTGACCTGGGCTTCTTTCAACGCACGGCCTTTCACCACGAAATTCATGTGAATCTTGGTGAACACCTTCGGGTCTTCGCTGGCACGCTCGGCTTCCAGAAAGGCCTCGCAGCTTTCCACTGCCTGGCGCGATTTCTTCAGGATGCTCACCACGTCAAAGCTGCTGCAGCCACCCAGGCCCAACAGCAGCATTTCCATCGGGCGCACACCCAGGTTGCGGCCGCCGGCCTCGGGCGGGCCGTCCATCACGACGACATGGCCACTCCCCGATTCGCCGAGGAACATGGCCTCACCGGCCCACTGGATACGTGCCTTCATCTACCCGGACTCCTGATTTTCGGAAAAGGGTGTCAGCTTAGACCTTGTGCGCCTGTGGGAAAAGTACGAGAGGTGTCGGTTTAGTACCGAAACATCCTGTAGTGTCTGATAAGCTGGCGCCAAATGACTGGCGCTCGCCGCCAGCCAACCTCTATAAAAAGCCTATGCGTCGTATCGAACAGGATTTCGTGATGGTTGCCTCCGCCCTACCCGCCAAAATCAAGAATATCGACAAGCTGCTGGTGCACTGCCAGCGCCGCCGCTATACCGCCAAAAGCAACATCATCTGCGCCGGCGACCGGGCCGAGACACTGTCGTTCATCATCCAGGGTTCGGTGACCATCCTCATCGAAGACGACGATGGGCATGAAATGATCATTGCCTACCTCAACAATGGCGATTTCTTCGGCGAGCTGGGCCTGTTCGAACCCGTAGAAGGTGAACAGCAGCGCAGTGCCTGGGTACGGGCCAAGACCGAGTGCGAAGTGGCCGAGATCAGTTACGAGAAGTTTCGCGAACTGGCGCGCCAGGACCCGGAAATCCTCTACGCCCTCGGCAGCCAGATGGCCCAGCGCCTGCGCAACACCACGCGCAAAGTCGGCGACCTGGCCTTTTTCGACGTGACCGGGCGGGTTGCCCGCTGCCTGCTGGAGCTGTGCAAGCAGCCTGATGCCATGACCCACCCCGACGGCATGCAGATCAAGATTACCCGTCAGGAAATCGGCCGTATCGTCGGTTGCTCGCGGGAAATGGTCGGCCGCGTCCTCAAGGACCTTGAAGAGCGCAGCCTGGTGCAGGTCAAGGGCAAGACCATGGTCGTCTACGGTACCCGTTAGTCGTCGGGCAGGTCTGCCAGCACCTTGGCGTAGGCCTGTGACAGGCGCTCGAACCAGGGCGCCTCGGGTGCCACTTCATGCAAGGCGATGTGCGCGTCGGCGCGACAGCGTTGCTCCAGCTCGCAGCACTCATTGAAGCGGTTGACCGCCGCCACCATCGACTCACGTTCGTTGTCCAGCAGCAACGCACCGTGCACCAGCACCACCGGGCGTTTGCCGCCCAGCCCTTGGCGCCAGCGCTGGGCAGTGCCCACCAGCTTGCGGCCATTGAGGTTGACGTTGTAGCGGCCATCGCAGAACGCCCCGTCAATTTCCCCCACCGACGCTACCCCACCCCACTCGCGCAGCACATCGCACAGCGGCAGGCACAAACGTTCGTAGGCGTTCTCGATGCGGCCATGGTCACCTTCGCTGCGCGGGGCGACATAGACCAGTGCAACGTTCACGGTCGAATGCGACTGCGGTACCGGCTCGCCGCCCGTCTCACGCAGCAGCACCGGCCAGCCGGCAATCGCCAGCTCCGAGCAAGCGGCCTCGAAGTTGTCCAGACGGCTCATGCGCCGGGGCATGACCAGGGCATGGTCGGTGGGGCGCCAGAACAGCACGCCACTGTCGCGTTCGCCGCGGCACACGGCGGCCAGCAGTTCCTGTTCGGCGTGCAGGCCTTGTTCGACGGTCAGGGCCAGGGGGTGATCGGTCATTGATCCACCTTTGATATTGTTATTGATGGCCTCTCCGCGGCGGTCCGGCGCGAGAGACCATGACAGGCATACAAAAAAGCCGGCAAAAACGCCGGCTTCATTTATTCAGTCCAGTGGCTGAACAGTCTTCTTCACCTGCTCCGGGAAGAACAACCGCTGCAACTCCAACCCAGGCTGCTCGGCGCGCATGAACGCTTCGCCCACCAGGAACGAGTAAACCTCGTTGATCGCCATCAGCTCCACATCGGCCCGGTTGAGAATGCCACTCTCGGTAATTGCCAGGCGGTCACGCGGAATACGCGGCAGCAGGTCGAGGGTGGTTTCCAGGCTGACCTCGAAGGTATGCAGGTTGCGGTTGTTCACCCCCAACAGCGGCGTATCCAGGGTTTTCAGCGCGCGTTCCAGCTCATCACCGTCGTGCACTTCCACCAGCACGTCGAGGCCGACATCCTTGGCCGTAGCCGCCAGCTCGGCCATCTTCACGTCATCCAGTGCCGACACGATCAACAGCACACAGTCCGCACCCAAGGCGCGGGCTTCGACGATCTGGTAAGGGTCGACCATGAAGTCTTTACGGATAACCGGCAGCGATACCGCAGCGCGGGCCTGCTGCAGGTATTCATCGGCACCCTGGAAATAATCGACATCGGTCAGCACCGACAGGCAGGTAGCGCCGCCTTTCTCGTAGCTAACCGCGATTTCCGCCGGCACGAAATGCTCGCGGATCACGCCCTTGCTCGGCGAAGCCTTCTTGATTTCGGCAATCACGGCTGGCTGCTTGCGCTTGGCCTGCTCGATCAGCGCATTGGCGAAGCCACGCGGGGCATCGGTAGCTTTGGCCAGGCGTTCCAGCTCGGCAAGGCTAACGCGCGCGCTGCGCTCGGCCACTTCCTGGAACTTGCGGGCAATGATCCTTTCCAGCACCGTCGGCACACTCATGCTTCGTTCTCCACCTTGAATACTGCAGTAAAGGCACCCAGCTCCTGCAGCTTTTCCCAGGCCAGGCCGGTGTGCAGTACATCGTGGGCCAGTTCCACGCCTTGGGCCAGGGTCATCGCGTGATCGGCGGCATAGAGCGCAGCCCCCGCGTTGAGTACGATCATTTCAGCGGCCTTCTGGCCGTTTTCGGTCTTGCGCCGGCCCAGCGCATCGCGGATCAGCTCAAGCGACGCTTGCGGGTTCTCGACAGCCAGGCCATGCAGGCTCTGGCTCTTCATACCAAGGTCTTCCGGCTCGACCCAGTATTCAGTGATTTCGCCGTTCTTCAACTCGGCAACAAAAGTAGGCGCTGCCAGGCTGAACTCATCCAGGCCGTCCTTCGAATGCACCACCAGCACATGCTTGCTGCCCAGGCGTTGCAAAACCTCGGCCAACGGGCGGCACAGGGTCTGGGCGAACACGCCGACCACCTGGTGCTTCACTCCGGCCGGATTCGTAAGCGGGCCGAGCATGTTGAACAAGGTCCGCAGCCCCAGGTCGCGACGCGGGCCGGCAGCATGCTTCATGGCTGAATGATGGCTTTGCGCGAACATGAAGCCGATGCCTAAGCTGTCAATGCAGCGGGCCACCTGGGTGGGCGTCAGGTTCAGGTAGATACCGGCGGCTTCCAGCAGGTCGGCGCTACCGCTCTTGCCCGACACCGCGCGGTTACCGTGCTTGGCCACGGTGCAGCCCGCCGCCGCCAGGACGAACGACGAAGCGGTGGACACGTTGAAAATATTGGCGCCATCACCGCCGGTGCCGACAATGTCGACCACGCCATCGAGGCTTTTCAGTTCGACCTTGTCGGCCAGTTCACGCATGACCGAAACCGCACCGACAATTTCGTCGATGCTTTCGCTTTTCATGCGCATGCCCATCAGGAAGGCACCGATCTGCGCTTCAGTGCACTGGCCAGTCATGATCTGGCGCATCACATCGCGCATCTCTTCGGTAGTAAGGTCCAGCTGGCCGACGATACGGCTTAACGCGCTCTTGATATCCATGTTCGATCCTTAACGGCGGCCGCCGGTCTGCTTGAGGAAGTTGGCGAACAGCTCGTGGCCCTGTTCGGTCAGGATCGACTCGGGGTGGAACTGCACCCCTTCGATATTCAGCGTCTTGTGGCGCAGGCCCATGATTTCATCGACCGAGCCGTCTTCATGCGCAGTCCAGGCCGTGACTTCCAGGCAGTCGGGCAAGGTTTCGCGCTTGACCACCAGCGAGTGGTATCGGGTAACGGTCAGCGGGTTGTTGAGCCCGGTGAACACACCCAGGTCGCGGTGGTGCACCGGGCTGGTCTTTCCGTGCATCACCTGGCGGGCACGCACCACATCACCCCCAAAGGCCTGGCCGATGGACTGGTGGCCCAGGCATACCCCCAGGATCGGCAGCTTGCCGGCGAAATGCAGGATGGCCTCGATGGACACACCAGCCTCGCTCGGCGTGCACGGGCCTGGGGATACGACTATGCGTTCGGGATTAAGGGCTTCGATCTGGGCAATGGTCATTTCGTCGTTGCGAATGACCTTCACCTCCGCACCCAACTCGCCCAGGTACTGAACGACGTTGTAAGTGAATGAGTCGTAATTGTCGATCATCAGTAACATGGTGTTAAACCTCTTGAACGTACTGACTTCAGAATTCGAACCTTCTTGCTGTCGCAACAGGCACAGCTTCGCCACAAAGGGCAGAAAATGAAGAAGGCAAACGGAGACGGGCCGGACGGGCCGGCAAGAGATAAAGTCAGGCGCGCCAACGCCAACGGGCGTGGGCCTTGATTACGCGCATCAAGAGTTTGCTGACGATCAACACAGGATAGGTCTCGCTCATACGTCCCGGCACAGTAGCTTACCGGGGCGGCGGGCGCAATATGCCTGTAACCACGGGGAAACGAATGGACTTGGGAGGGATGCACGGCGATTTGCCAAGGTCGATCGGGCAGCCCCTCATAAAAACAAAGAAAAGGATGTTCCCTGATGCGAAAAGCCCCGTTATTTGCGCTTTACCCTCGCCTCATTGGCATTAGCCTGCAGCCAGCCATTCGCGGCACCCTCGCCCTACTCCAGCATGATCGTATTTGGCGACAGCCTCAGCGATGCCGGGCGGTTTGGCTGCGTGCGCTTCACCAACCTCGATGCCAATGGCAACTATGCGCCAGTTTCGCCGATGATCCTGAGCGGACGGTTGGGTGTGAACCCGACCGAGCTTGGCCCGCGCGCCGCCCCCTCCGCGCTACAACCTGACAGTGGGCGGCAGCTACCGCCTGAACGACGCCGAGCGGCTGGGCCACACCTGGCAGCTCACAGCAGCAACTGGCAGCTGGCCCCCTTCATCAGTGCCGACTATGCGCGCGTGAAGGTGGATGGTTACGACGAGAAGAGTGGTCGCTCGACGTCGCTGGGCTTCGATGACCAGGCGCGCACGTCACGCCGCTTGGGCCTGGGGTCGCAGGGCACTGTGCAGGTGCTGCCGAGTACCCGGCTGTTCACAGAAGTGGCGCAGGAACATGAGTTCGAAGATGACCGGCAGGATGTGACCATGCACCTCACCAGCTTACCGGCGAATGACTTCACCCTCACCGGGTATACGCCGCACAGCGACCTGACCCGGGCGAGCCTGGGGGTAAGCCATGAAGTGGTGGCAGGGGTGCATTTGCGCGGAAACTACAACTGGCGCAAGAGTGACGAGTTGACGCAGCAGGGGGTGAGCCTGGGGATCAGCATGGACTTCTGAATAGATGGGGCCGCTGCGCGGCCCTTCGCGGGCGTGCCCGCGAAGGGCTGCAAAGCAGCCCAATCGATTTATTTGGCGCTGGTCTGCTCAGCCAACGCAACTGCACGGAACATCGCGCGGCGCTTGTTGATGGTTTCTTCCCACTCCAGCGCCGGCACCGAGTCGGCAACGATGCCGCCACCGGCCTGCACATGCAGTTCGCCGTCCTTGATCACGGCAGTACGGATGGCAATCGCGGTGTCCATGTTGCCATTCCAGGCAAAGTACCCCACGGCACCACCGTAAACCCCACGCTTGACCGGCTCCAGTTCGTCGATGATCTCCATCGCACGAATCTTCGGTGCGCCCGACAAGGTGCCAGCCGGCAAAATCGCCCGCAGCGCATCCATCGCCGTCAGCCCTTCACGCAGCTGGCCGGTGACATTGGAAACAATGTGCATCACGTTGGAATAACGCTCGATCACCATCTTCTCGGTCAGCCGCACGCTTCCGGTCGAGGACACCCGGCCCACGTCGTTACGGCCCAGGTCGATCAGCATCAGGTGCTCGGCGATCTCCTTGTCGTCCGACAGCAGGTCGTCTTCCAGCGCGCGGTCGGCCTCTTCAGTCGCACCACGCGGGCGAGTACCGGCAATCGGGCGCACGGTAACCAGGTTGTCCTCGACACGCACCAGCACCTCGGGCGAACTGCCAACCACATGGAAGTCACCGAAGTTGAAGAAGTACATGTAGGGCGTCGGGTTGAAGCAGCGCAGCGCGCGGTACAAGTCGATAGGCGCAGCCTTGAAGTCGATGGACATGCGCTGCGACGGCACCACTTGCATGCAGTCACCGGCCAGGATGTATTCCTTGATACGGCCGACGGCGTTCTCGTAGTCCTCGCGCGTGTAGCTGGAGCGGAACTCCGGCTCGGCGGCCTGCGGGCCACTCAAGTCCAGGCCACGGCGCGGAGTGATCGGCTGACGCAGGGTTTCCAGCAGGCCTTGCAGCCGTGCCTGGCCCTGTTCGAAGGCGTGCGCTTCAGCCGGGTCGACCAGCACGATCGCGTGCATCTTGCCTGCCAGGTTGTCGAACACCACAACGGCATCGGACACCATCAGCAGGATATCCGGCACACCCAGCGGGTCCGGGTTGGGGCTGGCGCCCAGGCGCTTTTCCACATAACGCACGCAGTCGTAGCCGAAGTAGCCGACCAGGCCGCCGTTGAAGCGCGGCAGGCCAGGGATGTCGGCGACCTTGTAACGGTCCTTGAAGCTTTCGACAAACGCCAACGGGTCTTCGACATCGTGGCTTTCCACCTCGATGCCATCCTGCAGGATGCTGACGTGGTAGCCGTGAACGCGCATCACGGTGCGCGACGGCAGGCCAATCATCGAGTAACGGCCCCACTTCTCGCCGCCCTGAACCGATTCGAGCAGGTACGAGTTGGGTTGGTCGGCCAGTTTCAGGTAGATCGATAGCGGCGTGTCGAAGTCGGCCAGTGTTTCGCAGGCCAGGGGGATGCGGTTGTAGCCGGCAGCGGCTAGGCGCAGGAATTCTTCGCGGTTCATGAGTAGCCTCGTGGCAAGCAGCAATAAGTCAGGCAAACGGATGGGCCGGCACACGCCGGCAGGCAGAAGTCAGGCGCGCCAACGCCAACGGGCCAGGGCCTTGATGACTTTCATCCAGAATTTGCCAGTAACCGCCACGGTGGACTCTCTGTCTTGTGAGGCTTGAAGGTCCGCCAACGTTATCCCAGTGGCCGGGTCTTCGCAACCGGGCAGCAAGGCGCGCAGGTCATCGATCACAAGGCTGGGGGTTTCGTCGTGGATTGGTCGGCCATGGTTGTAGCCGTAGGTCAGCCCTACGCATTGCACGCCAGCCGCCTTGGCCGCCAGCACGTCACTGCGCGAATCACCGACGAACAACGATTGTTGCGGGGTAACGCCGGCCATCTGCATGACGAACAGCAACGCCGCCGGGTCCGGTTTTTTCTGCGGCAGGGTGTCGCCGCCGATGATCCAGCGGAAATAGCGGCCGATCTTCATCTGGTCCAACAACGGGGCGACGAAGCGCTCCGGCTTGTTGGTGATCAGCGCCATTTCCACGCCCTGCTTCTGCAGCCAGCGCAGGGTGTCTTTCACACCGGGATAAACCACGGTGAGCTCATGGCTTTCGGCATAGGCTTCCATGAACAGCGCCAGGCCCTGCTCGGCCAGCGCATCATCCACAGCGCCATGCTCAATACCGCCCGCCAGTGCTCGGCGCACCAGCACCTGAGCGCCATTGCCAACCCAATGGCGCACCGCCTCAAGGCCGGCAGGCGGGCGCCCCAGTTCGAGCAGCATGCGGTCCACGGCGGCGGCCAAGTCTGGCACGGAATCGATCAGGGTACCGTCCAGATCGAACATCACCAGCCTGGGCAGCGTCCCCGGGAACAGCTGCTCGAAGCCACTCATGGGCGGGCCTGAGCCAGCTCGGCGCGCATCTTGGCGATGACTTCCTGGTAGTCCGGGGCGTTGAAGATCGCCGAGCCGGCCACGAAGGTGTCGGCGCCAGCGGCAGCGATCTCGCGGATGTTGTTGACGTTGACACCGCCGTCGATTTCCAGGCGGATATCACGGCCACTGGCATCGATCAACGCACGCGCCTCGCGCAGCTTGTCGAGGGTGCCGGGAATGAACTTCTGCCCGCCGAAGCCTGGGTTGACGCTCATCAGCAGCACCATGTCGATCTTGTCCATCACGTACTTCAGGGCATCCAGGCTGGTGGCCGGGTTGAACACCAGGCCGGCCTTGCAGCCACCGTCCTTGATCAACTGCAGCGAGCGGTCGATGTGCTGGGTGGCTTCCGGGTGGAAGGTGATGTAGGTGGCGCCGGCCTCGATGAAGTCGCCGATGATGCGGTCGACAGGGCTGACCATCAGGTGCACGTCGATCGGCGCGGTGACGCCGTACTTGCGCAGGGCAGTGCACACCATCGGGCCGATGGTCAGGTTCGGAACGTAATGGTTGTCCATGACATCGAAGTGGACGATGTCGGCACCCGCCGCCAATACCTTGTCGACGTCCTCACCCAGGCGGGCGAAATCAGCAGAGAGAATGGAGGGGGCAATAGCGTAGGGCTGCATGGCGCACCTGTTGGCAGAATCACGGTGGCGCGCATTGTAACTCAGGCAAACGGGTAGAGGCTGATTGGTATCAATCCGTGTCGACCAGCTGTTTCAACCTGTACCGACCTCTTCGCGGGCTTGCCCGCGAAGAGGTCGGTACAGAAAACTGACAATCAGGCAGGCTGCTGGGTTCTCAGCTTCTCGCTACGCCCACGCAACCACTCCAGGGTCAGCAGCAATATCACCGAGAAGGCAATCAGCAAGGTCGCTGCCGCTGCAATGGTCGGGCTCAGGTTTTCGCGAATACCACTGAACATCTGCCGTGGCAGGGTCGCCTGCTCCGGCCCAGCCAGGAACAGGGTCACCACCACCTCGTCAAACGATGTGGCAAAGGCGAACAACGCACCAGAGATAACCCCGGGCGCAATCAGCGGCAGTGTCACGCGGCGGAAGGTCAGCAGTGGCGATGCGCCCAGACTGGCCGCCGCGCGCACCAGGTTGTAGTTGAAGCCCTGCAAGGTGGCCGACACGGTAATGATGACGAACGGTACACCAAGCACCGCATGCACCAGAATCAGCGAGGTGAAGCTGTTGCCCATCCCCAGCGGTGCAAAGAACAGGTAACTGGCTACACCGATAATCACGACCGGTACCACCATCGGCGAAATCACCAACGCCATCACCAGCGACTTGCCGGGGAAATCGCCACGGGTCAGGCCGATGGCCGCCAGGGTGCCGAACACCATGGCCAGCACCGTGGCTGCCGGGGCGACGATGATGCTGTTCTTCAGCGCACGCATCCATTCGGCCGAGCCGAAGAAGTCCTGGTACCACTGCAACGAGAAGCCCTGCAGCGGGTACACCAGGAAGCTGCCACTGTTGAACGACAGCGGCACGATCACCAATACCGGCAAGATCAGGAACAGCAGGATCAAACCGCAAAGAATGCGCAGGCTGTAGAACCAGACCCGCTCCACGGGCGACATGTATGGGCTCAGCATGACAAGGCTCCTCAGCTCAGGCGCAGGCGGCTGGCGCCGACCAGCCAGCTATAGATCAGGTACAACAGCACGGTCGCCAGCAGCAACAGCCCGCCCAGCGCGGTGGCCATGCCCCAGTTGATGCTGGTGTTGGTGTAGAAGGCAACGAAGTAGCTGACCATCTGGTCGTTCGGGCTGCCCAGCAGTGCCGGGGTGATGTAGTAGCCGATGGCCAGGATGAACACCAGCAGGCAACCCGCACCAACACCGGCGTAAGTCTGCGGGAAGTAAACCCGCCAGAAGCTCGCGAACGGATGGCAGCCCAGCGAAATTGCCGCACGCATGTAGCTGGGCGAAATGCCCTTCATCACGCTGTACAGCGGCAGGATCATGAACGGCAGCAGGATGTGCACCATCGAGATGTAAACGCCGGTACGGTTGAACACCAGTTCCAGCGGTTGATCGATGATGCCCATGGCCATCAGCGCGCTGTTGATCAGGCCGCCCGACTGCAGCAGCACGATCCACGCCGCCACCCGCACCAGGATCGAAGTCCAGAACGGCAGCAGCACCAGGATCATCAGCAGGTTGCTCTGCCGGGTCGGCAGATTGGCCAGCAAATAGGCCAGTGGGTAGGCCAGCACCAGGCAGATGGCGGTGATCACCACACCCATCCACAGGGTACGGGCAAAAATGTCCAGGTAAATGGCCTGGTCCGGGGTGGCCTTGGCCAGTTCGCCAAGGTCATCGATGCGGTGGTCGACAGAGGCCAGCAGGTAGAACGATGTCACCGAACTGGTATTGCGGCGTATCGCTTGCCAGTAGGCTGGGTCACCCCAACGCTCGTCGACGGCCTGCAGCGCGTCTTTATAAGAGGCAGGCTCAGCCTTGAAGGTCAGTGCCCGGGCGGTCTTGGTCAACAAGCTGCGGTAGCCGGCCAGCTCCATGTTCAAGCGCTTGGAAAGGTCGCCAAGGGTCTGGTTCTTGCGCGACTCGGCTAGGTCCTGGCTCAGCGCCTTGTACACGTCCTCGCCGGGCAGGCTCTTGCCATCCCACTGGCTGATGACCTCGACCGTGCGCGGCAGGCCGCCGACCACCTCCGGGTTGCCGACGCTCTTGTACAGCAGCGCTGCAATCGGCACCAGGAACACCAACAGAAGAAACAGCGCCAGCGGCGCGATCAACGCCTGCGCCTTCCAGCGGTTGACCCGCTCGGCGTGCTTTAGGCGCTGCTTGAGACTTGGACCTGCGCCTTCATTGAGGGGCACTGCAATGGCCATGGCGAACTCCGCGATACGAACTGAAAATGGGGCCGCTTTGCGGCCCCCTACACCGGACGCTTACTTCTTCGCCGCCCAGGCGTTGAAGCGTTGCTCCAGCTGCTCGCTGTTGTCAGCCCAGAAGGCCACATCGATCTGCACCTGATTGGCGATGTTCTCAGGCGTGGTCGGCATGTCCTTCTTTACCTCATCCGACAGCAGGCTCACGGCCTTGGAGTTGGCCGGGCCATAGGCGATGTTTTCGGAGTAAGTCTTCTGCTGCTCGGGCTTGACGCTGTAAGCGATGAATTTCTTCGCCTCTTCTGCGTTCTTGGCACCTTTAGGGATCGCCCAAGCGTCAAAGTCGTAGATGCCGCCGTTCCACACCACCTTGAGGTTGCTCTCTTTCTGCACAGCGGCAATACGGCCGTTGTACGCAGAACTCATGACCACGTCACCCGAAGCCAGGAACTGCGGTGGCTGTGCACCCGCTTCCCACCACTGGATGCTGGGCTTGAGCTCATCGAGCTTTTTAAAGGCGCGGTCCTGGCCTTCCTTGGTGGCCAGCACTTTGTAGACGTCCTTGGGCGCAACGCCGTCGGCCATCAGTGCGAATTCCATGGTGTACTTGGCACCTTTGCGCAGGCCGCGCTTGCCTGGGAATTTCTTGGTGTCCCAGAAATCAGCCCAGCTGGTAGGTGCGGTTTTCAGCTTGTCGGCGTTGTAGGCCATGACCGTGGACCAGACGAAGAAGCCCACGCCGCACGGCTGGATGGCACCCGGCACGTAGTCACCCTCATTGCCAAACAGGGCCGGGTCGAGCTCTTCGAACATGCCCTCATCGCAACCACGCGCCAGCTCTGGCGACTCAACCTCTACCAGGCTCCACGACACACTCTTGGTGTCGACCATCGCCTTGACCTTGGCCATTTCGCCGTTGTACTCACCGGCGACGATCTTGCCATTACCCGCCTTCTCCCATGGCTCGTAGAACGCTTTTACCTGGGCCGCCTTGTTGGCGCCCCCGAACGAGATCACGGTGAGGTCTGCGGCCATGACCTGGCCAGCGGCGAACAGCCCCAAGGCCAGGGCGGTCAGTTTCAACTGCTTGCGCATTCTTATTCTCTCCACAGTACAGGGTTGGTGAAGCAATCCATCAATGGGCTTCGGCAATCGGATCGAGCGCGCGGGCGTGCTCCACCTCCCAGCCCAGCGGTACTACATCGCCCACGGCCAACGCCGGGTCGAGCTCGGCAATGGGCTGTTTCACGAAGAAGTCGCCCTTGCCGCAAACTTCCAGGCGCACCCGCACGTGATCGCCCAGGTAAATGAATTCAGCCACCCGGCCAGAGAAGCGGTTCACGCAGCTTTCGCTGTGGCCGTTCAGACGTACGCGTTCGGGGCGGATCGACAAGGTGACCGGCTCGCCGACCTGGCCCACATTCACCGCCAGCGCCTCTACCCGCTCACCGCGCGGCAGCTGCACCTGGCAGCGCTTGCCATCACTGGCCAGCAGGGTGCCGTTGATGCGGTTGTTCTCGCCGATGAAGTTGGCGACGAAGGTGTTGCAGGGCTCTTCGTACAGCGTTCGCGGGTCGGCGATCTGCTGGATCTCGCCCTGGTGGAACACCGCCACGCGGTCGGACATGGTCAGCGCTTCGCCCTGGTCGTGGGTCACGTACACCACGGTCACGCCAAGGCGCTGGTGAATATGCTTGATCTCCATCTGCATGTGTTCACGCAGTTGCTTGTCCAGCGCCCCGAGCGGTTCGTCCATCAGCACCAGCTGCGGCTCGAACACCAGCGCACGGGCCAGGGCCACGCGCTGCTGCTGGCCGCCGGACAGCTGGCCGGGATAGCGCTTGGCGAAGGCATCGAGCTGGACCATGTTCAGCACGCGCTTGACCCGCTCGCTGATGTCGGTCTTGCTGAGGTTGCGCACGGTCAGCGGGAAGGCCAGGTTTTCGGCCACGGTCATGTGCGGGAACAGCGCGTAGTTCTGGAACACCATGCCGATGTCGCGCTTGTGCGGCGGCACGTTGTTGATCGAGCGCCCGGCCAGCTGAATTTCACCCGCGGTGGGCGTTTCGAAGCCGGCCAGCATCATCAGGCTGGTGGTCTTGCCCGAGCCGGACGGGCCGAGCAGGGTCAGGAACTCGCCCTTGCGAATCTCCAGGTTGAGGTCTTTGACGATCAGCGACTCGCCGTCGTAGCTCTTCTGCACACCACGGAAGCTGACCAGCGTTTCGCTGGTTGCAGCGTTCGACTTCGCCTCGCTCATGCCTGCACCTTCTTGTTGGATGACTGCGTAGGCAAAAGAGTAGAAGAGGCGCAAGCGCCCGAAAATCGGGGGTGCTGAGAGAATGCCATCATCCGGATGGAAGATTTGTTGTAGGGATTGCCCTACAAGGATGGCGGGATTGGAATGCCCTTGCGAACACTCCACCGAACCTGTGGGAGCGGGCACGCCCGCGAAGAGGCCGGCACAGCCATGGAGATCAGCAGGTAAGGCCCTTTCGCGGGCACGCCCGCTCCCACAGGGACGTCGACAGGTTCACCGAGAGTGCATGTCGCAATCAGACCAGCTTGTGCTCCATGGCGTACTTCACCAGCTCCGCCAACGAGTTCACTTTCAGCTTCTGCATCAGGCGCGCCTTGTGGGTGCTGATGGTCTTGCTCGACAGCGCCAGCTGCTGGGCGATGTCGTTGACGTTGGCGCCCTGGGCCAGGCGCTCGAACACCGAAAACTCGCGCTCCGACAGCAGCGTGTGCAACGGCCGCGACTCGGTCAGGCCCACTTCGAACACCATGCGGTCAGCCAGCGAAGGGTCGATGTAACGCCCGCCACCCGCCACCCGACGGATCGCGGTCAGCAACAGCGCCGGATCACTGTCCTTGGTGGCATAACCTGCCGCTCCGGCCTTCAGCGCCCGCGCCGCCATTTGTGCCTCGTCGTGCATCGACAACATCAGGATCGCGGGGGCATCGTGCAACGCACGTATCCGCGGGATCGCCTCCAGGCCATTCACACCCGGCATGGAGATATCCAGCAATACCACCTCACAGGGCGTGTGGCGCAAGGTTTCAAGCAGCTGCTCGCCGTTACCGGCCTCCCCCGCCACCTGCATGTCCTTGGCCAGGCCAATCAGCTGCTTGATACCCTCACGGACAATGGTGTGGTCTTCGGCCACCAGCACTCGAATCACGATCGCTCTCCTACTCCAACGGTATGGCCACGCTCAGGCTAGTGCCTTCGCCTGGCTCGCTGTCCAGCGCCATGCTGCCCCCCAACATCAGCACCCGCTCACGCACGCCCACCAGGCCAAACGAGGTGGGCCGGGTCTGCTCGCGGCAAAAGCCCTGGCCATCATCGCTGACCGTCATGCGCAATTGCCCCTGTGCAAGCACCAGCTCGATCTCCACGCTGTGGGCCTGGGCATGACGCATCACGTTGGTCAGTGCCTCCTGGAGGATACGGAATAACCCAATGGCCTTGGCATCGCTCAATGCTGGCAGATTATCCGGCACTTGTACCAGGCACGGGATCTGCGTGCGCGCCTCGAAACGCCGTGCCTGCCATTCGATGGCCGAAGCGATGCCGGCATCGAGGATTGGCGGGCGCAACGCCGTGGCCACGTCGCGCACCAACTGGAACAGCTGGGCGATCAGGCGTTTCATGCTAGCCAGGCGCTCGTTCAGGCCCGGGTCCAGCTCGGCAAAGGCCAGCTCGCACATCGACACTTCCAGCTTGAGCACCGTCAGCATCTGCCCCAGTTCATCATGCACTTCCCGGGCGATGCGGGCTTTCTCTTCTTCACGCACGCTTTCCAGGTGGGCCGACAGCTCGCGTAGCTGCTCCTGGGACTTGGCCAGTGCCATTTCCGCACGCTTGCCTTGGGTGATGTCCCACACCACACCGTCCCACACCACCTGGCCGTTACCCAGGCGCCGGGTACTGGCCTTGATGTCGGCCCAACGCTGTTCGCCCTGGCGGGTGAGGATACGGCCCTGCCAGGACCAGTCCTGGTCACTGGCCAGGGCCAGGTCCTGCACCCGGTGGTAATCGGCACGGTCCTCAGGGTGCACCAGGTTACGCAGCCCCATCTGCGGGTGCTGGATTTCACCAGGCGTATACCCCACCAGCGCCTCGCTGCCTTCACTGATGTAGGGAAACTCCAGATCGCCCTCGGCCGGGTCGCGCTCCAGACGAAATACCAGCCCCGGCACATTGCCAGCAATGCCCTTCAGCCGCGCCTCGCTTTCGCGCAGTGCCGCCAGGGCACGGTGGCGCTCGGTGACGTCGGCAAGGTAGACCACCAGGTATTCGGAATCACGAAAGCGCAGAAAACTCAGCGACAGCTCGACCGGCAGCAGGCTGTGGTCGGCCCGTCGGCACTGCGTCTCGAACTGGCCGATGCCCGTTGCCCCCGTACGCGCGCCTTTCCACAGTTCCAGCCAGCGGTCCATGTTAAGGCTTGGCTCGAAGTCACCCAGCGGCCGTTCCAGCAGCGCCCCCTCGGCGTAACCCAGCATGCGCTCGGCAGCGTGGTTGGCGTAGCGCACGTGGCTGTCCCAGTTGACCCACAAGATACCCACCGTGCTCTGGTCGATGGCGAACTGGCTCAATCGCAACGCCTCTTCGCGCACCTGGCGCTCCACCAGGCTTTCCCGCGTGGCCAACAGGCTGCGCTCCAGCTGGCGCTGCTGCCGGCGTTGCCACACCAACGTGGCCAGCGCGCACAACAGCAGCATGCCGAACAGCAAGGCCAGGTTCTGCCAGAAGCCAGGCGACTCGCTCAGGCGTGGGTACTTCGGCTGCAACCAGCGCTGGTGCATTTGCTCCAGCTCCTTGGCCGGCAATGCCTGCAGGCCACGCTCCAGCACGTCGGCCAGCAGTGGCCAGTCGCGTCGAGAACCAATGCGCAGTAGCTGTGGCAGGCCTATATCGCCAACCACCGCCAGCTCACTGAACTCGCTCTCACGCGACAGGCGGCTGAGTCGGGCTTCATCCAGCACGGCGAAACTGGCCTGGCCACCTACCACCAGTTGCAAGGCCTCACGCTCGTTGGGTACCCCCTGCAGGTTGAGGTTGCCGTAGTTGCCACGCAGATAATCCGCCAGCTGGCTGGGCATGCGCACCGCCACGCGCTGCTCGGCCTCGAGCTTTTCCAGCTCTACCGCCATGGCCCCGGTGCGCGGCCCCACCACCAGTTGCGGCACGCGCATGTACGGGTCGCTGAACAACCACAGGCGCAGGCTGGCTGGCGTCTGGGTAAGGCCTGGGGCAAAGTCGATTTCCCCGGCCTGCAGGGCATGTTCAAGGCTGGTCTGGTCGGTGAAGTTGCGCCAGGTAAGGTCCAGGCGCAGTGCCTGCGCCAGGCTGTTCACCAGCTCTACGTTGGCCCCATACAGTTGCTGCAGGCGCCGGTCGAACTGGGCGTAGGGCGCTTGCAGCACCAGGCCGACGCGCAGGCTGCGATGGCTGTCCAGCCACTGCTGCTGCGCAGGTTCCAGTACAACCGTGGGCTGCGCCTCGGTCCTGGCCAAGGCTATCAAGGGCAGCCACAAGCAGCCGATAACCAACAGGCGACGCACTCGCTTCATCTACACGCTCGTCTTGGCAAAGGCGGCCATGCAGCATGGCCGTCACGGGCAAATACTATTAGGCTGCCGGTATCATTCTGGCCTTGGGTTGACGCATGTCCACACTTTATCGCACGACGCTGGCAATGTGCTGCCTGGCCTCGATCCTTCCGCTCGCCGCCGTGGCCGCCGATGCAGAAAAAGCACCCGCCACAACCGATGCACCCGCTGCCGAGGCCCCGCGCCCGCCGCTGCTGGAGCGCAGCCAGGAAGATGCCCTGGCCCTGGAGCGGCTGGTACCCAGGGCCGAGCAGCAGACGTTGCAGGCGGGCGCCGACAGCTTCCTGGCCTTGTGGAAGCCGGCCAACGACAGCGACCCGCAAGGGGCGGTGATCATCGTCCCGGGGGCTGGTGAAACGGCCGACTGGCCAAATGCCGTAGGCCCCCTGCGGCAAAAATTCCCGGATGTCGGCTGGCACAGCCTGAGCCTTAGCCTGCCGGATCTTCTGGCCGACAGCCCGCAGGCACGGGTTGAAGCCAAGCCGGCTGCCGAACCCGAAAAAACCCAGGGTGAAAGTGCGCCAGCCAAGGACGTACCCGCCGACGCCAATGCCAATGTCGCCCAGGCCACTGCTGCCGATGCCGATACGGCGGAAAGCACCGACGCCGAACAGGCCAGCGAGCAGACAGACCCGGCCGACGCCGAGCGCATTTTCGCCCGACTGGACGCTGCCGTGGCGTTTGCCCAACAGCACAATGCCCGCAGCATCGTGCTGATCGGACATGGCAGCGGTGCGTACTGGGCAGCCCGCTACCTGAGCGAAAAACAGCCACCGCACGTGCAGAAACTGGTGATGGTGGCTGCGCAGACGCCAGCGAGGGTGGAACATGACCTGGAAAGCCTGGCGCCAACCTTGAAGGTGCCGACAGCCGATATCTACTACGCCACCCGCAGCCAGGACCGCAGCGCAGCCGAACAGCGGCTGCAGGCCAGCAAGCGGCAGAAGGACAGCCAATACCGGCAGTTGTCGTTGATCGCCATGCCGGGGAACAAGGCAGCCGAGCAGGAGCAGTTGTTCCGCCGGGTGCGGGGATGGATAAGTCCACAGGGTTGAGCTGAAATCGATGGGGCCGCTTTGCGGCCCCGTTTGTTACAGGCCCCGACGCTTGCGGATCATGGCATAGGCCTGGTGCAACTCACGGGTACGCTCGGTCGCTTCCCGCACCTGCGCCTCACTGGCACCCGTGCCCGCCAGCTTGTCCGGGTGGTGACGGCTGACCAGCCGACGATAGGCCTGCTTGACCTTGTCGCCTTCGGTATCCGCCTCCACCGCCAACAAGCGCAAGGCAGCCGCATAGGTCATGGGGACACCTTCCGCCCCCGTAGCCTTGCGCGGCTCGTACTCCAGCGACATGGCCTGCACCTGCCGCCGGCTCAGGCCCAGTTTCTGCCCCCAGTCCAGCAGCAGCTCACGCTCCTTGTTGCCCATCTTGCCGTCGGCCCAGACCATGCGCCAACAGGCACGCAAGGTGCCTTCCGCCGCATGTGGCTGCTGGCGAATGCGCCGCAGGTGCCTGCCAAGCCTGTCTTTGCCTGCCTTGCCACGGTTGAACGCATTGATAGCGCGTAGCCGGGCCGCTTCGGCCAGGTCCAGGCGCACCATCTCCTGACGCGCCTGCTGGATGTGCTGCTCGCCCACCCGACCATCGCACTTGGCCAGGCGCCCAAGCATCACGAACAGCAACTCGTCATCGCGCAAGGCCGGGCGCCCGCCCAGGCGCTCGCGCATGTCCTCCCAGCCATCCAGGCGCAAGCGGCGGTCAAGGGCCTGCCCAAGCAACAGGCCCAGCAAAGCGCCCGGAATGCTGGCCACGGCAAAGCCGGCGCCGGCGCCAATCAGTGTCCCTGGCCACCACATATCAGGCGCGCTCGCCAATCAGGCGCTCGGCTTCGGCCAAGCGCTCGAGCGTGCCGACATCCACCCAGTGCCCACGGTAGTGTTCGCCACTGACCTGCCCTGCCGCCATGGCCTGGCGCAACAGCGGTGCCAGCTTGAAGGCACCCGGTTGGCAGCCGTCGAACAGCGCAGGGTCCAGCACCGAAATGCCACTGAAAGTCAGCGTGCCCGGTGCCTCATCGCCATCGACGACTTGTTCGCCCAACAGGCGGAAGTCACCTCGGCCATGGTGGCCCGGGTTGTCGACCAGCACCAGGTGAGCAAGCCCTTGCAAGGGGGCTTGCAGGCGTGCGAAGTCGTAGTCGGTCCAGACATCGCCGTTCACCAGCAGGAATGGCTCATCACCCAGCAAAGGCAAGGCCTTGAAGATGCCTCCACCGGTTTCCAGCGGCTCGCCCTCGGGCGAATAGCGGATGCTCAGACCAAAGCGGCTACCGTCACCCAGGTGGTCTTCGATCTGCTGGCCGAGCCAGGCATGGTTGATCACCACCTCGTTAACGCCTGCCGCCGCCAGGGCGCGCAGGTGATACTCGATCAGCGGCTGGTCGGCCACCGGGACCAGCGGTTTTGGGGTGTGCAGGGTCAGCGGGCGCATGCGCTCGCCTTTACCCGCCGCCAGGATCATTGCCTTCATGCACGCGCTCCGGCCTGCAACTGTGCGATCAGTTCACGCAGCTCCGCCAATTCGGGCCGGCGGCTGATCACTTCTTCTATATAGGCGAAGAAACGCGGCACGTCGCCCAGGTAACGGGGTTTACCGTCACGGTGGCAGATACGGGCGAAGATACCGATCACCTTCAGGTGGCGCTGCACGCCCATCAGGTCGCTGGCACGCTGGAACGCCTCGAAGTCGGCCTGTACCGGGATACCGGCAACCTGCGCCTTCTGCCAGTAGTCACGCAGCCAACCTTCGACCCGTGGCTGAGGCCAGCTGAGGAAGGCGTCCTTGAACAGGCAGGTGATGTCGTAGGTGACCGGGCCGTACACCGCGTCCTGGAAGTCCAGCACGCCGGGGCTGGGGGTGCTTTGCATCAGGTTGCGCGGCATGTAGTCGCGGTGCACCAACACCTTGGGCTGGGCCAGGGCACTGTCGATCAGCAGTTGGCTGATACGCTGCCAGGCAGCCTTCTGGGCATCGGTGAAGGTCAGGCCCAGTTCACGGCCCACGTACCACTCCGGGAACAATTCCACTTCACGGCGCAGCAGCGCGTCGTCGTAGCTGGGCAGTGGCGCGTCCATCGGCAGGCGCTGGAAGGCCAGCAGAGCATCGATGGCATCTGCGAACAGCCCGTCGGCGTTGTCGGCATCAATGATATCAAGGTATGTCTGGTGGCCCAGATCACCCAGCAGCAGGAAGCCGCGCTCCAGGTCCTGGGCGTGGATCAGCGGCACATGCACGCCAGCGCTGGCCAGCAGATGGTCGATGGCGACGAACGGTCGGCAGTTCTCCTGCGGAGGCGGTGCGTCCATGACCACAAAGCTGTGGCCGGCGCCCTGCCAGCGGAAGTAGCGGCGGAAGCTCGCGTCGCTGCTGGCCGCAGTCAGGCTGCCGGCCGGCACTTCGCCCCAGGCGTTGTTGCGGAAAAGATCATTGAGCTGCTCATCGAGCCAGACCGTCAGTTGTTGCAAGCGTACATCGTGTTCAGGCATTACAAGGGTCTCCGACGGCCCTAGCCGTCAAGCGGGTCATGCTTTATTATCCAGCATCTTTTTCAGACCATCGAGAGGCGTGCGGCCCCACACGCGGGCAGATGGCACGCAGGAAGCCCGGACTAATAAGATGGCATTGAAATCCCCCGCGTTTCGTAGAAAGTTTCCGTTGCTGGTAACCGGCGGTCTGCTGGCCCTGCAACCTCTGGCCACGTCGTACGTGGTGGCAGCCGAACAGTTCGACTGCCAAGTGTCCGCTGCCGGTGGTTGGGACTGCAAGCCCAAGGCCCCAGTCAACAACCTGCCGCCGCGCCCGGTGCATGAGGGTGCTGCTGTCAGCACCGGCACCGAAGCCGCGAGCGAAGGCGAAACCGCGGACCGGCCAATGCTGGTCACCGAGGCCAAAGGCCGCGCCCTGAAGTCGCGCAGCGAAGACTACAGCCACCTGGACTGGGTTCCGCGTGAAAAACTCACCGCCGCGCAGCTGGCCGAAACCGGCCCGTACTGCGGGGGTGCGTACATCGAGCCAACCCGCCCGGGCATGGCCGACACCACGCCGAAGGACGAGTCGCCGACCTACATCAACGCCAAGGTGTCCAAGTACCAGCAGGAGCAGCAGATCGCTACCCTCGCCGGTGACGTGGTGATGCGCCAGGGCAGCATGCAGGCCGAAGCTGACGAGGCCAACCTCTACCAGACCGAAAACCGTGGCGAGCTCAAGGGCAACGTCAAGATCCGTGACAACGGCTCGCTGGTGGTCGGTGACGAGGCACAGATTCAGCTCGACACGGGCGAGGCCCAGGTCGATAACGCCGAATACGTGATGCACAAGTCGCACATCCGCGGCAGTGCCCTGTACGCCAAGCGTGGCGAAAACGCCATCATCCGCCTCAAGGACGGTACGTACACCACCTGCGAACCGGGCAGCAACGCCTGGCAGCTGAAGGGCAACAACATCACCCTGAACCCAGCCACCGGTTTCGGTACCGCGACCAACGTGACGCTGCGGGTTAAGGATTTCCCGGTGTTCTACACACCGTACATCTACTTCCCGATCGACGACCGTCGCCAGTCCGGTTTCCTGCCGCCATCGTTCAGCACCAGCAGCGACACCGGCTTCATGCTGGTAACGCCGTACTACTTCAACCTGGCGCCTAACTACGACGCCACGTTGTACCCGCGTTACATGGCCAAGCGCGGCCTGCTGATGGAAGGCGAGTTCCGCTACCTGACGCCTTCGAGCGAAGGCCAGTTCGGTGGCGCGTATCTGAACGACAAGAACGACGATCGCAAAGACCAGACTGACTACAAAGATCAGCGCTGGATGGTCAACTGGCAGCACAAGGGCGGGCTGGACGAGCGCCTGATGACCGAGGTGGACTACACCGACATCAGCGACCCGTTCTACTTCCAGGACCTGGAGTCCGACCAGATCGGCGTCGAAAGCCGCGACCTGCTGAACCAGCAAGGTGCGCTGACGTACCGTGGCGACAGCTATACCGCACGGTTGAATGTGCATGCCTACGAGATGGCGACCATCTCGCAGATCACGCCCTATGATCGTCTACCGCAGATCACGCTCAATGGCGTACTGCCTTACAACCCGGGCGGCATGGTCATGGGTTACGAGAGCGAGGCGGTACGCTTCGATCGCGACCTGAAAGACGACTTCGTACTGGACAAGGATGGCAACCCTGACTTCTCGGCAGGTGCAGCCGGCCGTCGTCTGGACCAGAACGTCAGCGGTATTGCCCGCGCCAACGGCAACCGCTTCAACGTCGCACCGTCGATCAGCCTGCCGATGGAAGCCAGCTATGGCTACCTGACCCCCAAGCTGAAGTACGCATACACCCACTACGACCTCGACCTGGACAGCCAGGGCAAGGCGCAGGCGATCACGCAGTCCGCCAACCCGGCGTATGGCAGCTACAATAGCTCGCTGAACCGCGACGTACCGATCTTCAGCGTGGACAGCGGCCTGTACTTCGACCGCAACACGTCGTTGTTCGGCACCAACTACAAGCAGACCCTCGAACCGCGCCTGTTCTACCTCAACGTCCCGTACAAGGACCAGAGGGACATCCCGCTGTTCGATTCGGGCGAAACCCTGTTTAGCTACGACTCGCTGTTCCGCGACAACCGCTTCAGCGGCACTGACCGTATCGGCGACGAGAACAAGCTTTCGCTGGGCGTGACAACCCGCTTTATCGAAGAAAACGGCTTCGAGCGCCAGAACTTCAGTATCGGCCAGGCCTATTACTTCAAGGACCGCAAGGTCCAGCTGCCAGGTATCGACTACCGCACCCGTACCGACTCTCAGTCCGACGTGTCGCCATACGCGCTGCTGTACAACTACTACTTCAACCGCGACTGGCGCTTCAATTCGGACTTCAACTGGGACCCGGACAGCCGCAGCACCCGCTCGGGCAGCGCGATGTTCCACTACCAGCCTGAAGACAACCCGAACAAGGTGCTCAACCTCGGTTATCGCTACCGCAACGACACCATCTCCTACGATTCCACGACTGGTACCTGGAAGGTGGGCGGTGGCGACTACGGTGTTCCTGGTAGCCCGAACTACATCAAGGACTACTACAAGATCCAGCAGCATGACTTCTCGGTCATCTGGCCGATCGTTCCGCAGTGGAACGTTATCGCTCGCTGGCAGCATGACTACAACCGCAACCGCACCCTGGAAGCCATGGGCGGTTTCGAGTACGACAACTGCTGCTGGAAGCTGCGCCTGATCAACCGTTACTGGATCGATTACGACGACTTCAGCCAAGCCCTACCGGCGAACGAAAAAGGCGACCACGGTGTCTTCCTTCAGATCGTCCTGAAAGGCCTCGGTGGCGTCGTTGGCAACAAGGTCGAATCTTTCCTCGACCAAGGCATTCAAGGTTACCGTGAACGTGAAGACCAAGCTTATTGATCGACTGCGCCCGGCGTTGCTGGGCGTTGCATTGCTGAGTGGCGCGGTGCATGCCGCGGTGCAACCTCTTGATCGCGTGGTGGCCATCGTCGACAACGACGTGGTCATGCAAAGCCAGCTGGACCAGCGCGTTCACGAGGTGCAGCAGACCATCGCCAAGCGCGGCGGCGGCGTGCCGCCAACCGGCGCCCTTGAACAGCAGGTACTGGAGCGCCTGATCGTCGAGAACCTGCAACTGCAGATCGGCGAGCGCTCCGGCATCCGCATCACCGACGAAGAACTGAACCAGGCCATCGGCACCATTGCCCAGCGCAATGGCATGTCGCTGGACCAGTTCCGTGCTGCCCTGGCCCACGACGGCCTGTCGTTCGACGACGCCCGCGAACAGGTCAAGCGCGAGATGATCATCAGCCGCGTGCGCCAGCGCCGTGTGGCCGAGCGCATCCAGGTGTCGGAGCAGGAAGTGAAGAACTTCCTCAACTCCGACATGGGCAAGATGCAGATGTCGGAAGAGTACCGCCTGGCCAACATCCTGATCCCGACCCCGGAAGCAGCCAGCTCGGATGACATCCAGAAGGCTGCGCGCCAGGTTGGCGATGTGTACCAGCAGCTCAAGCAAGGCGCGGACTTTGGCCAAATGGCTATCGCCCGTTCGGCCAGCGAAAACGCCCTGGAAGGCGGCGAGATGGGCTGGCGTAAAGCCGGCCAGCTGCCACCCGACTTCGCCAAGATGCTCAGCAGCATGCCGGTCGGCGAAATTACCCAGCCTATCCGCATCCCTAACGGCTTCATCATCCTCAAGCTCGAGGAGAAGCGCGGGGGTAGCGAGAACGTGCTGCGTGACGAAGTGCATGTACGCCACATCCTGATCAAGCCAAGCGAGATCCGCAGCGATGCGGCCACCGAGCAACTGGCCGAGCGCCTGTACGACCGCATCAAGAACGGCGAAGACTTCGGCGAACTGGCGAAGAGCTTCTCGGAAGACCCAGGCTCGGCGCTTAACGGCGGCGACCTCAACTGGGTAGACCCGAACAGCCTGGTACCGGAGTTCCGTGAACAGATGGCCAACGCCCAGCAAGGCGTGGTGACCAAACCGTTCAAGACCCAGTACGGCTGGCACGTTCTGGAAGTGCTGGGCCGCCGCGCCACCGACAGCACCGAGCAGGCTCGCGAACAGCAGGCCCTGAGCGTTCTGCGTAACCGCAAGTACGACGAAGAGCTGCAAACCTGGCTGCGCCAGATCCGCGACGAAGCCTATGTTGAAATCAAGCTGCCTGGCGCTGACCAGGCCGCCCAGTGAAGCCCCTGCGCTTCGCCGTCACTCCCGGTGAACCAGCCGGCATAGGTCCCGACCTGTGCCTGCTGCTCGCCGCAGACGCCCAGCCCCACCCCCTGATCGCCATCACCAGCCGTGACCTGCTCGCCGAGCGGGCCACGCAGCTGGGGCTGGCTGTCAGCCTGCTGCCGGTAGGCCCGAGCCAATGGCCCGACCAGCCGGCACCCGCAGGCAGCCTTTACGTCTGGGATACCCCCCTCGCTGCCCCGGTAGCGCCAGGCCAGCTCGACAAAGCCAACGCCGCGTTCGTGCTGGAGACCCTGACCCGTGCAGGCCAAGGCTGCCTGGACGGGCGCTTCGCCGGGATGATCACCGCCCCTGTGCACAAGGGTGTTATCAACGAAAGCGGTATCGCCTTCTCCGGGCATACCGAATTCCTTGCCGAACTGACCCACACCGCACAGGTGGTGATGATGCTGGCCACCCGTGGCTTGCGTGTGGCCCTGGTGACCACACACCTGCCGCTGCGTGATATTGCCGACGCCATCACTGCCGAGCGCGTAGAGCGTGTAACCCGTATCCTGCATGCCGACATGCGCGACAAATTCGGCATCGCCAACCCGCGCATTCTGGTGTGCGGCCTCAACCCGCATGCGGGCGAGGGCGGCCATCTTGGCCGCGAAGAAATCGACATCATCGAGCCGACCCTGGCCCGCCTGCGCACCGAAGGCATGGACCTGCGCGGGCCACTGCCGGCCGATACCCTGTTTACCCCCAAATATCTGGAGCACTGCGACGCGGTGCTGGCGATGTACCACGACCAGGGCCTGCCCGTACTCAAGTACAAAGGCTTCGGCGCTGCGGTCAACGTAACCTTGGGCCTGCCGATCATCCGCACGTCGGTCGACCACGGCACCGCCCTGGACCTGGCCGGCACCGGCAAGGTCGACACCGGCAGCCTGCGCGTCGCGCTGGAAACCGCCTACCAGATGGCCGAGAACCGACCATGAACGAGCAATACCAACACCGGGCGCGCAAGCGTTTCGGCCAGAACTTCCTGCACGACGCCGGCATCATCGACCGCATCCTGCGTGCCATCAACGCCAAGGCAGGCGAACACCTGCTGGAAATCGGCCCGGGCCAGGGCGCCCTGACCGAAGGCCTGCTGGGCAGCGGTGCACAGCTGGATGTGGTGGAACTGGACAAAGACCTGGTGCCGATCCTGCAGCACAAGTTCGCTGACCGCAGCAACTTCCGCCTGCACCAGGGTGACGCCCTGAAGTTCGACTTCAACCAGCTGGGCGTGCCGCCACGCAGCCTCAAGGTGGTCGGCAACCTGCCCTACAACATCTCCACCCCACTGATCTTCCACCTGCTCAGCCATGCCGGGCTGATCCGCGACATGCACTTCATGTTGCAGAAGGAAGTGGTCGAGCGCATGGCCGCCGGCCCCGGTGGTGGGGATTGGGGGCGTTTGTCGATCATGGTGCAGTACCACTGCCGGGTCGAGCACCTGTTCAACGTCGGCCCTGGCGCCTTCAACCCGCCGCCGAAAGTGGACTCGGCCATCGTGCGCCTGGTACCGCACGAAGTGCTGCCCCACCCGGCCAAAGATGCCAAGCTGCTGGAGCAGGTGGTGCGCGAGGCGTTCAACCAGCGCCGCAAGACCCTGCGCAACACCATGAAGGGCCTGCTCGACAGCGCAGCCATCGAAGCTGCCGGCGTGGACGGCAGCCTGCGCCCTGAACAGCTGGACCTGGCGGCCTTTGTGCGCCTGGCTGACCAGTTGGCTGACCAGCAAGCCTGATTTCGCCTGTACCGGCCTCTTCGCGGGCAAACCCGCGAAGAGGCCGGCATATCCAACCTAGCCCTCAAGCCCCCTCGGCGCTGGCCCTCCCCCCTCCCAATGGCCTAGACTGCATTATTGCGTCAGTTCGCCCAAGGCCCTTGCATGTCCGACCCCCGCTATCAAATCGACGTCAGCGTCGTGACCCGCTACCTGAAAGAACAATCCGACCCGGAAAACAGTCGTTTCGCGTTCGCCTACACCATCACCGTGCAGAACAACGGCTCGCTCAAGGCCAAGCTGTTGTCGCGGCACTGGCTGATCACCAACGGTGACGGCGAAGTCGAGGAAGTGCGCGGCGCCGGTGTGGTTGGTCAGCAACCCAACATCGACCCGGGCCAGAGCCACACCTACAGCAGTGGTGCGGTCATCAGCACCCGCGTGGGCACCATGCAGGGCAGCTACCAGATGTTCGCCGAAGACGGTAAGCGCTTCGACGCCGACATCGCGCCCTTCCGCCTGGCGGTGCCCGGGGCGCTGCACTGATGGCCACCTACGCCGTCGGCGATCTGCAAGGCTGCCTGCAACCTCTCAAGTGCCTGCTGGAACGCGTCAACTTCAACCCGGCCGTCGACCGCCTGTGGCTGGTCGGCGACCTGGTCAATCGCGGCCCCGAGTCGCTGGAAACCCTGCGCTTCCTGTACTCGATCCGCCAGTCGCTGGTCTGCGTGCTGGGTAACCATGACCTGCACCTGCTGGCCGCCTGGCATAACGTCGAGCGCCTGAAAAAAAGCGACACCCTGCGCGAAATCATCGAAGCGCCGGATGCCGATCAACTGTTCGACTGGCTGCGCCAGCAAAAGCTGCTGCATTACGACGAGGCACGCGGCATTGCCATGGTGCATGCCGGCATCCCGCCACAGTGGACGCTGGGCCAGGCACTTGGCCTGGCGGCTGAGGTGGAAGAAGTACTGCGCGACGATGGCCGCCTGAAGCTGTACCTCGACGGCATGTACGGCAATGAGCCGAACAAGTGGAGCAAGAACCTCACCGGCGTGGAACGTCTGCGGGTCATCACCAATTACTTCACCCGCATGCGCTTCTGCACCGCCGAGGGCAAGCTCGACCTCAAGAGCAAAGAGGGCCTGGGCACCGCGCCCAAGGGCTACAAGCCCTGGTTCGCACACAAGGACCGCCGCTCGCGGCATGTGAAGATCATCTTCGGCCACTGGGCGGCCCTCGAAGGCCGCGTAGACGCGCCAGGCGTCATCGCCCTGGACACCGGCTGCGTGTGGGGCGGCGCCATGACCCTGTACAACGTCGACAGCGGCGAATACCACCGCTGCGACTGCGCCGACGACGGCACCCTGCGCCCGCCGGCACAACCCACTACACTCAACGACCACACCTGAAGGAAGTAGTACCCATGAGCGAATTCAAGCGCATCCCTCCCGAGCAGGCACTGGCACTGCGCGCGCAAGGTGCGGTCGTCGTCGATATTCGCGACCCGCAGGCCTTTGCCGCAGGCCACATCACGGGTGCCCAGCACCTGGATAACCACTCGGTTGCCGAGTTCATCCGCAATGCCGACCTCGATGCCCCGACCCTGGTGGTCTGCTACCACGGCAACTCCAGCCAGAGCGCTGCCGCCTACCTGGTAGGCCAGGGCTTCTCCAACGTGTACAGCGTGGACGGCGGCTTCGAACTGTGGCGCGCCACCTACCCGGCCGAGACCGCCCAAGGCAGCGCCGAATAAATATTTTCATTTTTCCTGCAGCCCGCGCCCCGTGCGGGCTTGCGGCTTATCTGACGAACGGTCGTTCGTAACTTCTGCCCACCTCGCCCCTTGACCTTGCAGATAACCAACTACGCTTAAGCTCAGGCCATCCAAAAAAGGGGAGAGCCGGTACACCGGCGTGCGGGTCATCGGTAGCGTTACAGGGTGTTCTGGGGGGTATACAGCAATCGGCGAACCCGGTTGCATGCCAGCATCAGCTGACTGATCCGGCGTCGTCTCCACGTATCGAGCGAGGTGACGTCATGAGTATTTTTAGCCACTTCCAACAACGTTTCGAGTCTACGCGCCAGGAAGAACTCTCGCTGCAGGAGTACCTCGAGCTGTGCAAAGAGGATCGCAGTGCCTACGCATCGGCGGCCGAACGGCTGTTGCTGGCCATCGGTGAGCCAGAGCTGATCGACACCTCTACCAACTCCAGGCTGTCGCGCATCTTTTCCAACAAGGTAATTCGCCGCTATCCGGCCTTTGCCGACTTCCATGGCATGGAAGAGTGCATCGACCAGATCGTTTCGTACTTCCGCCACGCTGCCCAAGGCCTGGAAGAGAAGAAACAGATCCTCTATCTGCTGGGCCCGGTGGGCGGCGGCAAGTCGTCGCTGGCCGAAAAACTCAAGCAGCTGATGGAAAAGGTGCCGTTCTACGCGATCAAGGGTTCGCCGGTGTTCGAGTCACCCTTGGGTTTGTTCAATGCCACCGAAGATGGGGCCATTCTCGAGGAAGAGTTCGGCATCCCACGGCGCTACCTGAACACCATCATGTCGCCATGGGCCACCAAGCGCCTGCAGGAGTTTGGCGGCGATATCTCCAAGTTCAAGGTAGTGAAACTCTACCCGTCGATTCTCAACCAGGTCGCCATTGCCAAGACCGAGCCCGGCGACGAGAACAACCAGGACATCTCGGCCCTGGTCGGCAAGGTCGATATCCGCAAGCTTGAAGAGTACCCACAGAACGACGCCGACGCTTACAGCTACTCGGGCGCGCTGTGCCGGGCCAACCAGGGCCTGATGGAATTCGTCGAAATGTTCAAGGCGCCTATCAAGGTTCTGCACCCCTTGCTCACTGCCACACAGGAAGGCAACTACAACAGTACCGAAGGCCTTGGGGCGATTCCCTATACCGGTATCCTGCTGGCGCACTCCAACGAATCGGAGTGGCACACCTTCCGCAACAACAAGAACAACGAAGCGTTCATCGACCGGATCTACATCGTGAAGGTGCCGTACTGCCTGCGCGTCAGCGATGAGATCAAGATCTACGACAAGCTGCTGGTCAACAGCTCGCTGTCCAAGGCCCATTGCGCGCCAGACACGCTCAAGATGCTGGCTCAGTTCACGGTGCTTTCCCGCCTCAAAGAGCCGGAAAACTCCAATATCTACTCGAAGATGCGCGTTTACGACGGAGAAAACCTCAAGGATACCGATCCCAAGGCCAAGTCGATCCAGGAATACCGGGACTCCGCTGGCGTTGATGAAGGCATGAACGGCCTTTCGACCCGCTTCGCCTTCAAGATCCTGTCCAAGGTGTTCAACTTCGATCCACACGAGATTGCCGCCAACCCGGTGCACTTGCTGTACGTGCTGGAACAGCAGATAGAACAGGAACAGTTCCCGGCGGAAGTGCGCGAACGCTATCTGCGCTACCTGAAGGAATACCTGGCACCACGCTACATCGAGTTCATCGGCAAGGAAATCCAGACGGCCTACCTGGAGTCCTACAGCGAATACGGCCAGAACATCTTCGACCGCTATGTGCTGTACGCCGATTTCTGGATCCAGGACCAGGAATACCGCGACCCGGAAACCGGCGAAATCCTCAACCGCATCGCCCTCAACGAGGAGCTGGAAAAGATCGAGAAACCGGCCGGCATCAGCAACCCGAAAGACTTCCGCAACGAGATCGTCAACTTCGTACTGCGCGCACGCGCCAACAACAACGGCAAAAATCCAAGCTGGCTGAGCTATGAAAAACTGCGGGTCGTGATCGAGAAGAAAATGTTCTCCAACACCGAAGACCTGCTGCCCGTCATCAGCTTCAACGCCAAGGCCAGCAAAGAGGACCAGAAGAAACACAACGACTTCGTCACCCGGATGGTGGAGCGTGGATACACCGACAAACAGGTGCGCCTGCTGTCGGAATGGTACCTGCGGGTCAGGAAATCGCAATAAAGCGACAGGCTATACACCGCGCGCCCAAGGCTGCCATGCCGGCCTTGGGCGGCGGCAGCTGCTTTGCTGCCATGACGTGCAGCAGCTCGTAGCTTGAAGCGTGCAGCTGTTCCCAGCTACCGGAGGGACCATGAGCTACGTTATCGACCGACGCCTGAACGGCAAGAACAAGAGCACGGTCAACCGCCAGCGCTTTTTGCGGCGGTACCGCGAACACATCAAGAAGGCCGTCGAAGAGGCGGTGAGCCGCCGTTCCATCATGGACATGGAACATGGCGAGCAGATCAGCATTCCCGGTCGCGACATCGACGAACCGGTGCTGCACCATGGTCGCGGGGGCAAACAGACCATCGTGCACCCTGGCAACAAGGAATTCACTGCAGGTGAACACATCCCAAGGCCGCAAGGCGGCGGGGGTGGCGGCGGTGGCCGTGGCAAGGCCGGTAATTCCGGCGAAGGCATGGATGAATTCGTCTTCCAGATCACTCAGGAAGAGTTTCTCGAATTCATGTTCGAAGACCTCGAACTGCCCAACCTGGTCAAGCGCCACCTGACAGGCGCCGATACCTTCAAGACCGTGCGCGCCGGCATCGCCAATGAAGGTAACCCGTCGCGCATCAATATCGTGCGTACCCTGCGCTCGGCCCATGCCAGGCGCATCGCCCTGACCGGAAGCAGCCGTGCGCTGCTGCGCGAAGCACAAAAGGAACTCGCCCGCCTGCGGGTCGAAGAACCGGACAATTTCACCGATATCCAGGAAGTCGAACAGGAAATCGAACGCTTGAAGGCGCGCATCAACCGCCTGCCCTTCCTCGACACCTTCGACCTCAAGTACAACCTGCTGGTCAAGCAGCCCAACCCCAGCTCGAAGGCGGTGATGTTCTGCCTGATGGACGTGTCCGGCTCGATGACCCAGGCCACCAAGGACATCGCCAAGCGCTTCTTCATCCTGTTGTACCTGTTCCTCAAGCGTAACTACGACCGCATCGAAGTGGTGTTCATCCGCCACCACACCAGCGCCCGGGAAGTCGACGAGGAGGAGTTCTTCTACTCACGGGAAACAGGCGGCACCATCGTTTCCAGTGCACTCAAGCTGATGCAGGAGATCATGGCCGAACGCTACCCGGCCAGCGACTGGAACATCTATGCCGCGCAGGCCTCTGACGGCGATAACTGGAACGACGACTCGCCCATCTGCCGCGAGATCCTCTCCAAGCAGATCATGCCGCATGTGCAGTACTACACTTACGTCGAGATCACCCCCCGTGAGCACCAGGCGCTGTGGTATGAATACGAACGCATCGGTGAAGCCTACCCCGACACGTTCGCTCAGCAGCAGCTGGTATCGGCCGGTGACATCTACCCGGTCTTCCGTGAACTCTTCCAGCGCAGGTTAGCCACATGACCGCCAGAGCACAGAGACGCCAACCCATTTCCACCGGGTCCGAGTGGACGTTCGAGCTGATCCAGACCTACGATCGGGAAATCAGCCGCCTGGCCGAGCGTTACGCCCTGGACACCTACCCCAACCAGATCGAGGTGATCACGGCCGAGCAGATGATGGACGCCTACGCCTCGGTCGGCATGCCGCTGGGCTACCACCACTGGTCCTACGGCAAGCAGTTCCTCAGCACGGAAAAGTCGTACAGCCGAGGCCAGATGGGCCTGGCCTACGAAATCGTGATCAACTCCGACCCGTGCATCGCCTACCTGATGGAAGAAAACACCATGTGCATGCAGGCACTGGTGATCGCCCACGCCTGCTACGGCCATAACAGTTTCTTCAAGGGCAATTACCTGTTCCGCACCTGGACCGACGCCAGTTCGATCATCGACTACCTGGTGTTCGCCAAGCAGTACATCGCCCAGTGCGAAGAGCGTCATGGCATTGATGCCGTGGAAGACCTGATCGACTCCTGCCATGCCCTGATGAACTACGGTGTGGACCGCTACAAGCGGCCCTACCCTATTTCCGCCGAGGAAGAACGGCGCCGGCAACAGGAGCGAGAGGAGCACCTGCAGCGCCAGATCAATGACCTGTGGCGCACCATTCCGAAAAGCGCCGAAAAGGGTAACGACCGCGATGACGGGCGCTTCCCCGCCGAACCTCAGGAAAACATCCTGTATTTCATCGAGAAAAACGCCCCGCTGCTGGAGCCCTGGCAACGTGAAGTGGTGCGCATCGTGCGCAAGATTGCCCAGTACTTCTACCCGCAGCGCCAGACCCAGGTGATGAACGAAGGCTGGGCGACGTTCTGGCACTACACCCTGATGAACGACCTGTACGACGAGGGGTTGATTACCGAAGGCTTCATGATGGAGTTCTTGCAGTCGCACACCAGCGTGGTGTTTCAGCCCGGCTTCGACAGCCCGTACTACAGCGGCATCAACCCGTATGCACTGGGCTTTGCTATGTACACCGACATCCGCCGCATGTGCGAAAACCCGACCGAGGAGGATCGCCGCTGGTTCCCCGACATTGCCGGCAGCGACTGGCTTTCTACCATCAAGTTCGCCATGAGCAGTTTCAAGGACGAAAGCTTCATCCTGCAGTATCTGTCGCCTAAAGTGATGCGCGACCTCAAGCTGTTCAGCATCCTCGATGACGACCAGCGCGACGACCTGCTGGTGCCCGCCATTCACGACGAAGCGGGGTACCGGGTGATTCGTGAGCAGTTGGCAGCGCAGTACAACCTGGGCAACCGCGAACCGAACGTGCAGATCTGGAGCGTCGACCGCCGTGGCGACCGCTCGCTGACCCTGCGCCACCAGCAGCACAACCGCAAACCGCTGGGCGACTCGACCGATGAAGTGCTCAAGCACCTGCACCGCCTGTGGGGCTTCGATATCCACCTGGAAACCGTGCAAGGTGAGCAGGTGATGAAGACCCATCACATGCCGCCGCGTGGCGAGCACGGCGAAAGCGCGGACTACGGCCGCATGGACCTGGCAGTCATCCACCACCTCTAGTGCAACGCCATAACGGCCGACAGGGTATTCTGTCGGCAGTTATGGAGAGCTGCACATGCACATCTACAAAGTCGGCGGCGCCGTGCGCGACCGCCTGCTCGGCCGCCCGGTCAGCGATATCGACTGGCTGGTGGTGGGCGCCACCGTCGAAGAAATGCTCGCCAACGGCTATCGGCCGGTCGGCGCTGATTTCCCGGTGTTCCTGCACCCGAAAACCGGCGAGGAATACGCACTGGCGCGCACCGAGCGCAAGAGCGGGCGCGGCTATGGTGGTTTCACCTTTCACGCCAGCCCTGACGTGACCCTGGAAGAAGACCTGATCCGCCGCGACCTCACCATCAATGCAATGGCCGAGGATGAGGCGGGCACGGTGTACGACCCCTACCATGGCAAGGCCGATCTCGATCAGCGCCTGTTACGCCACGTTTCCCCGGCATTCGCAGAAGATCCTTTACGCGTGCTGCGCGTTGCGCGGTTTGCTGCCCGCTATGCACCACTGGGTTTCCGGGTTGCCGAAGAGACTCTGGAGCTGATGCGCCAGATCAGTGCTTCGGGGGAGCTGCAAGCACTGACAGCCGAGCGTAGCTGGAAGGAAATCGAGCGGGCATTGATGGAAGCGCAGCCGCAGGTGTTCTTCCAGGTGCTGCGTGCTTGCGATGCACTGCAAGCGCTGCTGCCTGAGCTTGCAGACAACTCACGGGCATTGGCAGCCCTGGAGCAAGCGGCGGTGCACGAGCAGCCCTTGCACGTACGCTGGGCGTGCCTGCTGAGCGGCTTGGCACCGGCCTCGATCAAAGCCGTCAACCAGCGCCTCAAGGCGCCTCGGGAATGCCAGGAGCTGGCGCTGCTGACAGGGGAATGTCTGACGCAGGGCAATCAGGCGCTGGCGTTACCTGCGGCGGTACTGCTGGAGCTGTTGCAGAAGTTCGACGTATATCGGCGGCCGCAGCGGTTCGAGGATTTTATTGCGGCGTGCGAGATGGTGGCGCTGGGTGATGGCAAGGAGGGTTATCCACAGGCAGCGTATCTGCGTGGCGCAGCGGCGGCGGTACGGGCGGTGGATGTGAAGCCCCTGGTGCAGGCCGGGCTGACGGGCCAGGCACTGGGCGAAGCACTCAAGGCTGAGCGATTGAAGGCGATTGAAGCCTACATCGGTGTTGCAGAAGGGTGATTTTTTGGCTGTCTGTACTGGCCCTTTCGGGCTAAAGCCGCTCCTACAGGGACCGCGTTTGCTCGGCATCCCGCGATCTCTGTAGGAGCGGCTTTAGCCGCGAAAGGGCCGGTACAGGCTTATGCTGGAGTCAACTGCAACCCACGCCATTCAAAGGCGACCGGCGCCAACACCTGATCAATCTGCGCCTCCTGCCACAACTGCGCCATGGTCTTGCCCGCCCCCGGATGCACCAGCTCAGGTGCCAGCAACGACAATGGCCACAGCACAAACGCGTTCTTCAGGATCTCGGCCCTGGGCAGCACCAGCCCATCGAACGTACCGTGCAATTCGTCATACATCAGCACGTCGATATCCAGCGGCAACCCTTTGCGGTCCGGCGCATAGCGGCCGTTGTCGGCCTCGATGAACTTCAGCCGACGGTCCAGTTCAATCAGCGGCAGTTCGGTTTGCCCGGTCACCACGAAGTTGATGAACGGCCCGCTCTTGATCCCCACCGCCTGGCTTTCGAACGCCGGTGAGCAGCGCATGTCGGTCAGGATGCCGGCCAGGGCATCAAGCCCGGCGCACAAATGCGCTTCGCGGTCGATGTTGCTACCCAGTCCCAGGTAAACCGTGCTCAGAGACATCCGCGTTCGATCTCCACGCCAACACCACCACGGGCCGCCGGCACCGCTCCCGGCTTGGTCAGCTTCAACCGCACCCACGGGATCTGGAACTCTTCCATCAAGGTGGCCACCAGGCGCTCGGCAAAGGTTTCCACCAACTCGAAGCGCGCCTGCTCGGCAAACGCCTGGACACGCGCCGACACGCTGGCATAGTCCAGCGCCAGGCTCAGGTCGTCACCCGCCGCCGCCGGGCGGTTGTCCCAGGCGAAGCTCAGGTCCAGGCGCAAGCACTGGCGAATATCCCGCTCCCAGTCATAGGCACCGATGACGGTATCGACTTCCAGGCCTTCGATGAACACTCTGTCCAAGCACTTCTCTCCACAGCACGACAAGGGCGACTGGCGCCGTTAGAATCAGGGCGTCCTCGCCCGGAATAGTTAGCATGTTTTGGTTACTGGCGTTACTCGCCTACCTGCTCGGCTCGCTGTCCTTCGCCATTGTCCTCAGCCGCCTTTCGGGCAGCCCGGACCCGCGTTCCAGCGGCTCAGGCAATGCCGGCGCCACCAACATGCTACGCCTGGCAGGCCGTAAACTGGCGATCCTGACCCTGCTTGGCGACCTGTGCAAGGGCCTTTTGCCGGTATTGCTTGCCCGCTTTGCCGGGCTGGACCTGCACGCGCAAGCCTGGGTAGGCGTGTGCGCAGTGCTGGGCCACCTGTTCCCGCTGTATTTCTGCTTTCGGGGCGGCAAAGGCGTAGCCACCGCCGCCGGCATGCTCATGGGCCTGTACTTCCCGGCCGCGCTGCTGGCCATTGGCGCCTGGCTACTGACGTTCTACCTTACCCGTACCAGCTCGCTGGCGGCACTGATTGCCACGCCACTGACCTTGCCATTGCTGGCCTGGCGCGAGCCGGAAGCCCTGCTACCGATCACCGTGCTGACGGTGATGATCGTGTGGCGCCACCGCAGCAACCTGCGCGACCTGTTTGCCGGGCGCGAACGGCACTTCTAAAACCTACAGCGGTGGCAACTGCTCCATCGGCCAGCGTGCCTGCACGCTGATGGCCAGGTCCTGCTGCTGCCCGGCCAACAGGCGCTGGCAGCCGGCGTAAGCGATCATCGCGCCATTGTCGGTACAAAACTGCGGCCGCGCGTAGTACACGTTGCCCTTGATGCTGCCGAGCATGTCCTCGAGGGACGCCCGCAACGCCTTGTTGGCACTCACGCCACCGGCGATGACCAGGCGCTTGAGGCCGGCCTGCTTGAGCGCCCGCTTGCATTTGATGGTCAACGTCTCCACCACCGCCTGCTGGAATGCCAGGGACACGTCGCAACGGGTTTGCTCACCGTCGTCACCAGCATCCTTGCATTGCTGCCAGGTGTTGAGGGCGAAGGTTTTCAAGCCACTGAAGCTGAACTCCAGGCCCGGGCGATCAGTCATCGGCCGTGGGAACACGAAACGCCCAGGCACACCCTTTTCAGCAAGGCGCGCGATTTCCGGGCCACCGGGGTAGTTGAGGCCGATCAGCTTGGCGGTCTTGTCGAACGCTTCACCGGCAGCGTCATCCAGGCTCTCGCCCAGCAGTTCGTACTGGCCGATGCCATCGACCCGAACCAACTGGGTATGCCCGCCGGAAACCAACAAAGCGACGAACGGAAACTCCGGTGGGTTTTCTTCCAGCATGGGCGCCAGCAAGTGGCCTTCCATGTGGTGTACGCCAATTGCCGGAATGTCCCAGGCAAAGGCCAGTGCCTGGGCGCAGGAGGCACCCACCAGCAGTGCACCGACCAGGCCAGGGCCTGCGGTGTAGGCGATGGCGTCGATCTCGGTGGCGACGCAGCCGGCCTCGTCCAGCACCTGGCGGATGAGCGGCAGCATGCGCTTGACGTGGTCACGCGAGGCAAGCTCGGGCACCACACCGCCAAACACGCGGTGCAGGTCGATCTGGCTGAACAGTGCATCGGCCAACAAACCGCGTTCACTGTCGTATAATGCGACACCAGTTTCGTCGCAGGATGTTTCCAATCCCAGTACTAGCATGGGTTCGTCCCTTGTGGGGGCTGAATTCGAAGCCGCGCATGATAGTCCCCGTGTCGGATGCCGACCAGCGGTTTTCGATCAGAGGCTTTGCATTCCGGCTTGCTAAGGGTTAACATCCGCAACCCTTGAAAACCGACGTTCTCCAGCACACCTTTGTTTTGCCAGGAGCACGTCTACCCCGGTAATGAATTAAGGTAGCCCTGGATGCCAGCCGTCAAAGTTAAAGAGAACGAACCCTTCGACGTAGCTCTGCGTCGTTTCAAGCGCTCCTGCGAAAAAGCCGGTGTACTGGCTGAAGTTCGTAGCCGCGAGTTTTACGAGAAGCCGACCGCAGAGCGTAAGCGCAAAGCAGCTGCCGCTGTTAAGCGTCACGCCAAGAAAGTTCAGCGCGAACAGCGCCGCGCCGTTCGTCTGTACTAATACAGGCGTTCAACGCAAAGCTTCTGCCCTGCCCGGCTAACCGCCGGGCGATGGCAGTGGTCGCTTCAAACTTGAGCAGCTAGCTCAAGGCCCTGCACAAGCGTCATGCGAACTGCACATGGGCAACCTGCCTGAAACGTCAGAGCTGGTCCTCCTTGTTGTATGACCAGACGTGCACGTCCGACTGACGGGCCCTCAAGGGCCGGCGACGAGCACACTCCCTCGCACTTCCCCAAGCAACACTCGCCCCATTCGGCGCGTGAGCGATTAGACTTGCCAGTTGCCAGATGACGAGACTGCCATGGCCGGGCTGATTCCCCAGAGCTTCATTGACGACCTGATCAACCGCCTCGACATCGTCGACGTGGTGAGTTCGCGCGTCCAGCTGAAAAAAACCGGCAAGAACTACTCCGCCTGCTGCCCGTTCCACAAGGAGAAAACCCCCTCCTTCACGGTCAGCCCCGACAAGCAGTTCTACTACTGCTTCGGCTGCGGCGCCGGCGGCAACGCCCTGGGCTTCGTCATGGACCACGACAACCTGGACTTTCCCCAGGCCGTCGAGGAACTGGCCCGCGCCGCCGGTATGGAAGTGCCCCGCGAACAGGGCCGCCGCGACCACAAGCCGCGCCAGCCTACCGACTCGCCACTGTACCCGCTACTGGATGCCGCCTCGGAGTTCTACCGCCAGGCCCTGCGCAGCCACCCGACCCGCAAGGCGGCGGTGGATTACCTCAAAGGGCGCGGCCTGTCCGGGGAAATTGCCCGCGACTTCGGCCTGGGCTTTGCCCCGCCAGGCTGGGACAACCTGCTCAAGCACCTGGGTGCCGACACCCTGCAGCAGAAAGTGATGATCGACGCCGGCCTGCTGATCGAGAACGCCGAAAGCGGCAAGCGTTACGACCGCTTCCGCGACCGGGTGATGTTCCCGATCCGCGACAGCCGTGGGCGCATCATCGCCTTCGGCGGCCGGGTGCTCGGCGACGACAAACCCAAGTACCTGAACTCCCCGGAAACCCCGGTGTTCCACAAGGGCCAGGAACTGTACGGGCTGTACGAGGCGCGCAAGCACAACCGCAACCTCGACGAAATCATCGTCGTCGAGGGCTACATGGACGTCATCGCCCTGGCCCAGCAAGGCTTGCGCAATGCCGTGGCCACCCTGGGCACCGCCACCAGCGAGGAGCACCTCAAGCGGCTGTTCCGCGTGGTGCCCAGCGTGCTGTTCTGCTTCGACGGCGACCAGGCCGGGCGCAAGGCCGCCTGGCGTGCGCTGGAGTCGACCCTGTCGAACCTGCAGGACGGCCGCCGCGCGCGTTTCCTGTTCCTGCCTGAAGGCGAAGACCCGGATAGCCTGGTGCGCGCCGAAGGCACCGATGCCTTCATGGCCCGCATCAACCAGCATGCCCAGCCACTGGCCGACTACTTCTTCGAGCAGCTGAGTGTCGAAGCCGACCCTCGCTCACTGGAAGGCAAGGCACACATGGCGACCCTGGCCGCACCGTTGATCGAAAAGATCCCTGGCGCCAACCTGCGCCAGTTGATGCGCAACCGCCTGAAGGAAATCACCGGCCTCGATCCGCAGCAGGTCGAGCAACTGACGCAACACGCACCCGCGGCCAACAGCGTGCCGGATTACGACCCTGGCTACGACTACGACGCCATGGCCAGCTACACCCCCGACTTCGGCGACATGCCGCAGCACGACTACGCCCCTGTTCATCAGGAACAGGAGTGGAAGCCGAACAAGGGCGGCGGCAAGAAGCAATGGAGCGACAAACCCTGGGACAAGAACCGTAAAGGCGGCAAGCCCTGGCAGCAACGCGACGAAGCGCCACCACGCGTACCGGCCCCGGTCGAACCCCCCACCCTGGCGGCCTTGCGCACCCTGCTGCACCACCCGCTGCTGGCCGGCAAGGTGGAAGACGCCAGCCATTTTGCCGACGAAGAACATCTGTACAGCCAACTGCTGGTGGCACTGATCGAAGCCGCGCAGAAAAATCCTGGGCTAAGCTCAATGCAGTTGATCGCACGTTGGCACGGCACCGAACAGGGCCGCCTGCTGCGAGCGCTGGCAGAAAAGGAATGGCTGATCGTGGCCGACAACCTTGAACAACAGTTTTTCGACACTATAACTAGCTTGTCCGCCCGCCAACGCGAGCGCAGCCTGGAACAACTGCTCAGGAAATCACGTCAAAGCGAATTGACCAGCGAGGAAAAAACCCAGCTCCTCGCCCTGCTGAGCCGGAATGTTCCCGCACAAACGCCGACCTCATCTGGCGCGTGAGGCCCATGCTCGGGTATAATCCTCGGCTTGTTTTTTGCCCGCCAAGACCTTCAGTGGATAGGGTGTTATGTCCGGAAAAGCGCAACAGCAGTCTCGTATCAAAGAGTTGATCACCCGCGGTCGTGAGCAGGGCTACCTGACTTACGCGGAGGTCAACGACCACCTGCCTGAGGATATTTCAGATCCGGAACAGGTGGAAGACATCATCCGCATGATCAACGACATGGGGATCAACGTATTCGAGAGTGCTCCGGATGCGGATGCCCTTCTGTTGGCGGAAGCCGACACCGACGAAGCCGCGGCCGAAGAAGCCGCTGCTGCGTTGGCGGCAGTTGAAACCGATATCGGCCGCACGACCGACCCGGTGCGCATGTACATGCGCGAAATGGGTACCGTCGAGCTGCTGACCCGCGAAGGCGAAATCGAAATCGCCAAGCGTATCGAGGAAGGCATCCGTGAAGTCATGGGCGCCATCGCCCACTTCCCGGGCACTGTCGACTACATTCTCGGCGAATATGACCGCGTCACCACCGAGGGTGGCCGTCTGTCGGACGTTCTCAGCGGTTACATCGACCCTGACGACAACATCGCTGCGCCGACCGAAGAAGTGCCGATTCCTGGCACCAAGGCCGCCGCTGCGAAAGAAGAGTCCGACGACGACGAAGAAGAGTCCGAAGGCGGTGACGACGAGGAAGAGGCCGAAAGCGGCCCGGACCCGGTTGTTGCAGCCCAGCGCTTCGGTGCGGTATCCGAGCAGCTTCAGGCGACCACCAAGGTCCTGAAGAAAAACGGTCGTACCCACAAGGAAAGCGTCGAGGCCCTGCAGGCCCTGGCCGACCTGTTCATGCCGATCAAGCTGGTACCGAAGCAGTTCGAGGTACTGGTAGAGCGTGTACGTGATGCCCTGAACCGCCTGCGTCAGCAAGAACGCGCCATCATGCAGCTGTGCGTGCGTGACGCCCGCATGCCGCGTGCCGACTTCCTGCGCATGTTCCCAAGCAACGAAACCGACCAAACCTGGAGCGGTGACCTGGCCAAGCGCAACACTAAGTGGGCTGCCGCCCTGGGTGAAAAGGACGCCGCCATCGTTGCCTGCCAGCAGAAGCTGATCGACCTTGAGACCGAAACCGGCCTGACCGTTGCCGAGATCAAGGAAATCAACCGTCGCATGTCGATCGGTGAAGCCAAGGCCCGCCGCGCCAAGAAAGAAATGGTCGAGGCGAACCTGCGTCTGGTGATCTCCATCGCCAAGAAGTACACCAACCGTGGCCTGCAGTTCCTCGACCTGATCCAGGAAGGCAACATCGGCTTGATGAAAGCGGTGGACAAGTTCGAATACCGTCGCGGTTACAAGTTCTCGACCTACGCCACCTGGTGGATTCGTCAGGCGATCACCCGTTCGATCGCCGACCAGGCACGCACCATCCGTATTCCGGTGCACATGATCGAAACGATCAACAAGCTCAACCGTATTTCCCGCCAGATGCTGCAGGAAATGGGCCGTGAACCGACCCCGGAAGAGCTGGGCGAGCGCATGGAAATGCCTGAGGACAAAATCCGCAAGGTATTGAAGATCGCCAAAGAGCCGATCTCCATGGAAACCCCGATCGGTGACGACGAAGATTCGCACCTGGGCGACTTCATCGAGGACTCGACCATGCAGTCCCCGATCGACGTAGCCACGGTCGAAAGCCTCAAGGAAGCCACCCGCGACGTGCTCTCGGGCCTGACCGCACGCGAAGCCAAGGTGCTGCGCATGCGTTTCGGTATCGACATGAACACCGACCACACCCTCGAAGAAGTGGGCAAGCAGTTTGACGTAACGCGTGAGCGGATCCGTCAGATCGAAGCGAAGGCGTTGCGCAAACTGCGCCACCCGACGCGCAGCGAGCACCTGCGCTCCTTCCTCGACGAGTGATGACAAACCCCGGCCCAGGCCGGGGTTTTTCTTTAGTGGCCCGTAACATAAAGCCCGGCTTCCACTGCACATCTGCCGCAATGCCCGTCTACACTCGACTTCAGACCACCTGAATGCGAGGCTGCCATGTCCTTGAAGCCGGCCATTCTGTTGCTGCTCCTGATGCTGTGGAACACAACGGCCGGCGCCCTGACCCTGACAGACGAGGAAAAAGCCTGGCTGGCTGCCCATCCGCAGCTAAGCCTGGGTGTCGACGCCTCTTGGCCACCGTTCGAGTTTCGCGACCAGGAGGGCCGGTACCAGGGATTGGCCGCCGATTACATCGCCATGATCCAGCAACGTCTGGGTGTGACGCTAAAACCGGTCGAACCCAGTAGCTGGACCGAAGTACTGGCGCAGGCGCGCGAAAGCCGCATCGACCTGCTGCCCGGCATCATGTCTACCCCTGAACGCCAGGGCTACCTGGCTTTCACCCGCCCATACCTCGACTTTCCCATTGTCATCCTTGCCCACAAAGGCGGTGCACAGCCGCGCAAACTGGAAGACCTGTACGGCCTGAAAATCGCTGTGGTCGAGAACTACGCCCCGCACGAGTTGCTGCGCACCCACCACCCGGACCTCAACCTGGTCGCACTGCCCAATGTAAGCTCCACGCTGCAGGCCTTGGCCACCGATCAGGTAGATGCTGTCGTCGGCGACCTCGCATCCAGCATCTGGAGCCTGCGCCAGCTCAAGCTCGACGGCCTCTACGTCAGCGGCGAAACGCCCTATCGCTACCAACTGGCGATGGCCGTCCCCCGCAGCAACCACGTACTGGTCGGTATTCTCGACAAAGTGATGGCCGACATGAGCAGCAGCGAAGTCAGCCAGATACAGCAGCGCTGGGTAGGCAATGTGGTCGACCAGCGGATGTTCTGGTCCGACCTGCTGGTGTATGGCCTGCCAACGGTGCTGCTGCTGATGGCCGTACTGGCCGTGGTGATCCGCATCAACCGCCGCCTCAGTTCGGAAATTTCACGGCGCATTGCCTTGGAACAGGAACTGCGCAGCAGCGAATACCACTACCGAGGTTTGATAGAAAGCCTGTCGGCCATCGCCTGGGAAGCCGATGCCAAAGACTTCACCTACAGCTACGTTTCGCCGCATGCCGAAGACCTGCTCGGCTACCCCTTGAGTGACTGGCTCAAGCCTGGTTTCTGGCGCAGCATTCTGCACCCGGAGGACGCCCTTTGGGCCCAGGCCTACTGCGACAGCGAAACTGCAGCCGGGCGCGACCACAGCCTGGATTACCGGGTAATCCGAGCCGACGGCCAGCCCCTCTGGGTACGCAATATTGTCAGCATGATCGAGCACGGCCACCAACCGGTGATGCGCGGGCTGATGATCGACATCAGCGAAACCAAGCGCACCGAGGACGCCCTGCGCCTGTCCGAGCAGAAGTTCGCCTCGGTGTTCCAGCAGTGCCCCGATATTTTGCTGATCGCCCGTCACAGTGATGGCTGCCTGTTGGAGGTGAACGAAGCGTTCGAAGAACAGATCGGCCTGACCCCAGGCCAGGTGATTGGCCGTACCGCCACCGACCTCAACCTGTGGGGTGTCGAAGGCAGCGGCCCGCGGGTGCTCGAACGCCTGCACCAGGGCGGTATCCGTAACCTTGAAATGAGCTTCCGCCGCAGCAACGGCCAACTGTTCACCGGCCTGACCTCGGCCGAAACCTTCGAGCTCGACGGCACCCCGGCGCTGGTGGTGGCAGTACGCGATATCAGCCAGCTCAAGGAAACCCAGGAACAGCTGCAAACCTCGGAAGAGAAGTTCGCCAAAGCCTTTCACGCCTCGCCCGACGGCCTGTTACTGTCGCGCCAGAGCGACGGTTTGCTGCTGGAGGTGAACGAGGGCTTCTGCCGCCTTACCGGCTATGACCTCAACCCGACCATCGACCAAACCTCGCTGGACCTGGGTATCTGGGTCGACCTCAACGAGCGCAAGCGCCTCGTCGACCAGCTCAACCGTGACGGCTTCGTGCGCGACTTCACCTGCCACATCCGCCGCAGTGACGGGCAGATCCGCCTCTGCGAGCTGTCCGCCAGGCCCCTGCCGATTGCCGGCGTCGATTGCATGCTGACCATTGCCCGAGACATCACCGAACGCCATCTGATGCAGGAAAAGCTGCAACTGGCGGCCACCGTGTTCGAGAACACCGCCGAAGGCGTGCTGATCACAGACATCGACCAACGCATCAGTGCCGTCAACCGCGCTTTTAGTGAGATCACCGGCTATAGCGAAATCGAAGCCCTGGGCCAAACCCCGCGCCTGCTCGCTTCCGGCCAGCACGACAGCGCCTTTTATGCCGCCATGTGGCACCAGCTTACCGACGAAGGCCACTGGCAAGGCGAGATCTACAACAAACGCAAGAACGGCGAACTGTACCCCGGCTGGCTGACCATCAGTGCGGTGCGCAACAACGAACGCGAGATCACGCATTTCGTGGCCGTGTTTGCCGATATTTCCAGCCTCAAGCACGCCCAGGCCAAGCTCGACTACCAGGCCCACCACGACCCGCTGACCGGGCTGCCCAACCGCGCCCTGTTCGAGAACCGCCTGCAGGCCGTGCTTACCTGCGCGCAAGTGTCGAACCGCCAGGGCGCGGTGCTGTTCCTCGACCTCGACCGCTTCAAGCACATCAACGACAGCCTCGGTCACCCGGTCGGCGACCTGCTGCTCAAAGGCATCGCCCAGCGCCTGAAGGAACAGGTACGTGACGTCGACACTGTGGCCCGCCTGGGCGGCGACGAGTTCATCATCCTGCTACCGGGCCTGCACAAGCCCAGTGACGCCAGCACCATCGCCAACAAACTGCTGGCCTGCTTCGTCGCGCCGTTCCAGGCCGGTGAGCACGAGTTCTTTACCAGCGCCAGTATCGGCATCAGCCTGTACCCACAGGACGGCACTGATGTCGCGACATTGATCCGCAACGCCGACGCGGCCATGTACCGCTCCAAGGCCAAAGGCCGCAACCGCGTCGAAGCCTACACCCGCGACCTCACCGCTCAGGCCAGCGAGCGCATCGCCCTTGAGCACGAGCTGCGCCGCGCCGTCGAACGCAACGAAATGAGCCTGTGCTTCCAGCCCAAGCTCAGCCTCAAGACCCAAAGCCTGGTAGGCGCCGAGGCGCTGATCCGCTGGAGCCACCCCACCTTTGGTGAAGTACCGCCGGAGCACTTCATCCACCTGGCGGAAGAGAACGGCACCATTCTCCAGCTCGGCGACTGGGTGCTTGAGCAAGCCTGCCGGCAGATGCAGGCCTGGAAACAACACTATGAACCGTTCGGCCCGTTGTCGATCAACCTCGCTGGCGCCCAGCTACGCCACCCAAACCTTGCCCGACGCATCGAGCAATTGCTCAAGCAGCACCAGCTCAAGGCCGGCGACTTGCAGTTGGAAATCACCGAAAACTTCATCATGAGCCAGGCAGAAGAGGCCTTGGCTGTGCTGTACCAGCTGAAAAAACTGGGCGTGCAGTTGGCCATCGACGACTTTGGCACCGGCTACTCCTCGCTGAGCTATCTCAAGCGCCTGCCGCTGGACATCCTCAAGATCGACAAGTCGTTCATCCGCGGCCTGCCTGACGACCCCCACGACGCGGCCATCGCCCGTGCGATCATCGCCCTGGGCCGCAGCATGCAACTGACGATCATTGCCGAGGGTGTTGAAAACCAAGCCCAGCAGCGTTTTCTGGCAGCCGAAGGATGCGAGCAGATCCAGGGCTACATCGTCAGCCTGCCGCTGCCGCCAGAGGAATTTGCGGCCGCGTTTCTTCGCATAGCACTATCGGATCTTTCAGATGGCACAGGTGCGAAACCCTCGTTATAATCCGGCCACTTACTGAGGGCCTATAGCTCAGTCGGTTAGAGCAGAGGACTCATAATCCTTTGGTCCACGGTTCGAGTCCGTGTGGGCCCACCAGCTTACAAGCCGCGCACTGCGCGGCTTTGTCGTTTCTACAGTCTGCTATTTCCCGTCTCCCTCACCTTTCACAACCCTTCGATGTGTCCACCGTGTGTCCACGCCCAGCCAGAGGGTTGAGATTGACCACATCGGCCAGATGGCCTGGACTGAAATGGGCGTATTTCTGAGCCATGGCTGTGAGCCAGCTGCAGAGTGAGGATGTCTCCACGTTATTTGGCACCCCTTCTTTGGGAGAAAGGCAGTAACTAGCGCCGAAGAACCGGTTGAACTTGTTCACATCTTGATACGGAAACATTAAGGTAGCAAATTGCCACATTCCGCCCTGGATGGCGCATCGCAGAGAACATGGAGTCGTTTTCTATCTCCCCCCATGTCAAGACGCATGCACTCAATCTCGCCCTGCACAGCGGCCTCGCGCAGGGTCGATTCGATTTCAGCCCCCAGCGCGTGAATTTTTCGATAGCACCGTTACGGTGCTATCGATGCAAGGAAATTGCGGCCGACGCTGCAACAGTTTCAGCGGTAACGCTGGTATTCGCCCGGGTTGGGCAGAAGAAAGAGGAAGGGGCATGCTGAGCACAAAGACAATGCAACGCACAGCTCTCGCTACGGCTATTGCCGTGGGGTTGAGTGGATGCGCAACGATCGATAAAACGCTGGGAGAGCGCTCCGGCAAATTCGCCTGTGGTGCCGGCGCGGTTCTCGGCTCGCTCGTCGTAGGCGGTGTTGTTGCTGCCGCTGGTGGCAACGGCAATCAGATTGCCGCAGGCGCTGTCGCTGGCGGAGCGCTGGGCTGCGCTGCACTGTATGCGTACAAGCAGCGTGTCGATCGTCTGAAGGCTGTGGCTGCCGAGCAGGGTCTCACCGCCGAAGTGCGGGAAGTAGAAATGGTTGATGCCAGCGGCCAGAAGAAGTCTGTCGGCGTGGAAGCCCAGATCGAAGTCGCCGAGATGTTCTCTTCGGGTTCGGCAACCCTGACCGCTGAGGGCTATCGCAAGCTGAGCATGATGGCACAAGAGTTCGCGCGTGATCGCGCAGCAACTCGGCCAGGTGTCCCCGCCAAGAAGCTCTTGGTGGTCGGTCACACCGACTCTTCGGGTGGTGCCGAACTTAACCAGAGACTGTCCGAAAAACGCGCTCAAACCGTCGCTGACATGATGGCTGCGATTGGCGTTCCGAAACAGGACATCTTCTTCCAGGGGGCAGGCTCCGCACGGCCTGTGGCAGATAACACCACCGATGCCGGCCGAGCGAAGAACCGCCGAGTGGAGATCGTCGAAGTCGACAACGAGCAGGTTCTGGCGCAACGCGTGCGTGACGAGCGTTCTAGCGCCAAGTACCTGGCTCATGGCACCGCCGTCGAGTCCAAGGTCAAAGCCAAGACGGTCGCCGCAAAGCCGAGCACCCCGTCCAAACCCATTCAGGTCGCTACTGCTGCGAAGCAGCCAGTGAGCACGCCCGCCAAGCTGGAAGCTCCGGTTATCAACAAGAAGGCCCCCGTACTGCCAACCACCCCGGCCCAGGATGTTGTGGTCCAACTCGGAGGTAAAGGCGGTATCGACTTCGGTGGTGTGCCGGTTACCACGACCACCTCGATGCTGTCGTCCCGCATTCAGCCGAAGAGCTCGACCTTCTCCATGATCAGCTCGGCATACGCCGATGCACCTGTCACCTCTTGCGTTGGGGACCTGCCGCGCGTCGAGGGTGAGGTGAAAAACCTGGCCACCGGTAAGGCGCTGAAAGACTACTCGACCACTGACTTCCTGCCAGGCCTCAACGGTGGAGTCTGGGCGAGCAAGGTCAATGGCCACGTGGCCGCAGTAGGCCCCGTTGCCGTGCTGCGTGACACGGGTGCAGCTGCCGGGGTGCCGATCATGCAGTTCACCTCGAACGTCGGTACCGCCAACAGGAAGGACTCTGCCCCCTTCAAGTCGGTCGCCAACACCTACGAAGGTGAGACTCAGGTGCTTTACCGCGTTTTCGCGCTCGACCAAAAGAGCACTCCGGTTTCCTGCATGGACATCGTGTTCGACAAACGTGCAGGCAATGCGGTGGCCGGCGAAATCTACTACCCGAAACAGGGTGACGCCTACGTGGCGCAGTTCCAACCGAAGAAGCGCGGCTAAGGAGAATTACCCATGCTCGAAACCATCCAGACGTTTTTCGCCCTCTACTGGCACATCGTCCTGCCAATCGTCCTGCTGACGTTCCTGGCCATCCCGATCATCACCAACTGGTACGAGGTGCGCTACGCCCTGATGAAGGCGCGCATCAACACCCCTTGGGTCGGCCGCCTGGCACATTGGGTCAAGAATCCGGGCTCGAAGGAGCAACCGACCCCGAAAAACCCGGAAGCTGTCGGCTTCTACGAGTCGGAAAACCAGCTGAACCTGAAATACGAAACCTACTACCGTGACCACCAGCCGTCGGAAGCGCACTTCAAGCGCTGCCAGGACTACCTGGGCAAGATCGGAGAAGACAACCGCAAAGAAAAAGGTTTCGGCATGTGGGCGATCATCATCGTACTGATGCTGATCGAGGCCACGGCTTTCGGCTACGCGCTCGCACCCTTTGCGTTGACGCTCGCAACCCCCGACACTGCCGTAGCAGGTGCATTTGGCATCGGGTTGGTCATATCGATCATCGGTGTTTTTCTGTCTGAGTTTGCTGGCCGTCAGCTATACCTCAACAGCATCGTCGGCAAGATCATGGGTTACGAGGAACTGCGTCACGGTGGTGCTGATGGCGACATGGTGTCCCGTGACATCGTGACCATCGATAACACCAACATCGATGACGGGCGCCCGGAATATCAGCGAATGCTGAACCGCGTGAAGGTGCCACAGGATGGCGCTATGCCGGCCAAGCGTTACGGCATCGTTATCGGTTATGCCGTGTTTATCGTCATCCTGGCCGTCGCTGCGTTCTGGGTACGTACCGAGACCCTCAATGCACAAGAGGCTGACCTGATCGCCAACCCTCCGGCTGTCTCGCAAGCAGCTGACGACTTCCCTGCCAGCGGTGAGGACGACTTCCCGTTGCCGGGCGACATGCAGTCCATCGCCAACGATACCGCTGGCAAATCTGCCCAGGACCAGATTGATGCTCTCCACCGCGCAAGCCTCGTGACATTTGCGGTGCTGAGTGCACTGTTCATTTTCATCCAGTTCACCTCCACCTTCCTGGCCTACACCTTCGGCTTCGCCGGTACCTACTCGCGCAAGGCTTGGGAGTTGGTGCACAAGTTCTCCAGCGCGAGTGAGTTCACGCGTTATCACGAAGCCAAAGCCCGCAGCATTGCCAATGACGCCCAATCAGCCCTCGGCAAGCTCCAGGCTCTTCAGCTGGCGCAATTCCGCGTGAAAGGCGGTGATCGCGAAGAGCTGCGCAAAGACAACGTACGCCGTACCTTCATCCGCTTCATTGAAGAGCAGGACGCGGGCAAAGCCTGGACTGATCAGAAAGCGATTGCTGAACAACTCGGTAAAGACAGCCGGGCGGTATTGGAAAACTACATCAAGAAGTCGACTGCTGACCTGAACACTGCCATTGCCAACAACGACTCTGCGAGGATTGATGAAATCATTCGGGTAGCCTTGCCACGGATGAATCAGATCGATGACCCGTCATTGTTCCAACTTCGCGACACCTTCAGAAGTGTAGCGAAAACCTTCGTAGCACCTGCCGCACCTGCACCTGCACCGACTGTGGCTGTTCAAGTGAATGTCCCAGTCGAAACCCAGCCTGTTGTGGCCGTCGTGCACGCTGCGCCAGTCGTCGAAACCGCCCCGGCAGTTGCCGCGCCTGTAGTCCAAGCTGCACCCGCGTCTGTTGCAGCAGCCCCTGTTGCAGCACCCGCTGCTGGCGGGTTCGACCCGAACCAGTTCGGTGACCTGACTGAGTTCCACGACGATGACCTGTCCTTCGTGGCCACCACCAAAGGTGTTGATCTCGACACCATCAAGCGCGCTCGTCGCCTGCAACTGATGGTCAAGCAAAGCACCCAGCGTGCCTAAGCCTGCACTGAGCGGCTGCGCCCTTGCGTAGCCGCTCTACCCACACCCCCTGGAGGCACCATGAATTTCAAGAGCCTGGCTCTGGCGCTGCTGCTCGCGCCTACCGCTCTGCTGGCGGCTGAACGTAATGACGTTCCGAGCTGCTACGCCCAAGCCCGCATCGACGAGTTCCGCACTTCGCCGTCCGGCCGGATGCTGACCGTGGTCGTGGACCAGACCACTCCCCTGACCCAAGACCTGCAACGAACTGCCTGGGGCCACATCAAGCGCTTCATGCAGCCAGGCGACAAGATCCGCCTGTACTCCTTCAGCGCGTACCTTGAAGGTCACTACACCCGCCTGCGCTACGCCGGCGAGCTGGAGCAACCAATCGACCCGAAGGTATTGGGTAGCGTACCGATGATGGCCACCCGTAAGTTCGAGTCCTGCCTCAAGCACCAACCTGCGCAGATGTTCCAAGGCTTCGGCAAGGTCTTTGCCGCCACCATGGGCAAGTCGAGCTCCGACATTCCCCGCAGTGAGATCCTGTTCAGCCTGAAAGCAGTGGGCGAGGACCTGGCCAAGGCTGAAGGCGTCAGCGAGCATGTCATTCTGCTGATGTCCGACATGCTGGAGTACAGCGACTTCGGAAGCTTCTATCAGTCCAACGGTATCCGTCAGATAGATCCGAAGGTCGAAATAGCCAAGGTCGAGAAGCAGAAACTGCTGGGTGATTTCAGCGGAGCGCGCGTCTACGTGCATGGCGCAGCCTTCGTACCGACCACTGCCAAAAACGGGTACCGCAGTGGAAAGATGATTCAGAACCTGGAGCAGTTCTGGAGCACTTACTTCAAGGAGTCGAACGCAAGTCTCGCCGGTTTTGGCAATCCAGAACTGACGGCGGCTGTCGAGTAGTTGAGGGACCACCAGATTCGACAAAGCCGCGCTCACGCGCGGCTTTTTCATGCTTGCCATTCAGTTGAGCATTTAGGCTCGCTTCTTCCGTGCACGCCCTTGGCCAATCAACCTGTTTGCGTACTGGCCAGACGAGCCACGAGATACGCTATTAGCCTCAGCCTCAGCCTCAGCCTCAGCCAACCGGAGTGCCTCCCACCCTTTCATAGCCAAGGCTACGGTCTTCGGTACGGGTTTTTCACCACTGCGATAGTAGGCCAACATACGCCTGCTCAGCCCCAGCTCCTGAGCTGCACGATCCAACGTCAGCCCATGCCTGGCCATCCAGTTCCAGATGAACTCATGTGAACACTCCCCTGCCTGTTCGACAGCTCTGGCACGAAGGTTGTCGGCGGCAAGTTCAAGATTTTCGTCACCGGCCCAGATGACCGTATCTTTCCACTCACCAATTGCGACCTTTGCGAACACCTTGGGATTGGCAAGCGGGGCCAACGTCGCGTGCTTTCCAATGATTTCATCCAGAACCACGGTGAATTGCTGGCCGTCCGCAAAGCTCAGCAGCAATGAACCAGGGGCGACCGCAGCCACCTCGGTCAGCTGGAATTGTTTGTTGGTCATGGATTCAGCTCCTCCCACATTGCTAGCAGTCGAGCCCTGTTCCGCGAAGCCCATTCAAGCGCTTCACTCATTTCTTGCAGGGAAACCCGCGAAGCGCCGAAGCCGACCATCGGGGTCAGGTCATTGATCGCGATCAGTGCCTGACGACCATCACTGAGTCGCAGATGGAAATGCGGCGGCAGATGATCATTTGCATACAGGCAGACTACGCAATTGGACAACCGATGGATCGTGGGCATGGGCTAATCATACAGTGCAATGGTTGCACTAGACAGTTCCCGTTTAGCAACACGCTTACAGCCCCAAAAATGTAACTATTATGGTTACATGTCTCTTCAGGCCAGCGCGGTCGCTGTAGAAGCGGTCTTGCCCTGATTGGCAGTCGCTCGCTAGGCTAGCAGGCCAACCGAAGAGACTCGTCATGTCGGATTCCCGCTCCATCACGCTGGATGAGATCGATCGCCAGCTGATCGCCCTGCTGCAAATCAACGCCCGCGAAAGCGTCGCCACACTCGCCCGCCAATTGGGTATCGCCCGGACCACCGTCAACTCGCGCCTGGAGCGGCTGGAGAAGAACAAGGTCATCTCCGGTTATGGCGTGCGCTTGGGTCAGCGGGTGCTGGGTGGCGGGCTGCAGGCGTATGTGGGTATCAAGGTGCAGCCGCGCTCCGGCAAGGAAGTGGTGCGGCGCCTGAGTGCCATGGGCCAAGTCCAGCAGCTGTGCGCAGTGAGCGGCGAGTTCGACTACGTGGCCTGGCTGCTTACGGATTCGCCTGAGCAACTGGACCAGTTGCTCGACCAGATCGGCAGTGTCGACGGGGTGGAGAAGACCACCACGTCAATCATTCTCAGCAGCAAGGTGGACCGTGGGCAACCACTTTGAAATGGCACTCGGACTGTACAGCGATCTAAGTAACACGCTGCAACTCACTACGCCTTAGGTGTAGCTCGAATGCGTATAGGCTGGCTAGCGATGGATTGACATACCTCGTGGCCAACACGAAACTATACGCAGATAACGTACACACCATGGAAGCAGTTTTTGTCGAGCTCCCCCCTTTCGAGCGGCATCGTGCCAGCTATCTGAGTGACGAGGGTTTTCGTTCCTTGCAGCGCTTCTTGATGAACGGTCCGCTTGCCGGAGATGTGATCAAAGGCACAGGTGGCCTCAGAAAGCTGAGGTTCTCTGATGCTCAACGTCACAAGGGGAAGCGAAGTGGCATCCGCGTCATCTACTACTTCTGGCTTCCTGGCAGTCAGTTCTGGCTTTTCACCGTGTACGGGAAAGACATGCAAGATGACTTGAGCGACACCGAGCGAAAAATACTGCGAACCCTGCTCGAGCGCGAATACCTGTCGAGGACAAACCATGCACCGCAACCTGTTCACTGAGCTCACTGAAGGCTTCGATGCACTAGCTGAAGATCGCCAAGGCAAGAAAACCCTGCGCTCGCACAAAGTCAGCTTCACCGAGCTTGCCCCCTTGGCACCTAACGAACTGTTAGAGCTCCGCCAGCGCCTCAACATGTCCAGGGCGCTGTTCGCAAATTATTTACGGACCAATGCCAGAACGCTGGAGAATTGGGAGCAAGGCCGTTCCAGGCCCAATGCACAGGCCGTCGCATTGATTCGTCTTGTACAGAAGTTTCCCGAGACGGTGAATCACTTGGCATCCCTGACCTGAATCGTCATAAATATCATTTAAATGGTAAATATGACGACAAAAGCTACATTCAGACACCACTCTGTGCCTTATTAACGAACACTCCACTCCCTAAAATGACCTCCAGCCATCTCCTATACTCAGGCTCCGCCACCCGCGCAGCCCCTCTGGCAAGGTCACTTCATGAACAAGAAAAACCGCCACCCCGCCGACGGCAAAAAGCCCATCACCATCTTCGGCCCGGATTTCCCCTTCGCTTTCGACGACTGGCTGGAACACCCCGCAGGCCTGGGCAGTATTCCGGCTGAGCGCCACGGTGAAGAAGTGGCCATCGTGGGTGCCGGTATTGCCGGCCTGGTGGCGGCCTACGAGCTGATGAAGCTAGGCCTCAAACCGGTGGTGTATGAGGCCTCCAAACTGGGCGGCCGGCTGCGCTCGCAAGCCTTCAATGGCACCGACGGGATCATCGCCGAGCTGGGTGGCATGCGCTTTCCGGTATCGTCCACTGCCTTCTACCACTATGTGGACAAATTGGGCCTGGAAACCAAGCCCTTCCCTAACCCGCTGACGCCGGCCTCGGGCAGCACCGTGATCGACCTGGAAGGCCAGACCTACTACGCCGAAAAAACCACCGACTTGCCCAAGCTGTTCCACGAAGTGGCCGACGCCTGGGCCGACGCGCTGGAAAGTGGTGCCCAGTTCGCCGACATCCAGCAAGCCATCCGCGATCGGGATGTACCGCGCCTCAAAGCGCTGTGGAACAAGCTGGTACCACTGTGGGACGACCGCACGTTCTACGATTTCGTCGCCACCTCACGCTCGTTCGCCAAACTGAGCTTCCAGCACCGCGAAGTGTTCGGCCAGGTCGGCTTCGGCACCGGTGGCTGGGACTCGGACTTCCCCAACTCGATGCTGGAAATCTTCCGCGTGGTGATGACCAACTGCGACGACCACCAACACCTGGTCGTCGGTGGTGTGGAGCAGGTGCCACAAGGGATCTGGCGTCATGTGCCGGAGCGCTGCGCCCACTGGCCGGAGGGCACCAGCCTGAGCGGCCTGCATGGCGGCGCGCCACGAACGGGGGTGAAACGCATTGCCCGTGCCGCCGATGGCCGCCTGGCGGTCACCGACAACTGGGGCGACACCCGCCACTACGGCGCCGTGCTCGCCACCTGCCAGACCTGGCTGCTGACCACCCAGATCGACTGCGAGGAATCGCTGTTCTCGCAAAAGATGTGGATGGCCCTGGACCGCACCCGCTACATGCAGTCGTCGAAGACGTTCGTCATGGTCGACCGACCATTCTGGAAGGACAAGGACCCGGAAACCGGCCGCGACCTGATGAGCATGACCCTCACCGACCGCCTCACCCGCGGCACCTACTTGTTCGACAACGGCGACGACAAGCCGGGGGTGATCTGCCTGTCCTATGCGTGGATGAGCGATGCGCTGAAAATGCTGCCGCATCCGGTGGAAAAGCGCGTGCAACTGGCCCTGGATGCGCTGAAGAAGATCTATCCGAAAACCGATATCGCCGGGCACATCATCGGCGATCCAATCACCATTTCGTGGGAGGCGGATCCGCACTTCCTGGGCGCCTTCAAGGGCGCACTGCCGGGTCACTACCGCTACAACCAGCGCATGTACGCACACTTCATGCAGCAGAACATGCCCGCCGAGCAGCGCGGCATGTTCATCGCCGGTGACGATGTATCGTGGACACCCGCCTGGGTGGAGGGCGCGGTGCAAACGTCGCTGAATGCGGTGTGGGGTATCATGAACCACTTCGGTGGCCACACCCACCCGGACAACCCAGGCCCGGGCGATGTGTTCGATGAAATCGGCCCTATTGCCCTGGCAGACTGAATCAAGGAGGCGTCATGCGCATCGCTTTGTTCCAGGGCACACCCAAGCCACTGGACGTGCCCGGCAACTTGCAACGGCTGCGCCATCAGGCACAGTTGGCAGCCGAGCGCGGCGCACAGCTGCTGGTGTGCCCGGAGATGTTCCTGACCGGCTACAACATCGGCCTACCCCAGGTCGAGCGCCTGGCCGAAGCTGACGATGGCCCGGCGGCCATGGAGGTAGTGGAAATCGCCCAGACCCACCGCATTGCCATTGTCTATGGCTACCCGGAGCGGGCAGATGATGGCGCGATCTACAACAGCGTGCAGTTGATCGATGCCCATGGCCGCAGCCTGTGCAACTACCGCAAGACCCACCTGTTTGGCGAACTGGACCGTTCGATGTTCAGCGCAGGCCCGGACCACTTTCCGGTGGTCGAGCTTGAAGGCTGGAAAGTCGGCCTGCTGATCTGCTACGACATCGAGTTCCCGGAAAACGCCCGACGCCTGGCGCTGGCGGGTGCCGAGCTGATCCTGGTGCCGACGGCGAACATGGCGCCGTATGACTTCATCTGCCAGGTGACCGTAAGGGTACGGGCGCAGGAGAACCAGTGCTACCTGGTGTATGCCAATTACTGCGGCGCGGAAGGCGAGATCCAGTATTGCGGGCAGAGCAGCATCATCGGCCCGGATGGTAGTTTGCTGGCCATGGGCGGGCGGGATGAATGCCTGTTGCTGGCGGAGCTGGAGCATGAGCAAGTGGTGCATGGGCGGCAGGCATTTCCTTATCTGACTGACCTGCGACAGGAGCTGCATCTGCGTAAGGGCTGACGAACTCTTCGCGGGTAAACCCGCGAAGAGGCCGAGCCTGCAAACAAATGGGTTAGCATGGACAGCAGCAACCGGAGCCCCCATGCCTGACGCCATCCGCCACCTCACCCTCGCCAACGGCCTGCAACTGACCCTGCGCCACGCCCCGCGCCTAAAGCGTTCGGCCGCTGCCCTACGGGTACATGCGGGTAGCCATGACGCACCGGGCAAATGGCCGGGCCTGGCCCACTTCCTCGAACACCTGTTCTTCCTAGGCACCCCACGCTTTGCGCTGGACGACGGCCTGATGCGTTACGTGCAGACCCTGGGCGGCCAGGTCAACGCCAGCACCCGGGAACGCACCACCGACTTTTTCTTCGAAGTGCCGCCCAATGCCTTGGCCGGGGGCCTCGAGCGCCTGTGCCAGATGCTCGCCGAACCGGATCTGGGCATCGAGCGCCAACGCCGCGAGCGTGAAGTGATCCACGCCGAGTTCATTGCCTGGTCACGCAACCCGCAGGCCCAGCAGCAATTCACCTTGTTGCAATCAGTGTCGCAAGGCCATCCGTTGGGCGCATTTCATGCCGGCAACCGGTATACCCTGGCCCTGCAGGCCCCTGCCTTTCAGCAAGCACTTACGGGCTTCCACCAACGCTTCTACCAGGGCGGGCAGATCGTCTTGAGCCTGTGCGGGCCGCAGCCGCTGGATGAGCTGGAGCAACTTGGCCGGCAGCATGCGACGCTGTTCGCCACAGGCAAGCATGTGCCGCAAGTCGAACCGCCGCCATTGTCGGCGACGGCTACACCACTGGCCTTCACTCACGAAAACCTCCCGGCAGGTGCCGAGCAAGCGCTGGAGCTGCTGATCGCCTGCCTCGGCGACAGCCGCCCGGGTACCTGGCTGGGCGCACTTCGCGCGCGTGGATGGCTGCAACGTTTCAAGGCCGAAACACTGTATGCCTTTGCCGGCCAGCTGCTGTGGCACCTCGACCTTAAGCTCAGCGCCGACGCCTGCGCAGACGAAGCCAGCGCCCTGTTGCGAGGCTGGTTCAGCTTCATCCGCCAGGCCGACCTCGAGCTGTTGAACCGCGAATTCGGCCTGCTGCAACACAGTCGCGAACGCAGCGCCAGTGCACTTGAACTGGCCCGCCGTGACAGCACGGGGCAGCCGTTCGCCAAGTTGGATGCGCACGGTTTGCAGGCCCTTCAAGCCGTGCTGCAAGGCCTGCCATGCAACGTGTATGGCGAATGGCACATGCCCTTGGTCGACCCCTTGCTGATGGCTGGTCTACCCAGTGCGAGTACAAAGCCTGTACCGGCAGCACTGCGGGTCAGTGAGCTGCTTCCTGGCGCCCGCCAATACGCAGCGCTCTACCTGCGCTGGCACGTACCCTCAACGCTGCGCCAACGTTTGCAGGGTGTGCTCGAACAGGCCCTGGCGCCACTGCAGGAGCGCTGTGAACGCGCCTCGGTACAACTGCAATTCACGGCTGCCGGGGAGTACTGGCAGTTGCGCTGCGCCGGGCTACCGGCAGCGGTGCTGCGGGCAGTAACGCAGGCCTTGGTTTTGATCGTCAGCCCCCCGGCCAGATGCTGGTTGCCTTGCACAACGCCACCAGCGGCCCTGATCCCCATCAGGGCCTTGCTCAAGCAACTGCCTGACGCGGTGCTCGGCACCCCGCCCCCTGCTGTGCCTGCCTGCACGCTGGAGCAGCAGCAACTCGACAAGCTGTGGCAGCACACACGCTGGCACGGCCTGGCCGCAGGCTTCGACGATTCAGCCCGGAGCGCCCTGGGCACTGCGCTGCAGCACTGCCCAGGGCACGGCTCGCTACCAAGCCCCCTGCGCACCTGGGCCAACCGCCGTTGGCAGCATGCCGAAGTACCGGGCAGTGAACATGCCTTACTGCTGTTCTGCCCGCTGCCTGCAACCCGCGAAGCCAGCGGCCGCTTGCTCGCGCAACTGCTGCAAGGGCCGGTTTACCAGCGGCTGCGGGTGGAGCTGCAACTTGGCTATGCGGTATTCAGTACCTTTCGTCAGATAGAGGGAGTCGGCGGCCTGTTGTTCGGGGTGCAATCGCCGCACACCCACCAGGCACAGATCCTCGACCACCTGCTCACGCTACTCAGCAAGGGTGTCACCCTTGACCCAGACACCCAGCAGGCCCTGGCCAGTCAATTCGATGAACCGGCCATGGCCAACGCCGATGTCGCCGAATGGGCGTGGCAGACACACCTGGCTACACAACCCGGCAGGCTGGATACGTTGCGCAGGGCTATTCTGAACACGCGGCAGACGGATCTGGACCACCTGCTGGGTAACCTGCTCGATGCAGACGCCTCCTGGTTGTGTTTGGCCAACGCTGCCGCGCCAAGCCCTACGTGGAAGTGATCCAGGCCCGTGATTGTTACGCAAAATGCAACGGCACTTTTCGAATAATTAACCTTCCAGTACAAATTTTTCTTGTAAGATAGCGCAATCCCAGTTCCGGGAACCTCCAGTGCGTGGTGGTACCCAAGTAGTAACTGAGCAACCCCAAACCCATCCGGAAGGAGTAATCCCATGTGGACCAAACCTGCATACACTGATCTGCGTATCGGCTTCGAAGTCACCATGTACTTCGCTAACCGCTAAGCCCGGCTTAGGGTTCCACGCCTCGGCCTGCCGGGGCGTTTTCGTTTTTCCGATCCGGTTTTTTGCATAGAGAGTGGCCATGTACATCCAGGTTCTCGGCTCCGCCGCCGGTGGCGGGTTCCCGCAGTGGAACTGCAACTGCGTCAACTGCAAGGGCTTTCGTGACGGCACCCTGCGGGCCACTGCGCGCACTCAGTCGTCCATCGCCCTGTCCGACGACGGCGTACACTGGGTGCTGTGCAATGCCTCGCCCGACATCCGCGCCCAGCTCCAGGCCTTCGCGCCGATGCAGCCAGCCCGGGCCCTGCGCGACACCGGCATCAACGCCATCGTGCTGCTGGACAGCCAGATCGACCACACCACCGGCCTGCTCAGCCTGCGTGAAGGCTGCCCGCACCAGGTGTGGTGCACCGACATGGTCCACCAGGACCTCACCACCGGCTTCCCGTTGTTCAACATGCTCAGCCACTGGAACGGTGGCCTGCAGTGGAACCGCATCGAGCTGGAAGGCAGCTTCGTTATCGAGGCCTGCCCAAACCTCAAGTTCACCCCATTCCCTCTGCGCAGCGCCGCACCGCCTTATTCGCCGCACCGCTTCGACCCGCACCCGGGCGACAACCTGGGCCTGCTGGTCGAAGACACCCGCACCGGCGGCAAGCTGTTCTACGCTCCAGGCCTGGGCCAGGTGGACGACAAGCTGCTGGCGATGATGCACGGCGCCGACTGCCTGCTGGTCGACGGCACGCTGTGGGAAGACGATGAAATGCAACGCCGTGGCGTGGGCACTCGCACGGGCCGCGAAATGGGCCATCTGGCGCAGAACGGCCCGGGCGGCATGCTCGAAGTGCTGGACGCTTTCCCGCGTCAGCGCAAAGTGCTTATCCACATCAACAACACAAACCCGATTCTCGATGAAGACTCCCCGGAGCGCGCCGAAGTCCAGCGCCGCGGTGTGGAAGTTGCCTTCGACGGAATGAGCATTGAGTTGTAAGGAGGCCTGATGAGCGACGCATTGCCAATGTCCCCTGCCGAATTCGAGCAGGCCCTGCGCGCCAAGGGCGCCTATTACCACATTCATCACCCGTACCACGTGGCGATGTACCAAGGCCGCGCCACCCGTGAGCAGATCCAGGGCTGGGTGGCCAACCGCTTCTACTATCAGGTCAACATCCCGATGAAGGATGCCGCGATCCTGGCCAACTGCCCTGACCGCGAAGTACGCCGCGAGTGGATCCAGCGCCTGCTCGACCACGACGGCGCGCCTGGCGAGGACGGCGGCATCGAAGCCTGGTTGCGCCTGGGCCAGGCTGTCGGCCTGGACCCGGACCAGCTGCGTTCGCAAGAGCTAGTACTGCCCGGCGTACGCTTTGCCGTCGATGCCTACGTCAACTTCGCCCGCCGCGCCAGTTGGCAGGAAGCAGCCAGCAGTTCGCTGACCGAGTTGTTCGCCCCGCAAATCCACCAGTCGCGCCTGGACAGCTGGCCACAGCACTACCCGTGGATCGACCCGGCCGGCTACGAATACTTCCGCACCCGCCTGGGCCAGGCTCGTCGTGACGTAGAGCACGGCCTGGCGATTACCCTGCAGCACTACACCACCCGCGCGGGCCAGGAGCGTATGCTGGAGATCCTGCAGTTCAAGCTGGATATCCTCTGGAGCATGCTCGACGCCATGAGCATGGCCTACGAGCTGAACCGCCCGCCCTATCATTCCGTCACCCAGGAACGGGTGTGGCACAAGGGAATCACCCTATGAGTTTCGACCGCAATCAGGTGCCGAACTGGCGCCCCGGCTACCGCTTCCAGTACGAACCGGCGCAGAAAGGCCATGTGCTGCTGTACCCCGAAGGCATGATCAAGCTCAACGACAGCGCCAGCCTGATTGGCGGCTTGATCGACGGCCAGCGTGACGTGGCCGCCATCATCAGCGAACTCGAACAGCAATTCCCCGATGTCCCGGAAGTGGCCGAAGACATCGAGCAGTTCATGGAGGTGGCCCGTGCCGAACACTGGATCGTCCTCGCCTGAGTTGCCGCCCACGCCGGAGGTCGGCCTGCCGCTGTGGTTGCTGGCCGAGCTCACCTACCGCTGCCCGCTGCAATGCCCGTACTGCTCCAACCCGCTGGACTTTGCCGCCCAGGGCCAGGAGCTGAGCACCGAGCAGTGGTTCAAGGTCATGGCCGAGGCTCGGGAGATGGGCGCGGCGCAAATCGGCTTTTCCGGCGGTGAACCGCTGGTGCGCCAGGACCTGGCCGAACTGATCGGCGAAGCCCGCCGGCTGGGTTACTACACCAACCTGATCACCTCGGGCATCGGCCTGACCGAAGCGCGTATCGCGGACTTCAAAAAGGCCGGCCTGGACCATATCCAGATCAGCTTCCAGGCCAGCGACGAGCAGGTGAACAACCTGCTGGCCGGTTCGAAGAAGGCCTTTGCGCAAAAGCTGGAGATGGCCCGCGCCGTGAAGGCCCACGGCTACCCGATGGTGCTCAACTTCGTCACCCATCGGCACAACATCGACAAGATCGACCGCATCATCGAGCTGTGCATCGCCCTTGAGGCCGACTTCGTCGAGCTTGCCACCTGCCAGTTCTACGGTTGGGCGCACCTCAACCGCCTGGGCCTGCTGCCGACCCGTGCGCAACTTGAGCGGGCCGAGCGCATCACCAACCAATACCGGGACAAACTCAAGGCCGAGGGCAACCCCTGCAAGCTGATCTTCGTCACCCCGGACTACTACGAAGAGCGCCCGAAGGCCTGCATGAATGGCTGGGGCAACCTGTTCCTCACCATTACCCCGGACGGCACCGCGCTGCCCTGCCACGGCGCCCGCCAGCTGCCGGTGCAGTTCCCCAATGTACGCGACCACGACCTGCACCATATCTGGTATGAGTCGTTTGGCTTCAACCGCTTCCGTGGTTACGAGTGGATGCGCGAACCGTGCCGCTCCTGTGACGAAAAAGAAAAGGACTTCGGCGGCTGTCGCTGCCAGGCCTTCATGCTGACCGGCGATGCCAGCAACGCCGACCCGGTGTGCGCCAAGTCGGCCGACCACCGCATCATCCTCAAGGCCCGCGAGGAGGCGGAAAGCGCCCAGCTCGCCATTGAACAGATGACCTTCCGCAATGAACGAAACTCCCGTGTCATCGCCCGTGGCTGAATTCAGCGCGGCGCAGGCCGTTGCCGCCGGCACCGACTTCGCCGAACTCAAAGCCAGTGCCGACGGGCTGTTCTGGATCGAGTTTCGCCCGGCCGATGGTGCTTGCCGTATCTGGCACTGGCTGTACCACCAGGCCCGCTGCCTGACACCGGATGGCTTCAGCGTGCGCAGCCGGGTCTACGAGTACGGCGGTGGTAGCTTCTGCCTGGGTGGCGACGGGCTGGTGTTCGTCAACGAGAAGGACCAGCAGGTCTACACCCAGCCGCTGGACGATTCGCAACCGCGTGCGCTGACCGAGGATGCCAGCTGCCGCTACGGCGATGTGCAGTGGCACGATGGCCAGTTGCTGGCCGTCGAGGAACGCCATGCCGAGCAGGTGGAGCATCGGCTTGTCGCGTTGAGTGAGAGCGGCCGGGTGGTGCTCGCCGAGGGCGCCGATTTCTACGCCTCACCCACGGTGAGTGCAGATGGCATGCGCCTGGCGTGGATCGAATGGAACCGACCGGCACAGCCCTGGACTATCACCCGATTGATGTGCCGCGCACGCGACAGCAGTAGCCAGTGGGGCCCCGTGCAATGCATCGCCAGCAATGATGAGTCGCTGCAACAACCGCGTTTCGATGCCGAAGGCCGGCTCTACTGCCTGTCCGACCGCAATGGCTTCTGGCAGCCCTGGGGGGAAGTCGATGGCCACTGGCAGGCGTTGCCTGCCGAGGCTGCCGACCATGCTGCTGCGCCCTGGCAATTGGGTACCTGTACCTGGTTGGCACTGGGGCCGCAAAGCTATCTGGCGAGTTGGTTCAAAGACGGCTTCGGGCAACTGGGGCTGCGTAACACCGATGGGCGCATGGAGCGTTTCGCCAGTGGCTACACGCGCTTTCGCAGCCTGGCCATGGACAGCGATCACCTTTATGCCATTGCCGCCTCGCCCATCAGCCCGCCTGCAGTGATTGCCGTCGACCGCAGTAACCACGAAGTACGTGTGCTGGCCGGGGGGGCCGAGATACTGCCGGCAGGGCAAATCAGCCTGCCGCAGTCGATTCACTATGGCCGTGACGGCGAGCGGGCCCACGGATTCTTCTACCCGGCAGCGCACTCGCAAGGCGCCACACCGCTGGTGGTGTTCATCCACGGCGGGCCGACCTCGGCCTGTTATCCGGTGCTCGAGCCTCGCATCCAGTACTGGACCCAGCGCGGCTTTGCCGTGGCCGACCTGAATTACCGGGGCAGCACCGGCTATGGCCGGGACTACCGCAAGGCGTTGCACCTGCGCTGGGGCGAAAGCGATGTGGCCGATGCCTGCGCGGCGGTCGAGTACCTGGCGGCTCAGGGCCTGGTCGACAAACGCAAGGCGTTCATCCGTGGCGGCAGCGCCGGTGGCTACACCACCCTCTGTGCCTTGGCCTTCCACGACGTGTTCCGCGCCGGTGCCAGCCTGTACGGGGTCAGCGACCCGGTTGCCCTGGGCCGGGCCACGCACAAGTTTGAGGGCGATTATCTGGACTGGCTGATCGGCGATCCGCAACAGGATGCCGAGCGCTATCGCCAGCGCACACCGCTGCTGCATGCGGGGCAGATCAAGGTGCCGGTTATTTTCTTCCAGGGTGAGCTGGACGCGGTGGTGGTGCCGGAGCAGACGCGGTCGATGCTGGCGGCGTTGCAGGCTAACGGGATCGAGGCTGAAGGGCACTTCTATGCGGGTGAGCGGCATGGGTTCCGCAAGGCAGAGAACCTGGCCCATGCATTGGAAGAAGAGTGGAAATTCTATTGCAGGGTGTTGGAGGGCTGAGATTTTGGGGCCGCTTTGCGGCCCCAAAGGCCTCAACGTTTGGCGATGATGTACACCGCATGCACGATCCCCGGAATGTAGCCCAGCAAGGTCAGCAGAATATTCAGCCAGAACGCCCCGCCAAACCCCACCTGCAAGAATACGCCCAGCGGCGGCAGGATGATGGCGATGATGATGCGAATAAAGTCCATGCGAGTCTCTCCTGAAGGGGTTATCTCACAGACTAGCCGCCCACCGCAGAGGTTCCACAGGCAAAAAAAACGCCCCGGGCCGAATGAAACAGGCCAGGGGCGATGCGCAGGAACGCCAGACGGTTCGTTGAATGCTCAGTGTTGCTACACAGTCAGGCCGGCACTTCGCGGCGGGCCTGCTGCTGGGCATGAAGACGGGCAAAAGCACGTGCCAGGCGCAGCAGCATTTCGTCGATGTTGCCCTTGCTCACGGTCAGCGCAGGTGAAAAGCGCACCACATCCGCTTGCGGCGCATTGAGCAGCAGGCCTTCGTGCAGCGCCGCAGCCACCAGTTCACGGGCCAGGTTTTCTTTGAGTTGCAGCGCCCACAGCAGGCCTTGCCCACGCACTTCGCCCTGGCCATAGCGCCCGGCTAGCCGGCTCAGGCCTTCACGCAGGTGACGGCCGTTGTCCTGCACATGCGTGAAAAAACCAGGCTCCAGCACGGTGTCCAGCACCGCCAGGCCGGCAGCGCACATCAGCGCATTGCCGTGGTGGCTGCCTTCCAGTTCGCCAGGCTCGGCGCAGCACGCCGTACCCCGAGCCAGCAAGGCGGCCAGTGGCACCCCACCGCCCAGGCCCTTGCCCAGGGTGATGATGTCGGCACGCACGCCGTAGGTTTCCTCGGCCAGCAGCGCACCACAGCGGCCAATACCGGTCTGCACTTCATCGAGGATCAGCAGGATGCCCAGTTCGCGGCAGAGCGTTTCCACACCCTTGAGGTATTCCTGGGTGGCCGGAATCACGCCCGCCTCGCCCTGGATCGGCTCGAGCATGATCGCCACGGTGCGTGAATCCACCTCGGCGTGCAGTGCTGCCAGGTCGTTGAACGGCACCTTGCTGAACCCCGGCAGCCCAGGCTCGCAGCGGTTGCATGGCAGCGGGTCGGACGCCGACAGTGCACCCAGGCTGCGGCCGTGACAGGCCTGACTGGCCGTGATGATGTGATAGGCCCCGTTGCGGTGCAGTTGGCCCCACTTGCGCGCCAGCTTGATCGCGCCTTCGCAGGCCTCGGCACCACTGTTGAGCAGGTAGGCCTGGTCGCTGCCAGTGCTCTGACACAAGCGGTTCACCAACCCCAGCAAGCCACGGCTATGGAAGCCCGAACCCGGGTTGATCAACGCCTGGGCCTGGTTGCCCAGCGCTTTCACCAGCACGCTCGGGCTGTGGCCCAGGCTGTTGACCGCGCCGCCTTGAGTGAAGTCCAGGTAGGCATGCCCTTCACTGTCCCACAACCAGGAGCCTTGGCCGCGCACGAACACCTGCGCTGCGCGCTCGGCGCTGGGCATCAGGCGATCACGCGACAGCTCAGCGGCTTGCGGCACGATCACCGGCGCACGCTTGGGCTCGGCGGCAGCGACAGGGGCCGAGCGGCGCAGGTTGAACAGGTTCATCAGGGCTCCAACCAATCACGGTAAGGGGCGGCAACGGTGCGGTCTTGGTGCCGGCACTCGATATTTTGCCTTGCCTATCAAAAGTGTTTTTCATCCGGAGTAACAATCGACCGATTCATCGCTGTAACCCGTTGGAATACGGCGATAGACTAGGCTTCGCAAGGGTTTTCGACCATTTCGTTTTTCCAGCATTTTCGATAAGTGTTACTTATGGATTTCCGCCAACTGCGTTATTTCGTCGCGGTGTATGAAGAAGGCCACGTGGGCCGCGCTGCAGAACGCCTGTCGCTGTCCCAGCCGGCACTCTCCCAGCAGATCCGGCAGCTGGAGCACAGCCTTGATTTGAGCCTGTTCGAGCGCAGCAACAAGCGCCTGTTGCCTACCTTGGCTGCCCATACCCTGTACAACCATGCCTTGCCCTTGCTTGACGGCCTGCAACGCGCCCACGAGGCCATGCGCAACTTCAAGGGCCAGTCGCTGCGCACCCTGGCCATCGGCGTGCTGCAGACCGTGCGACCGAGCCTCGTGCCACAGCTGCTCGAACGGCTGCGCAAGGCTCAGCCGCACCTTGTCGTGCAGATCTACGAGTTGTCGGGGCTGGAGATCGAACGGCGCCTGCTCAACGGCAGCCTAGACATCGGCATCAGCTACCTGCCGCCGCGCCAGCCCGGGTTACATGGCCTGCTGCTGTATGAAGACGAGCTGCAACTGGTCATCCCCGATACTCACGCGCTGAAGGACTTCAAGAAGGTGTCTATCCGCCAGGCTGCCGAATTGCCCATGCTGATGCTGGGCGAAGAATTCCAGATCCGTCAGATCTGGCAGGCGCAACTGGCCAGCCAAGGCCGCCGGCCGCAGGTTCAGGCAGAGATGAACAACATGGCGGGGATTCTCGACAGCCTGGCGCACACGGCACTGGCGACCATCCTGCCGGGGCGGGCCAAGGAGGCCGCCGAAGATGATCAGGGGCTGTTGTGGAAGCCCTTGAGCGAGCCACGGGTGCCGCTGAAGGTTGGCCTGGTGTTCCGCGATGCCCAACGCCAGCAGGCCTCTGTGGAGCTACTGCGCACGCTGCTGGAAGAAGAGACGGACGCCCGCCTGTTGGGGGCATCACCGCTGGATGTGCTGGCCTGAAAAAACACGCGCACAAAGAAAACCCCGCCGAAGCGGGGTTTTCCAGACTGTTTCCCTGTGACATCCGTATCGCCCCGCCATCCTGGCAGGTGGTCCTTCGTCGTCTTCCTTGATCTGTCCTTTGCGCTTCCTGCGCAACGTCCATGTGGTAAAGATTAACCGTGGATCCAATCTGAGAACAGTGGTGAAAAGTCACCACGTCGTGTAGGAAAAAGCTTACAACGGGGATTCATCCCCAGACATACCGAAAATCGGGGCCGCCAAGCGGGCCCCAAATACGTCAGAACTGCTCGGCATCCAGCAGGTACAGCGATTCACTGCCCGCCTTCACCGAAGCCACCAGCGAATCCACCCGTGGCAGCAACCGCGCAAAGTAGAACCGCGCCGTACCCAGCTTGCCCGAGTAGAACGCCTCGTCGCCCTCACCCGCCTGGGCCGCCCGTGCCATCAGTGCCCACATATAGCCGTAGGCCACATAACCAAACGCATGCAGGTACTCGACCGAAGCCGCGCCGATTTCATTCGGGTTGCCCTTGGCCTGTTCCAGCACCCACTCCGTCAGCCCGTCGAGCTGGTCGAGGCTGGCCGCCAACGGCTTGGCAAATTCGTCCAGCTCGCCAGTTGCGCTGGCAATGAACTGGCGGATCTCGTCGGAGAACAACCGGTAGTACGCGCCACCGCTGGCCACCACCTTGCGCCCCATCAGGTCGAGGGCCTGGATGCCGTTGGTGCCTTCGTAGATCTGTGTGATGCGCACATCACGCACCAACTGCTCCTGCCCCCATTCGCGAATGTAGCCATGCCCGCCGAACACCTGCTGGCCATGCACCGCGCACTCCAGCCCCAGGTCGGTGAGGAATGCCTTGGCCACTGGCGTGAGCAGCGCCACCAGCTCTTCGCTGCATTTGCGCACGGCGGCGTCTTCGCTGTACTTGGCGCTGTCCAGCTGCATGGCCACGTAAGTGGAGAAGGCGCGGCCGCCCTCGATCAGCGCTTTCATGGTCAGCAGCATACGGCGCACGTCCGGGTGGACGATGATCGGGTCGGCGGCCTTGTCCTTGGCCTGTGGGCCAGTCGGGGCACGGCTCTGCAGGCGGTCGCGGGCGTATTCCACGGCGTTCTGGTAGGAGCGTTCGGCCGAGGCCAGGCCCTGGATGCCAACACCCAGGCGCTCGTAGTTCATCATGGTGAACATGGCCGCCAGGCCCTTGTTCGGCTCACCGACGATATAGCCGACTGCTTCGTCGAAGTTCATCACGCAGGTAGCCGAGGCCTGGATGCCCATCTTGTGTTCGATCGAACCGCAAGTGGCCGGGTTGCGTGCACCGAGGCTGCCATCTTCGTTGACCAGAAACTTCGGCACCAGGAACAGCGAAATACCTTTCGGCCCCGCCGGTGCGTCCGGCAGCTTGGCCAGCACCAGGTGGATGATGTTCTCGGTCAGGTCGTGCTCGCCACCGGTGATGAAGATCTTGGTGCCGCTGACCTTGTAGCTGCCATCGGCCTGGGGCTCGGCCTTGGTACGGATGATGCCCAGGTCGGTGCCGGCGTGCGGCTCGGTCAGGCACATGGAACCGGCCCATACGCCGGCATACAGGTTCGGCAGGTACTTTTCCTTCAGCGCTTCGCTGGCGTGGGCATTGATCGACAGGCAGGCACCGGCGGTCAGCATCGGGTACAAGCCAAAGGCCAGGCTGGAGGCGTTGACCATTTCCTCGACCTGAGCCGAGATGGCCTTGGGCATGCCCATGCCGCCGAACAGCGGGTCGCCGCCCACGCCGACCCAACCGCCTTCGGCGTAGGTGTTGTAGGCCTCGATGAAACCGGCGGGGGTGCGCACTGCGCCGTTGTCCCAGTGGCAACCTTCTTCATCGGCGGCGCGGCTGAGCGGCGCGATGGACTTGGCGGTGACCTTGCCGGCTTCCTCCAGCACGGCCAGAGCGGTGTCGGCATCGACAACGTCAGCCAGCCCGGGCAACTGCGCCCACTGCTCGGCCACGTTGAAGACTTCATTCAGTACGAAGCGCATGTCGCGCAGGGGCGCTTTATAGTCAGCCATGACAACCTCTCGCTAGTCGGGTCGGGGCGGTCTCGGGGAACCGCGACACAGGGGTTATTGGCAGTGTAACCGAACAACTTTTACGAGACATAGGGTCATCAACTGACCATGCAGTATTGCCCGGTCACGCCGTGCGTACGGCTCCGCGCTGCGATTGTTGCCCATGGACCATGACACAATTGCGCCCCGCGCCTTTGGCGCTGTACAGCGCCTGGTCGGCGGATTTCAGCACCGCCTCGGGGTTGCGATGATCGGCCTGGCGCTCGGCCACGCCGATACTGATGGTGACCGACACCGTGCCGCCACTGCTGCCCGCCCGGCGCTGGCGCCCGGCCGTATCGTCCTGCGGGCGGTTGTGCTGATCGCGCAGGTGCATCACATAGTTGGCGATCACCTCACGCACCGCTTCCACGTGGGGCACGCACTCCTCGGCTGTCTTGCCCGCGAACACCAGGGCGAACTCCTCGCCGCCATATCGGTAGGCCCGGCCGCCGCCGGTCACCTTGGACAAACGGCTGGCCACCAGGCGCAACACCTGGTCTCCCACGTCGTGGCCATGGGTATCGTTGAATTTCTTGAAGTGGTCCACGTCGGTCATGGCGATCACATAATTGCGCCCCAGGCGCTGCATGCGTTCGTTCAGCGCGCGGCGCCCCGGCAGGCCGGTCAGCTCGTCGCGGAAGGCCATCTGGTAGGCCTCATGCGCTACCGCTGCGGCGATCATCAACATCACCTGGCTGCACATGATGTTAAGGGTGAATGGCAGGATGAAGGTTTGCGGCAGCATCCAGAAAATGCCCAGCAGGCCGGTCAACTGCGCAGCATGCAGCGGCCTGGGGGCACGCAGGTATTGCACCACCAGCAGGATGAACACAACGAAGAACAGTGGGTAAACGATCTGGATCAGGCTCATCCACTGGCCATGCAAGGCTGGCCAGCGGATTTCCGCCAACCAGCTCAGCAGCGCTTCGGGGTAGCTTTGTTCGAGGGCCACCGCCACGCTGCCCACGGCAAACAGCACAGCGCCGCGGGCAACCAGGTCCTGCAGCAGGTGGGTACGTTCCTGCCAGGCGCCATACAAGCCGAACAGCGTGGGCAGCAACAGGCACACCAGGTGGAAGATCACCGCCGCGTCCTCGCGCACGCGGCCATGGTCACGGTAGAAGTCGGTCTGGGTGTCGAGCAGAAAGTAGGCGATGTACACCGTAAGCATCAGGAACAGCTCACGTTGCCGACGGTACACGGCACAGTACGCGCCGCCCAGCAGCAGAACCAACGTAGGCAAGACATTGAACAGCGATGTGAAGAAGACGCTGAGGTCTCTCACATAGGCTGCGGCGAGCCCTGCCAGCAACAAGAACAGCGAAGGCAGGAAGTGGCTTGCGCGAACAGCATTAAGACGAAACAAGGGTAATCTCCAACCCGGCAGATCAATAGTGGCATTGTGCCCTTACTTCATCGGCAGTGCACATGAACAGTTGAATTTGCCGTTGGGTCAATTGGCCCCAGATGCGGAAAACCCGCCTGCCGGTGAGGGCAGGCGGGTTCCGTGTACAGCGGTAGGATCAGTACGACAGGCCGAAGTTTTCTTCGTCCATCGCCATCAGGTTGTTGGCACCCGACAGCATGGTCGCTACATGGGTACGGGTGCGCGGCAGGATGCGCTGGAAGTAGAAGCGCGCCGTTTGCAGCTTGGCGGTGTAGAACGCCTCTTCGCTGGTGCCGGCTGCCAGTTTTTCGGCCGCCAGGCGGGCGATGTCGGCCCAGAAGTAGGCCAGGCAGGCGTAGCCGGAATACATCAGGTAATCGACCGAGGCCGCACCCACCTCTTCGCGGTCTTTCATGGCGGCCATGCCCACTTTCATGGTCAGCTCGCCCCACTCCTTGTTGATTGCCGCCAGCGGCTCGACGAACTCCTTGACCGCTTCGTTACCTTCCTGCGCCTGGCAGAACTTGTGCACGATCTTGGTGAAGCCCTTCAGTGCTTCGCCCTGGGTCATCAGCACTTTACGGCCGAGCAGGTCCAGCGCCTGAATGCCGGTGGTGCCTTCGTACAGCATGGAGATACGGCTGTCGCGAACGTTCTGCTCCATGCCCCACTCGGCGATGAAGCCGTGGCCGCCGTAGATCTGCACGCCATGGTTGGCCGCCTCGAAGCCGACTTCGGTCATGAACGCCTTGGCAATCGGGGTCAGGAACGCCAGCAGGGCATCGGCCTTCTTGCGCTCTTCTTCGTCCTGGCTGTACTTGACGATGTCCACCTGCTTGGCCGTGAAGTATACCATCGCGCGGTTGCCTTCGGCGAAGGCCTTCATGGTCAGCAGCATGCGGCGCACGTCCGGGTGGACGATGATCGGGTCAGCAGCCTTGTCCGGTGCTTTCGGGCCAGTCAGCGAGCGCATCTGCAGGCGCTCACGGGCGTACTTCAGGCCACCCTGGAACGCCACTTCGGCGTGGGCCAGGCCTTGCAGCGCTGTACCCAGGCGAGCGGTGTTCATGAAGGTGAACATGCAGTTCAGGCCTTTGTTGGCCGGGCCGATCAGGTAACCGGTGGCCGCATCGAAGTTCATCACGCAGGTAGCGTTACCGTGGATGCCCATCTTGTGTTCGATGGAGCCGCAGCTCACGCCGTTGCGCTCACCCACGCCGCCTTCGGCATTGGGCAGGAACTTCGGCACGATGAACAGCGAAATACCCTTGGTACCGGCCGGTGCGTCCGGCAGGCGGGCCAGGACGATATGGACGATGTTGTCGGCCATGTCGTGTTCACCGGCCGAAATGAAGATTTTTGTACCCGACACCTTGTAGCTGCCGTCAGCCTGTGGCTCGGCCTTGGTGCGCAGCATGCCCAGGTCGGTGCCGCAATGTGGCTCGGTCAGGCACATGGTGCCAGTCCACTCGCCGGACACCAGCTTGGTCAGGTAGGTGTGCTGCTGCTCGGGGGTGCCGTGCGCAGAGATGGTGTTCATCGCACCATGGGACAGGCCTGGGTACATGCCCCACGACCAGTTCGAGCCCCCGACCATTTCACTCAGGGCCAGGCCCAGCGACTCTGGCAAGCCCTGGCCGCCGTGCTCGACGTCATGGGCCAGGCTCGGCCAGCCGCCTTCGACGAACTGTTCGTAGGCTGCCTTGAAGCCAGTCGGGGTTTTGACGCCCGATTCGCTCCAGGTGCAGCCTTCCTGGTCACCCACACGGTTCAGCGGCGACAGCACCTGCTCACAGAACTTCGCGCCTTCTTCGAGGATCGCGTCGACCATGTCGGGCGTGGCGTCCTGGCAGCCCGGCAGGCTCTGATAGTGCGCCTCATAGCCAAGCAGCTCGTCGCGAACGAAGCGGATATCACGCAAGGGGGCTTTGTAATCAGGCATTGCGATGAACCTCTGAGTCAGTTCTGTGGGGTGACCAGCTCTTGGCGGCCGTCGTATCAAACAGTTGTTTGAAACTTACGTTTAGCACCGCATTCTGTCAAGGATGGACTATGGTGCCATTTACGCCACGAAAAATGGCAAATATGCCAGACCTAGAGAAAACAATGCCCCTGTGGGAGCGGGCGTGCCCGCGAAGGCGTCCGATCAGGCAATTGAGGTGCCTGATCTGACGCTTTCGCGGGCACACCCCCACAGGGGCTGTGTGTAATTCGAGGGAGCGCCCTCTCAGGCGTAAGTATCGATAATCCGGCCGAGCATTTCGTCGGATGCCTTGGCCACCTTTGCGCCAAGCTCGACTTCGGTTTTGCCCAAGGCCATCTGCACGGTGCTGGTGGCCAGGTCCATCTGCTGGCTGCGGTCGACCGCGCGCAAGCGCTCAGCCTGAAAGTCGCTGGACTGGCTGGTGGCGGTACGTTCGGCGGTGGCGTTTGCAATCTGGCCGGCGGCCTGATCGACGCGGTTCTGGCCGGCCTGGATTGCGCTCAGGCCCGCGTAGTAGGCGGAGCTACCGGTGATTTCCATGTCAGGACTCCATTGACGCTGGATGACGAACAGGCTCAATTAAAGCAGGCCTGTCGTGAAAAGGCCCGTTTAAATCCATAATGGCCTGGTGCTATCTGATAGGCCTTGGGTATTCCTGCACCGGCCTCTTGGCGGGCTTGCCCGCGAAAGGGCCGGGCCTGGAAACGACTAATCCAGCAGATCCAACTGAAGGTGTTCAGCCACCATATCGGCACTGGCGAGCTTCAGTTTGGGCACCCGCCCAAGGCAAGGCGCCGGCAAGCGCTCGGCCAGACTGGCCAGATTTTCTTCCAGCCGCGAAGTACGCGGCTCGATGATATTCGCCACCCACCCGGCCAACTGCAGCCCGTCACGCTCGATCGCCTCGGCACTGAGCAAGGCATGGCTGATACAGCCCAAGCGAACGCCCACAACCAGTATCACTGGCAATTTAAGGGCAACGGCAAGGTCCGAAAGGTTCTCCAACCCCGACAACGGCACACGCCAGCCACCCGCACCTTCAACCAACGTGAAGTCGGCATTTTGTTGCAGCACATTGCGCATCGCTGCCAACAGCGCGGGCACGGCCAGCGTCACCCCCGCCTCGCGCGCCGCCACATGCGGAGCAATCGCCGGCTCGAAGGCGAACGGGTTGACCTGCTCATACGGCAACTTGATCGTACTTTCATCGATCAGCGCCTGGGCATCACTATTGCGCAACCCTTTCGGGGTCATCGTGCAGCCCGAGGCCACCGGCTTGGCGCCCAGTGTGCTCATGCCCTGCAACCGCGCCGCATGCAACAGCCCGGCGGCGATGGTGGTCTTGCCGACATCGGTATCGGTACCGGCGATGAAATAGGCCTGGCTCATCGTGCTCCCCTTACGCCTGTGGCTTGCGCAACACACCATAGACCACTTGATAGGTGGCTGGCAGCCCCGCAGGCTGGCGAAATGCCTCATAGGCGTGCAGCAGGCCCTGCATGCGCGCCCGACCGGTAAGCCCGGACGGTCGCCCGGGGTTCAGGTTGTGTGCCCCCAACGCCTTGAGTTCATGGGTTAGGCTACGTACATCCGGGTAGTGCAGCACGTGTGGGCAACGCTGCAATTCAAGCTGTTCCAGCCCGCTGCCAGCACACAGGCGTTGATAATCCTCAAAACGCCGGAAGCGGTTCACATGCACCAGGCCATCCACTGCCTGCCAACTGGCCCGCAGTTCGTCGAGGGTACCCACGCAAAGGCTGCTGAAGGCCAGCACGCCGCCGGGGCGCAGCACACGCGACGCCTCTGCCAGCACGCTGGCAAACTGGTCGCACCACTGCACGGCCAGGCTGGAAAACACCAGATCGACGCAGGCATCACGCAGCGGCAGGCGCTCAGCATCACCCGCCACATGGTAATGCGCACCGCCCTGCTCATGACGAGCATGGCGCAGCATGCCTTCAGCGATATCCACCGCCACGCCACTGGTTTGCGCAAAGCGCTCGGCCAGGATGCGGCTGAAATGGCCGGTGCCGCTGCCCAGGTCCAGCCAATGTGAGGGCTGCATGCCTGCCGGCAATTGCTCCAGCAGGTGCAAACCCACTGCGCGCTGCAAGGCCGCCACGCTGTCGTAGCTGGCCGCAGCGCGGGAGAACGAGGCCGCCACCTGGCGTTTGTCGGGCAGCGCGCCAGGGGTTGGACGGGATAGGTCAGTCATCGCCACTCTCATGCAGGAAACTCTTGATGCCCGCCGCCAGCTCCTGCGGGTACTCCAGCAGGAATGCGTGGGAACTGTCTTCGACCAAGCCCACTTCCACATCGGGCAGCAACTCGCTCAACGCTTTTGCCGCCTCTGCCGGCACCAGTGCATCGCTACCGGCAAACAGGTGCAACTGCGGGCCAGCATAGGCCTGCAGGGCTTCACGGGTATCAAGCCTGGCCAGCACTTCAAGGCCTGTGGCCAGGTACAACGGGTCGGTATCCGGCACGCCGACACCCAGTTGCCGCAGCAACGTGCGCGGTTGCAGGGCGCCATCGCTGCACAGCGTGCGGAAGCGCTTGAGCGTGACCTGGGTATGGCTGCGGCAGCCATCGAGGAAGGTGCCGAAGGTGTCTTCGGCCATGCCATGGGGCCAGTCCGGGCGGGCCACGAAGCTGGGGTTGCTGGCCAGTGTCAGCAGGCCGCAGCAGTGGTCACCGCGCTTGTGTGCCAAGGCGCTGGCCAGCATGCCGCCCAGCGACCAGCCGCCCAGCCACACGTCGTTCGGCAGCTTCCGATCCAGGTGGTCGACCCAGGCCTGAACATCGCTGTCGGCCAGTTCCGGCAAGGGCATCAGCTCCACCTGCAGGCGAGCGTCCTGGGCGCGCAGGCTCGCTGCCAGCGGCTCCAGGGAGGCAGTGCCCAGGCCCCAGCCGGGCAGCAGTACAAGGCGATTACGCATCGGCGTTCTCCAACTGTGGATAACACTCGGCCAATGCATTCAACAATAGCTGCACCTGCGCTTCGCTGTGCGCGGCGCTCAGGGTCACCCGCAGGCGCGCACTACCAGCCGGCACGGTGGGTGGGCGGATGGCCGTCACCAGCAAGCCGCGCTCGCGCAGCATGCGCGACAGGCGCAGGGCCTGTGCGCTGTCGCCGATCACAATGGGCTGGATCGGCGTTGGGCTGTCCATCAGTTGCAGCCCGATCTGTTGCGCGCCCTCGCGGAACTGGCGAATCAACGCCGCCAGGTGCTCACGTCGCCAAGTCTCGCGGCGCAGCAACTCCAGGCTCTTGAGCGTGGCACAGGCAAGTGCCGGTGGCTGGCTGGTGGTGTAGATGTAGGGGCGGGCAAATTGCACCAGCGCCTCGATCAGCGCTTCGCTGCCGGCGACAAAGGCACCGGCAGTACCGCAGGCCTTACCCAACGTGCCGATCAGCACCGGCACGTCTTCCACGCCCAGGCCGAAGTGCTCGACGATACCGCCGCCCTGCGTACCCAAGGTACCCAGACCATGGGCATCGTCGACCATCAGCCAGGCACCACGCGCCCGGGCGACATCAGCCAGTGCCGGCAGGTTGGCCAGGTCGCCGTCCATGCTGAACACGCCATCGGTCACCACCAGGGTATTGCCGACGGCCTTGTCCAGGCGGCTGGCCAGGCTGGCCGGGTCGTTGTGCAGGTAGCGGTTGAAGCGGGCACCACTGAGCAACCCGCCATCCAGCAGGGACGCGTGGTTCAAGCGGTCCTGCAGCACGGTGTCGCCCTGCCCCACCAATGCGGTGATAGCACCCAGGTTGGCCATGTAGCCGGTGGAGAACAGCAGCGCACGCGGGCGCCCGGTCAGTTCGGCCAGCGCCTCTTCAACCTGATGGTGCGGCGTGCTGTGGCCGACCACCAGATGCGAAGCGCCACCGCCCACACCCCAGCGCTCGGCGCCGGTCTGCCAGGCGGCGATCACTTCAGGGTGGTTGGCCAGGCCCAGGTAGTCATTGCTGCAGAAGGCCAGCAAGCGCTGGCCGTCGACCACCACCTCCGGCCCCTGCGGGCTTTCCAGCAGTGGCCGCTGCCGATACAGGTCTGCGGCGCGCCGTTCGGCCAGGCGCGCCGCCAGGTCGAAGGCCATGTCAGGCCGATGCAGCGTTGTAGAACATCTCGCTGCTGCGCTGTTCGACCAACGCCTGCTCGATAGCCGCCTGGTGCACTTCGTCGGCGTGCTCTTCACGCGCTTCAGGCTTGATGCCCAAGCGCGCGAACAGTTGCATGTCCTTGTCGGCTTGCGGGTTGGCGGTGGTCAGCAGTTTTTCGCCATAGAAAATCGAGTTGGCGCCAGCCATGAAGGCCAGAGCCTGCATCTGCTCGTTCATTTGCTCGCGGCCGGCGGACAGGCGCACGTGCGACTTGGGCATCAGCAAGCGGGCCACGGCCAGCATGCGGATGAAGTCGAACGGGTCCACATCCTCTTCCTCGGCCAGCGGCGTGCCGGCTACCTTGACCAGCATGTTGATCGGCACCGACTCCGGGTGCTCGGGCAGATTGGCCAACTGGATCAGCAGGCCCGCGCGGTCGTCCAGCGACTCACCCATGCCCAGGATGCCGCCAGAGCAGATCTTCATGCCGGCATCACGCACGTAGGCCAGGGTTTGCAGGCGCTCGCTGTAGGTGCGGGTGGTGATGATGCTGCCGTAGAACTCCGGCGAGGTGTCGAGGTTGTGGTTGTAGTAGTCCAGGCCCGCCTGGGCCAAGGCCACGGTTTGCTCCTGGTCGAGCTTGCCGAGGGTCATGCAGGTTTCAAGGCCCATGGCCTTCACCCCTTTGACCATCTCCAGCACATAAGGCATGTCTTTGGCCGACGGGTGCTTCCACGCTGCGCCCATACAGAAACGGGTGGAGCCAATGGCTTTGGCGCGGGCGGCTTCTTCAAGCACCTTCTGCACTTCCATCAGTTTCTGTTTTTCCAGCCCGGTGTTGTAGTGGCCGGACTGTGGACAATATTTGCAATCTTCCGGGCAGGCGCCGGTCTTAATCGACAGCAGGGTCGATACCTGCACGCGGTTCGGGTCGAAATGCGCGCGGTGCACGGTCTGCGCCTGGAATAGCAGGTCATTGAACGGTTGCTGGAACAACGCCTTGACCTCGGCCAGGGACCAGTCGTGACGTGTTGTTGCAGTTGTGCTGGCGCTCATCGGCGTTTCCTTGTTTAGGCTGTAGCTGGCGCCGAGACAGGAAAGCCCGCCAGCGCATCACGGATAGCTCGCATAGTCATGGAAGGCCTATGAACTGTCAACCATACTGGAAAAGACTGGTTTACAAGTGCTCACTTATTAATCAGTCGTGTTTGTTGTGTGATGAGCCTGCCGAGCAGGCCTACCCCCTGTGTATGGCCTGCGAGCAGGAATTGCCTTGGCTAGGTGATCATTGCCTGCGCTGCGCCCTGCCGCTGCCCATGGCGGGCCTGACCTGCGCCCAGTGCTGTCGCCACCTGCCGGCCTTCGACCGGGTGTTTGCGCTTTGGCAATTCGGCTTTCCGGTCGATACGCTGGTCAGCCGCTTCAAGCACAACCGGCAGTGGCCCTTGGGGCGGTTGATGGCTGAATTGCTCGGGCTTGGGCTGCGGCATCGCTTTGCCGAAGGGTTAGCCCGCCCTCACCTGCTGTTGCCGGTACCCTTGGCCAGGCGTCGACTGCGCGAACGAGGGTTCAACCAGGCGGGGATGCTTGGGCGTTGGTTGTCTTCGCAGCTTGGGCTGGTTTGCGACGAGCGGTTATTGGTGCGCACGCGCGAGACGCCTGCACAACAACAGCTGGACGCCAAGGCACGGCGGCGCAATCTACGTCAGGCGTTTGCGGTCACGGGCGATTTGACAGGCAAGCATGTCGCCATTGTCGATGATGTGGTAACCACCAGTGCCACCGTGCAGGCCATTGCCGAAGTGCTGCGCAAAGCCGGCGCGCAGCGTGTGGATGTGTATTGCCTGGCACGCACGTCCAAGCCGGGGTATGCATGACACTGCACAGTCCTACACAATCCACCCTCAGGCCCTTCACCTACAACGACTCAATGCTCATGACGCTGCCTACTTTGCTTACCCAGCACATCGCCCGCCGCCCCCAGCGCATTGCGCTGCTGCAGCACATTGCCGAGCAAGGCTCGATCACCCGCGCCGCCAAGGCTGCGAGCATCAGCTACAAGACCGCCTGGGATGCCATTGACGAGCTCAACAACCTGGCCAGCCAGCCCTTGGTGGAGCGCAGCGCCGGTGGCCGTGGCGGTGGCGGTGCGCGTTTGTCGCCGGAAGGCGAGCGGGTACTGCGCCTGTATCAGCGGCTGCAGGCCTTGCAGGCGCAAATCCTTGAAGCCGCCGAAGAGTCCAGCGACCTCGACCTGCTCGGCCGCCTGATGCTGCGCACCAGTGCGCGTAACCAGCTGCAGGGCCAGGTCAGCGGCCTGCGCCGTGAAGGCCGGTATGACCGTGTCAGCCTGGCATTGGGCGGCGGGCTGGAAATTGATGCGCTGATCACGCACGACAGTACCGCGCGGCTGGAGCTGACGTTGGGGACAATGGTGGTGGCGTTGCTCAAGGCTGGATGGGTGCGGTTGTTGGCGGAGGGAGAAGAGGCTGAAGCGGGCAGCAATTGCTTGAGCGCTACGGTGGAAGACGTGCTGACCGAGGATGACGGGCCTGGTGAGGTCCGGCTGGCGCTGGGCAATGGGCAGACGCTGTGTGCAATTGCCGAGGGGGATTGGTTGGCTGGCCAGCAGGTAGCAGCTGGCAGTTCTGTACGGGTGCAGTTTCATCCGTCCTATGTGCTGATCGGCGTTCCTGCCTAGCCTGGCCGCGCTTCGCGCGGTTCGCGGGCATGCCCGCTCCCACAGGAATTTCGCACACCTTGAAGGCTTCGCTGTACTTGTGGGAGCGGGCGCGCCCGCGAAGAGGCCGGTACAAGCGGAACGCGGTAACATGGCCCCATGCCGCTTATCCCCGGAGCCCCCATGTCCCACCCCTTCGACACCCTCACCCCTGACCTGGTCCTGGACGCCGTGGAAAGCATCGGCTTTCTCAGCGATGCACGGGTGCTGGCACTGAACAGCTACGAAAACCGCGTCTACCAGGTGGGCATCGAGGACGCGCAGCCGCTGATCGCCAAGTTCTACCGCCCAGGCCGCTGGAGCGATGCGGCCATCCTCGAAGAACACAGCTTCACCGCCGAACTGGCTGACTGCGAAGTGCCGGTGGTTGCGCCCCTGCAGCACGATGGCCGCACCTTGTTCGAACACCAGGGTTTCCGTTTCACCCTGTTCCCCCGCCGCGGTGGCCACGCTCCGGAGCCAGGCAACCTCGACCAGCTGTATCGCCTCGGCCAACTGCTCGGCCGCCTGCACGCCGTAGGCGCCAGCAAACCGTTCGAACACCGCGAGGCCCTGGCTGTGGACAACTTTGGCCACGCCTCGCTCAACACTTTGCTGGAAGGCGATTTTGTCCCGCGTGAGTTGTTGCCAGCATTCGAGTCCGTGGCCCGCGACGTGCTCAAGCGGGTCGAGGAGATCTACGCCCGCACGCCCCACCAGCTCATCCGCCTGCACGGCGACCTGCACCCCGGCAACCTGATGCACCGCGACGAGGTGTACCACGTGGTCGACCTCGACGACTGCCGCATGGGCCCGGCCGTGCAAGACCTGTGGATGATGCTGGCCGGCAGCCGCGAGGAGCGCCTGGGGCAGTTGGCCGAGCTGATCGACGGCTACAACGAGTTCCACGACTTCGACCCGCGCGAGCTTGCCCTGATCGAACCCCTGCGCGCCCTGCGCCAGCTGCACTACAGCGCCTGGCTGGCACGGCGCTGGGACGACCCGGCGTTCCCGCCGAGCTTCCCGTGGTTTGGCCAGCCCCGCTACTGGGGCGACCAGATTCTCGCCCTGCGCGAACAGATGGCGGCACTGGATGAAGCCCCGCTGAAATTGTTCTAGAAGCACGCCCGCCTCTGTCTACAATAGGCGTCGCTTTATTTAGCTACCTAAGCAAGGATTCTGCATGCACGCCGCAAACCCGCGTCGCGGGTACATATTGGGCCTCAGTGCCTACATCATCTGGGGCCTGTTCCCCTTGTACTTCAAGGCGATCCAGAGCGTCCCGGCGGTGGAGATCATTGTCCACCGGGTACTCTGGTCGGCATTGTTCGGCTCGCTGCTGCTACTGGTGTGGAAACACCCTGGCTGGTGGCGTGAACTGCGCGACAATCCACGCCGGCTGGGCATCCTGGCCCTGAGCGGGGCACTGATCGCCGGTAACTGGCTGACGTACGTGTGGTCGGTGAACAACGGCCGCATGCTCGAAGCCAGCTTGGGCTACTACATCAACCCGCTGATCAATGTGCTGTTGGGCATGCTGATTCTTGGCGAACGCCTGCGCCGCCTGCAGTGGCTGGCGGTGGGCATGGCCGCCGTGGGCGTGGCCCAGCAGGTGTGGCAAGTGGGCAGCCTGCCCTGGGTGTCGCTGGTGCTGGCGCTGAGCTTCGGCTTCTATGGGCTCATTCGCAAACAGGCGCCAGTGGCGGCATTGCCGGGCCTGGTAGTGGAAACCTGGATGCTGGTGCCGCTGGCCCTTGGCTGGCTGCTGCTGCACCCGGCGGCGATGAGTGCCCAAGGGGCGTTCTATACCAGCAGCGAGGCGCTGTGGCTGATGGCTGCCGGGCCGGTGACGCTGATACCGTTGGTGTGCTTCAACGCGGCGGCGCGGCACCTGCCGTACACCACGCTGGGCTTCTTGCAATACCTGGCACCCACACTGGTGTTGCTGCAGGCAGTGCTGCTGTTTGATGAGCACCTGTCGTCGAGCAACCTGGTGGCGTTCATGTTCATCTGGGCAGGTTTGGCCATTTACAGCGTCGATGCCTGGTTGAGTTTGCGCAAGCGAAGCTGATCAAAAAACGATCAAATCTCTGCAGGCCTTGTGATGCGCGGCCTGCAGAGACATCTCCAAAGGTTATCCACACCCTCGTCCCCGTGCTTTGTGCACAAGCTGCTGATTTTTGGGTGTTTTTTGAGCAAACCTGTGTGAGGCACGCTCGGCCTGGGCTGGAGAGGGGAACCCCCAGGTTATCCACAGGGCCTTCCCCGTGATATCGGGATAACCGCAGGGGGCCAGTCTCGAATCAATCCTCGGCACGCAAGTGCAACTCCACCATCAAGTCATCCGCCAGGCTTTCCAGCTTCTGCTGCAGCACATCCAGCGGCAAGGTCAACGGCAGCGCCAGCAGCGCATCAGCATGAAACAGCGGCTCGCTGCTCATCGGCGCAGGCCGCACCTCTGTGGAAAACCGCTCGACGTTCACCTGCAACTCCGCCAGCAAACGAGTAATGTCGCGCACGATCCCCGGCCGGTCGTTACCCACCAGTTCCATGGCAATCGGTTTCCATGTGCAAGAGGGCTCACTCCCGCTCTCGGCAATCAGCACCCGAATGTCATACCTGGCCAACCCCTGCAGCGATGCCACCAGCTCAGCATAATTCTCAGCCGGCACCGCCACCCGCAGGATACCGGCAAACTGCCCGGCCATACGCGACATGCGGCTTTCCAGCCAGTTGCCACTGTGGTCGGCGATGCATTGGGCAATACGTTCGACCTGGCCGGCCTTGTCAGGGGCAATTACCGTCAGTACAAGATGATCCACAAGCCCTTCCTCGTGTCGAACCGCGCCGGGCGGCAGAAAATCGGGGGATCGACTCAGTATAGGCAAGGCGCGGCAACCTGCCGCAGGGCAATCCGCATAACCAATCGTGTACTGTTTCAAGATTTATCTGGAACAATCCACCTGTTTTTTGCGAACATACTCACTCCCAGCGTGACCATACGCGACCAACGGGTCGCATAACGGCGCTTATAGTCTGATTTTGCCCCGCCTACTGCTTCATGTAGTATCCCGTGGCGCGGACTACAAAACGTCGTTTGGATGTCTGCCAAGGCGCCTGTGAAAATACGCACACTGCCCGCCAGCCAGTCTGGCAGGCCGCACCCAGCCGCGTCCGGCGCAACCCGGGGGCATGCACTGGTGCCGTGTTTAGAGAAGCGCTACAGGCTTAATACAGAAGAGCGAAATAGCTGAGCAGAGTGAGGCAAGCAATGACTGGATACGTTCAAGTCGGTGGCCTTCAGGTCGCCAAGGTCCTGTACGACTTCGTGAACAACGAAGCCATCCCCGGGACCGGCATCGTCGCCGAGCAGTTCTGGGCGGGTGCAGAGAAGATCATCAATGACCTCGCTCCAAAGAACAAAGCCCTGCTCGCCAAGCGCGACGAGCTGCAAGCCAAGATCGACGCCTGGCACCAGGCACGCAAAGGCCAGGCCCACGACGCCGCAGCCTACAAAGCATTCCTCCAGGAAATCGGCTACCTGCTGCCACAAGCCGACGATTTCCAGGCCACCACCCAGAACGTGGACGAAGAAATCGCCCACATGGCCGGCCCACAGCTGGTCGTTCCGGTGATGAACGCCCGCTTCGCCCTCAACGCCGCCAACGCCCGTTGGGGTTCGCTGTACGATGCGCTGTACGGCACCGACGCCATCAGCGATGAAGGCGGCGCCGAAAAAGGCCAGGGTTACAACAAGGTCCGTGGCGACAAAGTCATTGCCTTCGCCCGCGCCTTCCTCGACGAAGCCGCGCCACTGGCCGCCGGCTCGCACGTCGACTCCACCGGCTACCGCATCGAAGGCGGCAAACTGGTAGTGGCCCTTAAAGGCGGCAGCAACAGCGGCCTGCGTGATGACGCGCAACTGATCGGCTTCCACGGCGACGCCGCCGCGCCGACTGCCGTGCTGCTCAAGCACAACGGCCTGCACTTCGAAATCCAGGTCGATGCCAGCACCCCGGTTGGCAGCACCGACGCTGCAGGCGTGAAAGACATCCTGATGGAATCGGCACTGACCACCATCATGGACTGCGAAGACTCGGTTGCCGCTGTCGATGCCGACGACAAGGTGATCGTCTACCGCAACTGGCTGGGCCTGATGAAAGGCGACCTGGCCGAAAGCGTGAGCAAGGGTGGCAAAACCTTTACTCGCACCATGAACCCGGACCGCGAGTACGCCGCGCCAAACGGCGGCAGCGTGACCCTGCATGGCCGTTCGCTGCTATTCGTGCGTAACGTTGGCCACCTGATGACCAACCCGGCGATTCTCGATGCCCAGGGCAACGAAATCCCTGAAGGTATCCAGGACGGCCTGTTCACCAACCTGATCGCCCTGCACAACCTCAACGGCAACACCACCCGCAAGAACACCCGCAGCGGCAGCGTGTACATCGTGAAGCCGAAGATGCACGGGCCGGAAGAAGTGGCCTTCGCCGCCGAAATCTTCAGCCAGGTCGAAGACCTGCTGGGCATGCCGCGCAACACCGTCAAGGTCGGCATCATGGACGAAGAGCGCCGCACCACGGTCAACCTCAAGTCCTGCATCAAGGCAGCCGCAGAACGCGTGGCGTTCATCAACACCGGTTTCCTCGACCGCACGGGCGATGAAATCCACACCTCGATGGAAGCCGGCGCCGTGGTGCGCAAGGGCGCCATGAAGAACGAGAAGTGGATCGGCGCCTACGAGAACAACAACGTCGACGTGGGCCTGGCCACCGGCCTGCAAGGCCGTGCGCAGATCGGCAAAGGCATGTGGGCCATGCCTGACCTGATGGCCGCCATGCTGGAGCAGAAAATCGCCCACCCGCTGGCCGGTGCCAACACCGCCTGGGTGCCGTCGCCGACTGCCGCCACCCTGCACGCCCTGCACTACCACAAGGTGGACGTACAGGCGCGCCAGCGTGAACTGGCGTCGCGTACCCCGGCTTCGGTAGACGACATCCTGGCCATCCCGCTGGCTGCCGATACCAACTGGTCGGTCGAAGAAATTCGCAACGAGCTGGACAACAACGCCCAGGGCATCCTCGGCTACGTGGTGCGCTGGATCGACCAGGGCGTGGGTTGCTCGAAGGTACCGGACATCAACAACGTCGGCCTGATGGAAGACCGCGCCACCCTGCGTATTTCGGCCCAGTTGCTGGCCAACTGGCTGCGCCATGGCGTAGTCAGCCAGGAGCAAGTGCTGGAAAGTCTCAAACGCATGGCCGTGGTGGTTGACCAGCAGAACGCCGGCGACGCCCTGTACCGCCCGATGGCGCCGAACTTCGACGACAACGTCGCGTTCCAGGCCGCTGTCGAGCTGGTGGTGGAAGGAGGCAAGCAGCCGAACGGCTACACCGAGCCGGTGCTGCACCGTCGTCGCCGCGAATTCAAGGCGCGTAACGGGCTGTAAATCGAAAGGGGCCGCTTTGCGGCCCCTTTCTGCATCACTCTATTTTCAGTTCTCTCTTCACCAGGTCCAGCAGCTTGCCCAGGTCCACAGGCTTGAGCAGGAAATCCACCACCCCCAGGTGCATCACGTCCACTGCCTCCTTCACATCGGTGTCGCCCGACACCACGATGATCGACAACGCCGCCCGCTCCGACTCACGAATCGTCCGGATCAAGTCCAGGCCATCCTCGGGCTGCATGCGCAAATCCGTAATCATCAAACCAATCCGCTGCTGGTAATGCAGGTACAGCCTGGCCTCCTGCGCCCCGTCCGCCCCTACCGCATCGATGCCCCGGCTTTTCAGGTACAGGATCAGCGCCTCGCGGTTAACCGCGTTATCGTCCACCACCAGCACCAACGGCCTTGGCGCCACAGGCGCACTCACCACGGCCAATGCCTCGCGCTCGGCGTCGCTCAGGATGTCGGTTTGCTCAGGCATGGTCATCTCGTCAAAAAAATTCCGCTTCAGCAGTAGGACCACTTTACTTGCGTAACCCGGTGCGCCTTTCGTCGGGTCTTTGACAGGCGTGCTCATAGACTTACGTCCAATGGGCACCACCCCGCCGCAAGCCGACCATGGAGGCAGAGAACAACAGGGCCGGCACCTATATATAGATATATATAGTTCGGCATAGCGATACGGTCAGTTTCATGAGCAAAAAGGACGCCTACAGCCAGGCGGGCAGGACGGCAGTGCTGCAGAACATTCAGGGCACCCTGCAGTTTCTGCAGCGCTTCCCGCCGTTCAACCAGATGGAGCACAGCCACCTGGCCTTCCTGGTGGAACAGTGCCAGCTGCGCTTCTATGCCAGCGGCGAAAGCATCGTCAAACCTGCCGACGGGCCGGTGGAGCACTTCTACATCGTCAAGCAGGGGCGAGTGGTTGGCGAGCGCCAGCACCTGGTCAAACCGGGCGTGGAGACCACCTTCGAAATCACCAGCGGCGAATGCTTCCCTCTGGCCGCACTGCTGGGCGAACGGGCGACCCGCACCGAGCACCTGGCCGGTGAAGACACCTTCTGCCTGCAGTTGAACAAAGCCGCGTTCATCCGCGTGTTCTCGATGTCTGAAGTGTTTCGGGATTTTGCCTTGCGTGGGGTCAGCAGCCTGCTCGACCAGGTCAACCAACAGGTACGCCAGCGCGCGGTGGAAACCCTCGGTACCCAGTACTCACTGAACACCCCGCTGGGTGAGCTGGCCATGCGTCACCCGGTGGTGTGCAGCGCCGATACACCGTTGCGCGATGCCGTGCGGCTGATGCACGAACAGCAGGTCGGCAGCATCGTGGTGATCGACCTGCAGCGCTACCCTGTCGGCATCTTTACCCTGCGCGATCTGCGCCAGGTGGTGGCGTCGATGGATGCGGACCTGGGCGCCCCCATCGAGCGGCACATGACCGCCAAGCCCTTCTACCTCAGCCCCCAGGCCAGCGCCTTCGACGCGGCCATGGCCATGACCGAACGGCATATCGCCCACGTGTGCCTGGTGGAAAACCGACGCCTGTGCGGGGTGGTTTCCGAGCGTGACCTGTTCTCGCTGCAACGGGTCGACCTGGTGCACCTGGCGCGTACCATCCGCCATGCGCCTCGGCTGGACACCCTGGTTTCGCTGCGCGGTGAAATCAGCCAGCTGGTCGAGCGCATGCTCGCCCACGGCGCATCGTCCACGCAGATCACCCAGATCATCACCCTGCTCAACGACCACACCGTGTGCCGGGTGATCGAGCTGGCACTGGCCGAGCGCGGCGACCCAGGTGTGCCATTCAGCTGGCTGTGCTTCGGCAGCGAAGGGCGGCGCGAGCAAACCCTGCACACCGACCAGGACAACGGCATCCTCTTCGAGGCCGCCGACAGCGCCGAGGCCGACAGCATCCGTGCGCGCCTGCTGCCGCTGGCGCAGTACATCAACCAGTGCCTGGCACAGTGCGGCTTTACCCTGTGCAAGGGCAACATCATGGCCGGCAACCCTGAATTGTGCCTGTCGCGCAGCGAGTGGGCACGGCGCTTTGCCGGTTTTGTCCGCGAAGCCAGCCCGGAGAACCTGCTGGGCTCCAGCATCTATTTCGACCTGCGCGTGGTGTGGGGCGACGAGCAAGGCTGCGAGCAGTTGCGCCAGAGCCTTCTGGCGCAAGTAGCCGACAACCGCCTCTTCCAGCGCATGCTGGCCGACAATGCCCTGCGCCAGCGCCCACCGGTGGGCCGCCTGCGCGAATTCGTGCTGACCCGCCTGGGCAACGACAAGGCCGCCACCCTCGACCTCAAGGTCCAGGGCCTGACGCCCTTCGTCGATGGCGCACGCTTGCTGGCCCTGGCCAATGGCATCGGCGCCTGCAATACCCTGGAGCGCCTGCGCCAACTGGTGGCCAAGGGCGTGATCGAGCCGCTGGATGGCGCTGCCTATGAAGAGGCTTATCACTTCATCCAGCAGACCCGCATGCAGCAGCATCAGCGCCAGACCCGCGACAACCTGCCGTACTCCAACCGGCTCGACCCGGACAGCCTCAACCACCTGGACCGGCGCATCCTGCGCGAGTCCCTGCGCCAGGCCCAACGCCTGCAAAGCAGCCTGGCCTTGCGGTATCAGCTATGAGCCTGTTCGCCTGGCTGCGCCCCAGCGCGCCCGAGCTGGACCACGCCATGCGTCAGCGCCTGGCCCGGCAGCCCAAGCCCGCGCCGTTGGGTGTGTGCAGTTTGCGTGAGCAGCGCTGGGTAGTGCTGGACCTGGAAACCAGCGGGCTTAACCCCAACCGTGACCAAGTGTTGTCGATCGGGGCGGTGGCCATCGAGGACGGTGCCATCGATTTTGCGCAACAGTTCGAACGTACCCTGCACCGGCCTTTGCAGAAAACCAACGCCAGCGTGTTGATCCACGGCCTGGGGCCTGGGGCCTTGGCCGCCGGTTGCGACCCGGCCGAGGCCTTGCTGGATTTGCTCGATTTCATTGGTGACAGCCCGGTGCTGGCGTTTCATGCGCCATTCGACCAACGCATGCTGGCGCGGGCGCTGAAGGAAAGCCTGGGTTACCGCTTGCAGTCACCGTTCCTCGATGTGGCCGAACTGGCGCCGATGCTTAACCCTGACACCGTGCTGCGCGAGGCCGGGCTGGATGACTGGGTCGCGCGGTTTGGCTTGCAGGTGGAAGAACGCCACCATGCCAGTGCCGATGCACAGGTAACGGCTGAGCTGGCACTGATTTTGTTCAGCCAAGCCCGGCGCCAGCAGCTGGACAGCCCGTTGCAGCTGGAGCAGCGGTTGCGAGGGTGGCGGCGGCGAAACGCCCAGAGTCATGGGCTGTAGGGCGTGGTTTTTATTGCGCCTGTGAGATCGAGCACCGCCCGCGCAGCGGATCGCTCGCTCCTACGTTTGTTTTCGGCCAGTAACGCCTGTGACAGGCGCGCGCGACCGCCTTGTTTGTACGACGCGATATCGAGCCATACGCCAAAGCATTCGCGCGTAAATCCCGCAGGAATAATTGGCCCGAAACAAACGTAGGAGCGAGCGATAGCTCGCGATCCGCCGCGCGGGCGGAGCTCGATTTCACAAGCGCTAAAAGACTCAAGCCAGCCCTATCAGCCTTTTCCATGATGGCAATCCGATAAGCGTCCATTGCCCCCACCCCCTCCCTCTGCAACAATCGCGAATAATTATCGTTAGTTAATGCATACGTTCCGGGGGGACGCTGCTTGTCTTCTGCACAGAGCCCACACGCCGATCTGGTCGGTGCGCTGTACCGCGACCATCGCGGCTGGCTGCTCGCCTGGCTGCAACGCAGCACGGCCTGCCGCCAACGTGCCGAAGACTTGAGCCAGGACACCTTCGTGCGCCTGCTCGGTCGCGAGCAACTGGACACCCCCCGCGAACCCCGCGCTTTCCTCGCCGCCGTGGCCAAGGGGCTGATGTTCGACCACTTCCGCCGCGCGGCGCTGGAACAGGCCTACCTGGCCGAGCTGGCGCTGATCCCGGAAGCCCAACAGCCCTCGCCCGAAGTGCAGCACCTGATCCTCGAAGACCTCAAGGCCATCGACCGCCTGCTGGGCAAGCTGTCGAGCAAGGCCCGGGCGGCGTTCCTGCACAACCGTCTGGACGGCATGGGCCATGCCGAGATCGCCGAGCGCCTGGGCGTTTCGGTATCGCGCGTGCGCCAGTACATTGCCCAAGGCATGCGCCAGTGCTACGTGGCCCTGTACGGGGAGCCAACGTGAGCAACGCACCGGTTTCGTCCCGGGTACTGGAAGCCGCCATCGCCTGGAAACTGAGCCTCGACGACGCCAGCGGCACACCGGATGAACGCAACGAATTCATGCGCTGGCATGCCGCCAGCGAAGAACACGCGCGGGCCTGGCGCCAGCTCGGCGCCATGGACCAACGGGTCAGCGCGGCGGCCGGCCCGGCACGCCAGGCCCTGCTGCAATCGCGCGTCAGCCTGCGGCGCCGAATCGGCAAGGTTGGCGGCGGGCTGGCCGGGATGTTCCTGCTCGGTTCACTGCTGGCTTGGGTCGGCGCCCCGTCGCTGGCACCCAGCTACTGGCTGGCCGACCAGCGCACCGCAACTGGCGAGTTACGTACCTTGCGCCTGCAAGACGGCACATTGCTGAGCCTGAACACCCACACCGCCGTCGATATCGACTACGCAGGCGAACACCGGGTGATCGTGCTGCACCAAGGTGAAATTTCGGTCGAAACCGGCCACCAGGACCCGCGTCCGCTGCTGGTACGCACCGACGATGGCCGCCTGCGGCCACTGGGCACGCGCTTCCTGGTGCGCCGCGAAGCCGACGGTACGCGCCTGGAAGTGCTGCAAGCCTCGGTTGCGGCCATGCCGCATAACAGTGGCGACGAGCAAGTGCTGCGTGAAGGCCAGCAAGTGTTGATGAACGCCAACGGCCTCGGCCGGATCGGCGAGGTGCCCGCCGGTGCCGATGCCTGGACCCGGGGCATGCTGGTGGTCGACAACGTGCGCCTGGGCGACCTGCTGGCCGCGCTGGGCCAGTACCACAGGGGCCACCTCGGGGTGGACGCCAAGGTCGCCGACCTGCGCGTGACCGGCAGCTTCCCGCTGACCGACACCGACCTGGCGCTGGCATCGCTGGTGCCGGCTTTGCCGGTGAAAATCGAGCGGCATACCCAGTGGTGGGTGAACGTGGTGCCGAAGTAAGGCTGAACGCCAAAAATACTGCTCGATATTTTTCAGATCAGCCCTGTCACTTTTCAAATCTCGCTCGGCAAGGAAGCAGTTAGCACTTATCCGTCCAGGAGCCACTGCATGTCCCGTGCTGTTGATCGTATCTTGCGCCCTAGCCTGATGGCCCTTGCCATCGCCGTAACCGCGCCATTGGCCAGCCCTGTCCTGTGCGCCGCCGAGCAATCCGCTGCGCGCGCCTATGACCTGCCCAGCGCCCCGCTGGCCACCACCCTGAACCAGATCGCCAGCCAGGCCGGTATCGCCTTGGCCATCGACCCGGCGTTGGTCAGCGGCCGCACCTCGGCCCCGGTGACCGGCCAGTACGACGGCCTCGGTGCCCTGCAAGCCGCCCTGCGCGGCACTGGCCTGCAACTGCAACAAAGCAGCGTAGGCAGCTACAGCCTGGTGGCTACGCCGGAAGGGACACTGGCGTTACCAGAAACAGCGATCAACGCTACAGCCAATTATGAAAGCGCCTGGGGGGCGGTCGAGGGTTACACCGCAACCCGCACGGCAGCAGGCACCAAGACAGACACGGCCATCGCCGAACTACCCCGCTCGGTAACCGTGATCACTCGGCAGCAGATGGAAGATCGTCCAGTACTCAGCCTGAATGATGCCCTGCGCTATACGGCAGGCGTGCAGAGCAGCGGCTACGGCTCCGACTCCCGCAGCGACTGGTTGCTGGTACGTGGTTTTGTGCCCACCCAGTTCCTCGATGGCCTGCCATTACCCAAGGGGAACTATGCCACCCCCAAGATCGAACCCTGGAACCTGGAGCGCATCGCCGTGCTGCGCGGCCCGGCTTCATCCGTGTACGGCCAGACCCCGCCAGGCGGGTTGCTGGACATGACCAGCCGTCGGCCGCAGCTGGAAAGCAGCCATGAAATCGAAGCCCAGGTTGGCAGCAACAATCACAAGCAGATCAACTTCGACAGCACCGGTAAGCTCGACGATGCAGGCCAGTTCCTGTACCGGGTGAGCGGTACCGTGCGTGACAGCGGCTCGCCAATCGACCATATACCGGACAAGCGCTATAACATCGCGCCCAGTCTGACCTGGAACATCAACGACGACACCAAGCTGACCTTCATCTCCCAGTACACCCGCGATGATACGGGCATTACTGGCCAGTTCTTGCCGCTGCAAGGCACCAAGCTGGACAGCCCGGCGGGCAAGATTTCTCACCACAAGAACCTGGGTGACCCGGATTGGGAGTCCTACGACCGCACCTACTACCACCTCGGCTATGCGTTCGAAACCCGCCTGAATGACACCTGGCAGTTCCGCCAGAACCTGCGCTATGCACGCAACGAACTGGACTTCAAGGGCATTACCGCCGGTGGCTCGATCTGGCCAGCCGGGCCGGACGAAGCCGTCAGCGCCGATGGCACCGTGCAACGTACTGCCGGTATCGTCGAAGAAGATATCTCCCAGTTCGCAGTGGACAACAACTTCCAGGCCGACTTCCAGACTGGCCAACTCTCCCATACCCTGCTGCTGGGCCTCGACCATCAGCGCTCGGACAGCAACGCTCGCTGGCGTTGGGGCTCGGCCGGTGTGCCATCAAGCAATATCCATAACCCGATTTACGGCCAGGATTTCTCGAACGTTCAGTACTTCGACATGTACGACTACGATCAGAAAACCCAGCAGACCGGCCTGTACGTCCAAGACCAGATGGCCTTGGACAACTGGCGCCTGACCTTGGGTGGTCGTGAGGACTGGGTGCACACCGGCACCACCTTCCACAATCAGGGCGACGCTACCAATACCCAGCGCGACAAGAAGTTCAGTGGTAACGCAGCGCTCAGCTATGTGTTCGATAACGGCCTGACGCCTTACATCTCGTATGCCGAGTCGTTCCAGGCTGCTACCGGGTCAACCGTCACTAGCACCGATGCCTTCAAGCCGACCGAGGGCAAGCAGTACGAACTGGGTATCAAATACCAACCGCCCGGCAGCAAAAGCCTGTTCACCGCAGCTGTATTCGACCTGACGCAGCAGAACATGTCGGTGACCGAGGGTGGCGTTACCCGCCAGGTTGGCGAAGTGCGTGTGAAAGGCCTTGAGCTTGAGGCTACTTCGGATGTGAGCGAGAACCTCAAGCTGGTGGGTTCCTACACCTACAACGACAGCGAAATCACCAAAGGCACCCGCGAAGAGAAAGGCAAGCGCATGGCGCAGGTTCCGCGCAACCAGGCCACTGCCTGGGCCGACTACACCTGGCACAGCGGGGTGCTGGACGGCTTTGGCGTAGGCGTTGGCGTGCGCTACGTGGGCGACACCTACGGCAACACCACGAATACCGACTGGGGCCATGTGGGCTCGTACACGGTCTACGACGCCTCCGTACATTACGACCTTGGCCGCCTGAACAACACACTCAAAGGCGTCATTGTGGCCGTCGATGCGAAAAACCTGTTCAACAAGGACTACCTGTCGACGTGTGATGGGTACTACTGCTACTACGGCGACGAACGCAACGTGGTCGCCAGCGTCAATTACAAGTTCTGAGTGAACGGGGGCCGCTTTGCGGCCCCCTGTTCCAACAGACAAAAAACGGTACCGTGATGAAAAGCCGAACCATCCGCCGCTGGTCCGTGATCCACACCTGGAGCAGCCTGGTCTGTACCCTGTTCCTGCTGTTGCTGGCGCTCACCGGCCTGCCGCTGATTTTCCACCACGAACTCGAACACCTGCTCGGCGACGCCCCCGAACTGCGTGACATGCCAGCAGGCACCCCGCACCTCGACCTGCAGCAGCTGGTACTGAAAGCCGAGCAACACCGCCCCGGCGAAGTCATGCAGTACTTCGGCTACGACGAAGACGAACCCAACGGCGTGATCGCCATCACCGCCGCCACTGCGGGCACCGACCCCAACTTGTCGCACACCTTCATGCTCGACGCCCGCACCGGCGAAGCAGTGGCCATGCCGGCGGCCAATGGCGGGTTCATGATGGTGATGCTGCGCCTGCATGTGGACATGTTCGCCGGCCTGCCCGGCAAGCTGCTGCTGGCCTTCATGGGCGTACTGTTCATCCTCGCAATCGTCTCCGGCACCGTGCTCTATGCGCCCTTCATGCGCCGCCTGGACTTTGGCACGGTACGCCACGAAAAATCCCGTCGCCTGCGCTGGCTCGACCTGCATAATCTGATCGGCGTGGTAACCCTGGCCTGGGCACTCACGGTAGGCGTGACCGGCGTAATCAGCGCCCTGTCCGACCTGGTTATCGCCGCCTGGCGCAACGATAGTCTGGCTGCCATGGTTGCGCCTTACCGCGACGCCCCGCCGCTCACCGAGCGCGCGCCCGCCACACGCCTGCTGGAGATTGCCGAACAGGCTGCCCCCGGCATGCGCCCGGACTTCATCGCCTTCCCCGGTACGCGCTTTTCCAGCGAGCACCACTATGCCGTGTTCATGAACGGTGCCACACACCTGAGCTCGCACCTGTTCACACCCGTGTTGATCGATGCCCGTACCCTGGCAGTTACAGCAGTCGGCGAGCGCCCTTGGTACATGGACGCCATGGGCCTGTCGCAGCCGCTGCATTTTGGTGACTACGGCGGGCGGCCCATGCAAATCCTCTGGGCGGCACTCGATGTGCTGACCATCATCGTGCTCTGCAGCGGCCTTTACCTGTGGCTGGCCAAGCAGCGCAGCGGCAAGAGGGCGCCCGCATGAGTCATGAATCGCAAAGCACCCGGCGAATTTTTGCCTGGCCGGCCATGATTGCAGTGTCAGGCGCAGCGGGGCTGTTCGCGGCCCTGCTCGGCGATGGCGCCTGGGACGCCTTGTCATGGCTGGGGCTTGGCGTGCCAGCCTGGCTCGGTTTTCGTGGGTTGTGGGCCAGGTGAGGTAAGCGGCTAACACGCCTGCATAGCTCGCAGGCGGCAAGCTGGGCAGCTCCATCATTGCCGAGCCCCCTCAATGAGCCTGCAAAACTTCATCGCTTTCGACCTGCAACTGAGTGCGTTGCTTGACTCGCCGCCCAGGCCGGACACCGCCCTGCCCCTGTTCAGGGCACGCCAGCAATACTTTGCCGACCTTGCCGACTACTGGCTTGCCAGCGTCGCCCCTGCCGAATGCCGTCGGGCGCTCATGGCCAGGTTGCTGCGCCAGCAACTGCTGGCGCAGATCGCACTGCGTATCGATGACCACACCTTGGGCTCGAACCATGCCGAGCTGATCGCGTACTGCGTCAACCAGCCACTGCCGTCGCAGCGTCAGCACCTGCCAAGCGCGCAGCGCCCGCAGGTGTATCGGCCCGCTCTGGACATTACCACGCCCAACTGGCGAAGCTATCTGCCCGGCGCTTTCGTGATCATCGAAGGCGGCCCCGAGGGCAGCATGCCCGACCCACTTAAGCCCGGCGACTACGCGGTGCTGTATACCCTGTCGCACGGGATCGAGGCGTTCGACAACCTTGGCGACTTGCACATCGAACTGTGCGAACGCCTGGATGATGTTTACCAAAGCCAGCCGCTGCTGCGGCACATGGCAAGCGACCACGAGCGAGACCGGGCACGCAACGCCGAGCGCCTTCGTTACGAGTGGTTCAACGACGACATAGTCCAAGCCCAGGCCCAGGTATTGATCGATGGGCAACGGGCCGCGCTGACCCACATCTGGCAGGATGCCGCCCTACAATCGCCGGTGGACTGGGCGACGCTTGAAGAACGCCTGAAGAAGGCTGCCGATGTACTGCCTTGGGCCGACAGCCGCTCGGCGCTACAGACCCGTTACGGCCTGTTGCTGGAACGCAATTCACCGGCGTGGCTGAAAAACGCCTCTGTGCAGGGGCTTACGCACATCATGCAGACCCTGCAGGAGCTGGTAATCGCCATTGATCGCGCAGCGGCGCCCGGCATTCTGAGCCACGAGCAATTCCTCGACCGCAACGGCCTCCTGGCCTGGACACGTGACCGCTTGCGCGCCTTGTTGAGCCAACGCTATCAGCTGGATGTCGACCCGCTGGACCTGTTTGTCAGCGTCACCATGGCCCGGCAAACAGGCCCGGTACCCTTCCCTGGCGTCAACAGCGCCTGGATCCCGGTGGCCAGTCGGCCACAGGTGGGCGAAACCATCGAACTGGTCCGCCAGACCTACCGCCTGGATGAGCTGGCAATGGTCAACATCGGTTTGCTCGACATCGATTACTGGTTGACTGCCAGAGTGCATGACAAGAACGACACCGCCGTGCCCGGTATCACACCCAGTCAGGTCAAGCAGATAGTGCGGGAGCTGGACGTGGGCCAGAGCTACAGCCAGTATTTGCGCACTCATCTACTGACATCGCCGCAAGCGCAATGGCGGCGGGACAGCTACGTGGCTATAAGCTCTGCAAGGATGCGTGCCGAGTTGGCCAAGGCGCGTTACGCGGGGCACTTACTGGAAGACCCATTCGAGCGCGGTTACAGGTGGGCGACGACGGTGCTCGACCACCCGCACAGTCAGGTACGCCAGCAGTTGAAAGTACAGCGGGTTAGTGCGCGACAATTACTGATTGGTGGGCATACGCTGCAAGGCGTAATGCTGGTAACGCCTGATACCCCAGGTTTAACGCGGTTTCTCGCCTACACACCGGACGCACCCGATCGCCGTTCCTGGCGCGAATTCAGAAACGCCCGGCACATGCTCAGGACACTGCGTGACAAACCTGGCCTGCGCGAGTACGTAAAAGACCGCCTTCCGTTTACCGACCGCAAGCAGATCGAAAACTGGCTGACCAAGGGTGGCCTGGGGGCCGAAGTACAGCGCCCGCGGATCACGGGCGACTTTCAGCAGGCCCGATATCTGGCGGAAGTGAGCGCAAGCCTTGCGGCCGTCGACGCCAGCACCAACACCAAACGGGAACTGCTTGGCGAGCTAAGCCTGCACGCCTTGTCGATACTGCTGGATATGATCAGCCTCGCGCTGCCAGCTCGCGCACTGGTTGCGCTGGCGCTCGGCCGCTCGATATTGTCATTGATCGATGCCGGGAAGGCTTTCAAGGAGGAAGACCGAATAGGCACGTTGAAACACATTGTCGAAGCGTTCACCCACGCCAGTGACGCAGCCAACAACATTGGCGGAACAACCGTGATGCGCCGGGCCATCCGGGCGATGCCCACTCCGCCACCCTTGAAATTGCCGCCAGCAGCAGCAGTGCAAGTGAACAGCGACAAATTGCACTATCGGGTCGATGGTATCCACAAGGAGGGCATCTACGAACAGCGCTCGCCCTACCCTGGCGTGTCTTTCTACTACATCAAAGATGCTGCTGGCACGAGCTACCAGGTAGCGTTCGACGGCTACCGCTGGCGGGTAGTGGACCCGCGCATGCCGGACGCCTATACCAAGGTGGCGGTCAAACGCCGCGAAGATGGGGAGTGGGTGGTGGACTCGCCGGTGCTGTGGTACGACGGGCTGCCAGACCTGCAAGCACTGTTAGAGGGCTGCCAACTGCCCGGCCAGCCAGCCGGTATCAGGCAGGCCGGCATAGACGGCCTGTATAAAATGGACCAGCAGCTGTACCTGCTCGCCGGCACCCATGCCTTACCGCTGCGCCCGCACCTACTGGTCAACCACTACCACTTGCAGATACCTCGGCAGCCGCACAGCAGCAGTACGGCGTGGGCCGTACTGCGCTGGCAGGATAACCAATGGCGCATCCGCGTGCGCCAGGCCGGGCGCAGCAGTGACTGGTTGGCGTTACCGGCCAGTCACTCGGTCAGCCGCGGCAGCAGCTTGTCCAGCCGCTGATGCAGGGCACTGCCACTGGGCCAGTTACGCAGCAGCCGTGCCCGATCACGGGCATAGGCCGGGGCAAAGCTGAGCTGGGTGGCGTGTTGGCACATGGCGTCGAGGTCGATCAGCGACCAGCGGCCTTGGTCCCAGAACAGGTTGTGGCCTTTGAAGTCACCATGGCTGATGCGTTCGCGAATCAGCTGCTGCATTACCTGCACCAGGGCGTCGATCTGTTCTTCGGGGGCATCGCCACTCTCGACGTAAGGGGCAAAGCACGCGGTCAGGTCCGGGCCATCAACGTACTCGGTAACCAGATACGCGCGGCTACGCAGGCCCATCACCCGCTGCTCCAGCACCGCCAACGGGCGCGGCGTGGCAATATCGAGGAATTCCAGGCGGTGGCCTTCGATCCACGAATGCCAGGCACGGCTCGGGCGCCAGAAGCGCTTGAACCAGTGCGCGGTGTTCTTGATGTTGTAGCGCTTGAGCACCAGCTTGCGACCCTTCACCTCGATGCGCGCCACACTGGCGGCGCCACCGGTCTTGTACAGGTGGCCCTCGTCGATCAGCGCATCGGCCTGCTCCAGCACCGGCTGCATGGCGTCGACTTCGTTGCGGCGGATCGCCTGCAAGCCCGAGAGGCTGCGCTGGACGCTGAAAAGGCTGCACTCGCGCCCGGCCTTCTCCAGATAGTCCTTCTGCCGCCAGTTACGCACCTTGTCCACCTGCTTTTGCAAGGCTTCCAGCGGCAACGCATGCTCGGCGTTGGCCAGCAAGTAGTGCACCAGCAATTCTTCGATGAACGGCTCCAGCCGCTTTGGCAACTGGGCGAAGAATACCCCTAGGTTTTCCAGCACACGCGGACGTGACAGCTGCTGGCCAGGCGTCTCGGCCTTGATACCGGCGCCGTCGATCAGGTACAGCTTACCGCCGTGGCGCAGCAGGTTGTCCAGGTGCAGGTCTTCCTGCCAGAGGCCTTGGGCGTGCATGTGTGCGACAGCAGTAAGCGCTTCACCCAGCACGAGGTGTTGTTCGTCAGCCAGCACTGCCAGGTGTTCCACCGCCGACCAGGCATCGGCCAGGCTTTCGGCGCCGTCGAGGAATTCAAACAGCAGCCAGCCACCCTCGCCTTCCTTCAGGCCGTCAGCCAACAGCTTTGGCGTGGTCAGGCCTTGCTCGGCCAGCAGCTTCACACCTTGCAGTTCGCGCTGGAAATGCCGGGCGGCGTTACCGCCCACCAGCAGCTTGGCCAGCACCGGGGTACCGCGCCACACACCGGCGCCAACATAGCGCTGGCCGGGCAGCACGCGCAGCAGGCTGAGCAGTTGCAGCTCGGCGCTGCCGGCGGCATCCGCCAGGGTGATGCTCAGGGGCAACAGCGGGTTGCGCCCGGCATCTTTCAGTTCAGACAAGCGCATCAGCGGGCCTCTTTGTCACGACGGCGTTGCGTCAGGCGTTGCAGCCAGGTGTCGACCAGTGTGCTGTCAGCCGGCTGCGCCAGATAGGTCGCCAGCAGCGTGCGCACATCGGCCTCGCTCCAGGCCCGGGCGCGGCGCAGCAGCGGCTCCAGGTCCTTGAGGCGGTCGCGCATGCCGAACAACAAAGGGCGGGTCTTTTCCAGGTCGATCAGTTGCGCGTCCCAGCCATCACGGCGTTGGCGCAGGAAGATGTGCTTGGGGTAGAAGCAGCCGTGCACCTGGCCGGCGCTGTGCAGGGTGCGCGCCAGTTGGCCGCAGGCCTGCAGGATACCGGTGCGTTCGCCATCACCTAGCTGCGGCCACTGGGCCAGCAGGCTGTCGAGGTCGGCCCACTCGTCCAGGGCACGGGTCATCAGGATGGCCCGGTGCTTGCCGCCTTGCTTGCGCTCGCCATAGAACACCGCCTGCAAGGCCGGGATGTGCAGCTTCTGGTAGCGGCTGATGTTGCGAAATTCTCGCGCGAAGGTCGGCTCGCCGAACGGTCGGTGCAGGGTGCGGGTCAGGTAGTCGCTCTGCCGCTTGAGGTAGTAGCCCTTGCCTTCGAGTTCCAGGCGGAACACGCTGCTCCAGCCGCCACGGCCCGTGTTGGGTTCGTCCACGGCATCCAGTTGCAGCGCCCACAGCGCCTCGAAGTCGTCCAGGCCATGGCGTTTGAGCAGCGCGAGGTCCGCGCTGGCCAGGTAATCGGTCATTCCCTTCCCTCGAAAAAGCCCAGCACCTGGCGAATGCGCTTCTTGTCACGCACATTCAGCCGGTCGCGGCCACGGTATTGCAGGTAGAAGCGCAGGCGCTGGGTGGCCGACAAGTGGTATTTGGCCACTTTGTCCAGGCAGGCCAAGTCCTTGATCATCCGGTGCCGCCACATGAAGCCGCGCCAGAAGTCGCCGGTAGGGCAGTCGATGAAGAATAGCGTGCCCTGGTCATCGACCAGCAAGTTGCGCCATTTCAGGTCGTTATGGGCAAAGCGGTGCTCGTGCATCACCCGGGTATGGCGCGCCAGCTGGCGGCTGAGGTGATCGACCCAGGCCCGGTCGGCCAAACGTGCATCGTTGCGTTCAGCCAGCGCCGACAGGTCTTCGGTGCGTGGCAGCTCGCGGGTGATCATCGCCCCACGGCCAAAGGCCAGGCCATTGCGCTCAAGCCCCCACGCCACCACTTCGGCAGTGGGAATACCCCACTTGGCGAACTGCTTGAGGTTCTGCCATTCGGCCTTGATGCGTGGCCGGCCCAGGTAGCGGCGCATGTGCTTGCCGGCCCCGGTGTAGCGTTTGACGTAGTAGTTGACGCCGTCACGCTCGATGCGCACCACCTCGCTGAGCGGGTCGCGGGTCAGGCGCTCGCCCTGGAGGGCAAATACCGCATCGAGGCTGCCGAAGTCCGCCGCCAGGTGTTCATAGCCCGGCGCCAGTGTCCAACCCGCCATCAGAGTGCATCCCCATAGCGTTGCTTGCGGTCGTAGAGTTTCTGCGCCTTGCGGTCCAGCCAGGCGAGCAACCGGGCTTCGTCCTTCAGGATTTGCCGCAGCGGGCGCTGGAAGTAACCCCGCAAAAAGCGCAGCTTGTCGCGCTGGGTCAGGCCGATGTCCAGCGCCGAGAAGTACAGCGCGGCCAGGTCCTTGTCGCGCCAGCGGCGGCTGATTTTCGCTCGGGTCTGGGCACGGTGCAGGTCGATAACCGACAGTTTGAAGTCATCCGCCGTCACCGGGCGGTCGGTGTGCAGCAGGAAGTGGCAGATGTAGCAGTCGCGGTGGTTGACCCCGGCGCGGTGCATGCCGCCGGTCATTTTCGCCACTTCGGCGATCAGCGCGCGCTTCAGGCGTGGCGTGGGCGGCTGTTTGACCCAGTCGATGCTGAAATCTTCCAGGCTGATGGTCGGCGCCAGTTCCTCGGTGATGATGAACGAGTGCTGCGCAGCCGGGTTGCTGCCGCGCTCGCCATAGGCGACTGCGGTCATCGTCGGCACGCCCACCTCGTGCAGGCGCTGGATGGCCCGCCATTCCTGGCCGGCACCGAGCACCGGCAGCTTGGCGGTGAACAGGTTCTTGAAGATCTCGCCCCAGCCGATGCCGCGGTGGATCTTGACGAAAAACCCTTCGCCCTCCACCTCGGTACGCAGCGTGCGGCGCCCTTCCAGTTCGCGATAGACCTCGCCTTGCAGCGCCTCGACGGCGTCGAAGGCATCCCGCCCGGCCCACAGGCGTTTGAAGGGCTCGGCCACTATCAGCTTCATGCGGTTTTCTGCCCCAGGATCACGTCGGCAGCATGCTGCGGCATGCTGTACAGATCAGCGGTTTCAGCGAACGCCAGGCCGTTGCGCGACCAACTGGCGCGGGCCTGCGAGTCTTCGAGCATGCGCTGCAGGTAGCCATTGAGCTGGTCCTGTTCGAACGGCTCGTCCAGCACCAGGCCGCAGTCGGCCTCGGCAATGTAGTGGGCGTAGCCGCACACCTTGGACACCAGCACCGGCAGGCCGGCCACCAGCGCTTCGAGCAGCACCGTACCGGTGTTCTCGTTGTAGGCCGGGTGAATCAGCAAATCGGCACCCAGCAGGAAGCGCGGGATGTCGCTGCGGCCCTTGAGGAACTGCACCTGGTCGCCCAGGCCCAGGGTGGCGCTTTGCAGCTGGAACACCTTGGGGTCGTCCTGGCCGATCACCATCAGCTTCGTGCGTTTGCGCAGGGCCGACGGCAACGCGGCCAGCGCCTTGAGGCTACGGTCCACGCCCTTGGTCTTGAAGCCCGAGCCAATCTGCACCAGCAGCAGGTCGTCATCCCCCAGGTTGAATTCCTTGCGGAACTCGGCGCGGATCTCGGCGGCATTGGCCGGCGCACGGCGGTCCTGGGAAATGCCCGGCGGCAGCAGGTGGAAGCGTTCCACCGGGGTGCCATAGTGCTTGATGAACAGCGGCTGCTGCACTTCGGAAATCATCAGCACTTCGGTGTGGGCGTCCTTGGCGAATACCGCACGCTCGTACTCGGCAAAGTGCCGGTAACGGCCCCAGCGGCGGTACAGGCCGCCACGCAGGGTCTGCGCCTTGTCTTCGAAGCAGCCGTCGGCGGCGTAGTACACGTCCAGCCCTGGCATCTTGTTGAAGCCGATCAGGCGGTCGACCGGGCGCTTGGCCAGGTCGGCGGCCATCCAGGCGCTGAGCTTCTCGTTGCGGCGGTGGTTGAAAATCGCCTTCACCGGCGCCACCAGCACTTCAAAGCCCGGCGGAATGTCACCTTCCCAGATCAGCGTGTACACACGGATCTGGTGGCCCCGCTTCTGGCATTCCAGGGCAATGCGCATGAAGTCGCGCTGCAGCCCGCCGAAGGGGAAATATTTGTAAAGCACGAAAGCCAGTTGCATCAACGGACATCCTCAGCCAGCAGCAACGCGCTCAAGCGGCCCGCCACATGCTCGGGATTCAGGCGAGTGAAGCACAGCGGCCACTCGCGTTTCAGATCGAACCGGCGCAGGTCATCGGCGCTCGGTTTGTAGGTGCACTTCTTCTGCAGGCAGGGCGCGCAAGGCCAGTCACTGGCCTGGTGAATCTGGGTCCGTCCGTAGGCGCCAGTCAGGCCCGGGTTGGTCGGGCCGAACAGCGAAATGGTGGGCACATCGAGTGCTGCGGCCAGGTGGCCAAGGCCGGTATCGACCGCCACGCAGGCTTTTGCCGCTGCCAGCACGCGGGCAACGCCAGCAAGGTTCAATTTGGGGAGTACCTGGCAGTTGTTCAAGCCCTGGGCGATGCGCTCGGCGCGCGCCTTCTCGGCCGGGTTGCCCCAAGGCAGACGCACTTCCAGCTTGCGCCGGCCCATGCGCTCGGCCAGTTCGCGCCAGTAAGCTTCAGGCCAATGCTTGGTTGCCCAGGTGGTGCCATGCAGGAACACCACATAGGGCGCAGCCGGCGGCAGCTGCAGGCGGTCCAGGTCCAGGCCGTAGTTGCCGATGCCTTCCGGCAGGTCGTAGGCCAGGGCCATGGCGAACAACTGGCGCACCCGCTCCACCGCATGCTGGCCGGTGGCAACCGACAGACGCCGGTCATAGAAGCGGCTGGCCCAGCCTTCGCGGGCCGAGTAGCGGTCCAGGCCGGCGACCGGGGCCTTCACGTAGCGGGTCAGCCAGGCCGACTTCACCAGGCCCTGGGCATCGATCACCAGGTCGTATTTGCGTTCGCGCACACGCTGCTTGAACGCCTTCCACTCGCCACTCTTGAGGGTTTGCCAGAGGTTCTTGCGCCAGCGGCGGATGGCCACCGGGATAACCTGGTCGACCGCCGGGTGCCAGCTGGGGATTTCGGCAAAGCCTTCTTCAACCACCCAGTCGAAACGGATGCCCGGGATGGCATGGGCGGCATCGGTAAGCGCCGGCAAGGTGTGGATCACATCACCCAGCGACGAGGTCTTGATGATCAGTACCCGCACTTAGTCGACCTCAGCCACGGTATCGATCAGGTCCGGCCCGCTCAGGCTGTGCAGGGCGGCAATGACTTTGCCCGGCTCCAGCAGACGCAGGCAGTTGTAGTGGCCGAAGCGGCAGGTACGGTCGAAACACGGGCTGCACTCGATGCCGGTGCGCACCACTTCCACCTGGTCGGCCAGCGGCGGGGTAAACCCGGGCGACGTCGAGCCGTATACGGCCACCAGTGGGCGGTTCAGCGCGGCGGCCACATGCATCAGGCCGGAGTCGTTGGACACCACGGCATGGGCGCAGGACATCAGGTCGATGGCCTCGGCCAGCGAGGTTTCGCCCGCCAGGTTGGACGACTCTTCACGAAAACCCGGGATCAACCGGTCACGGATCTGCTCACCGACCGGGTGGTCTTTCTTCGAGCCGAACAGCCACACCTGCCAGCCCTGGCGGATCATCGCGTCGGCCACGGCAGCGTAATGCTCGGCCGGCCAGCGCTTGGCCTCACCAAACTCGGCACCTGGGCATAGCGCCAGCACCGGGCGGTCCAGTTCCAGGCCGAACTTGGCCAGCGCGGCTTCGCGGCTTTGCGCTTCGATCTGCAGGCTGGGGCGCGGGTACGGCTGCGGCAGCTCGGCACCGGGCGCAAAGGCCAGGGCCATGAAGCGCTCGATCATCAGCGGGTAGCGGGCCTTGTCCAGCTTGCGCACATCGTTCAGCAGGCCAAAGCGCATTTCGCCGCGCCAGCCGGTGCGTTTGGGGATACCGGCGAAGAACGGCACCAGGGCCGACTTCAGCGAGTTGGGCAGCAGGATGGCCTGGTCGTACTGGCCGGCCAGGGACTTGCCGATGCGCCGGCGCGTGGCCAGCTCCAGCGCGCCGTGGCCGAGCGGGAAGCTCAAGGCCTGGCGCACCTCGGGCATGCGCTCCAGGATCGGCCGGCTCCACTCGGGGGCCAACACGTCGATCACGCAGTCGGGGTGCTGCTGTTTCAGGCACTGGAACAGGGTCTGCGCCATCACCATGTCGCCGACCCAGCTGGGGCCAATGATCAGTATTCTCATGCTTAGTCCAGAAACGCTCGGGGAGGCTACAGACTGCGGTACAGCCTGGCCTCCCCTCTTTATATTCAGGCTATGTGGCGGACAGTGTACCACTCACATGGCCTATTCGCGGGCAAGCCCGCTCCCACAGGTACTGCACTGCTCTCAAGGCTTGTGCTGTCCCCGTGGGGGCGGGCGTGCCCGCGAAGAAGCCAACGCGGTATCAGCTCAACCCCAGCTCACCCCAGATCCGCCGCACCTCGCGGCGTTCATCGGCAAACTGCGCCGCGTCGATCACCCCGGCCTGCTTCTGCAGGGCCTGGCGGTGCGAGGCCGAGCGGAACGCCTTGTACACTTCACGCAACAGCACCGCGTCACTGGCCGGCATCAAACTCGCCTGCTCCAGCTCTTCCAGAATGCGGATGTTATCGGTCCATCGGAGTATGGCCGGGTGGTCATGGGACCAGGCCAAAGCAGCGTATTGCACCATAAATTCGATATCGACGATACCGCCGGCATCCTGCTTGATATCGAAGGGCACACCGGCCTCGAACGCGTTAGCCGCAGTGCCCGCAGCCGTAGCCTTGGTCCCTAGGTTGTCACGCATCTTGGCGCGCATTTCACTCACTTCGGTGCGCAGTTTTTCCAGGTCGCGGGCCTGGCCCAGTACCTTGGCGCGCACGCCTTCGAACGCGGTGCCGACCTGTTTGCAGCCCACCAGCACGCGGGCCCGCACCAAGGCCTGATGCTCCCAGGTCCAGGCTTCGTTCTGCTGGTAGCGCTCGAAGGCGCCCAACGAACTCACCAGCAGGCCGGCAGCACCGGATGGGCGCAGGCGCATGTCCACGTCATAAAGTTGGCCCGAGTTGGTCTGGGTGGTCAGCAGGTGAATGATGCGTTGGCCCAGGCGCGTAAAGAACTGCGCACTGTCGATGGGCTTGGCGCCGTCGGTTTCCTCTTGCGGGTCGCCGTCGTGGATGAACACCAGGTCCAGGTCCGAGCCGTGCCCCAACTCCAGGCCGCCGACCTTGCCATAACCAATGATGATGAAACCTGGGTCGCACAGGCTGCCGTCGCTGCGCTTGGGCTGGCCGTGGCGGGCCACGGTCTGGCGCCAGGCCAGGGCCAGTACCTGGTCGAGGATGGCTTCGGCCAGCCAGGTCAGGTAGTCGCTGACTTTCATCAACGGCAGGTTGCCGCTGATTTCCGAGGCGGCCACGCGCAGGCTGTGGGCCAGCTTGAAGTGGCGCAGCGCTTCCATCTGCTGCTCCAGGTCATCCTCGGGGATGCGCGTCAGGCGTTCACGCAACTCGCTGGCCAGCTCTGGGGCCAAGGGCGGGCTGAACAAGCGGCCTTCGTTAAGCAGTTCGTCGAGCAGCAACGGGTACAGCGCAATCTGTTCGGCAATCCACGGGCTGGCCGCGCACAAGGTCAGCAGACGGCGCAGGGCACCCGGGTTTTCGGTCAGCAGCACCAGGTAAGCCGAACGCCGCGCCACGGCTTCAACCAGCGGCAGCACACGTTCCAGCACCAGGTCAGGGTTGTCGTGCTCGACCGCCTGGGCCAGCAAACGTGGAATAAAGGCGTCCAGCCGCTCACGGCCAATGCGCTGCATCGACCGCAACTGCGGGCTGGAGCGCAGCCCCGCCAAACGCCGCAAGGCTTCAACAGGCTCCTTGAAGCCAGCCTCTTCCAGCTGCCGGCCAGCGGCTTCTTCATCCTGCGCCTGTTCCCACAGTGGCGACCATTCGCCCCCTACCACCAGTTCGCCTTCACCGTCTTCATCATCCGGGTCGGCGATCACCTGGCGGAAGTGCCAGTCGATACGGCCACGCCAGTAGGTCAACTGGTCGTGGAAGCTCTGCCAGTCGGCAAAACCGAGCATGTAGGCCACCCGCGCCTGGTCGGTCTCGCCCTCTGGCAACATTTGCGTCTGGCGGTCAGCAATGGCCTGGATGGCGTGCTCGGTATAACGCAAGAACTCATACCCCTCGCGCAGCTCGGCAACCACCGCCGGCGGCAGGTAACCCTGGCCTTCGAGGGTGGCCAGCACCTTGAGCAACGGCCGTTGCTGCAAGCTCAGGTCGCGCCCGCCGTGGATCAGCTGGAAGGCCTGGGCGATGAACTCAACCTCGCGGATACCACCGGCACCCAGCTTGATGTTGTCGGCCATGCCCTTGCGCCGCACTTCCTGCTGGATCAACTGCTTCATGGTGCGCAGGGCTTCGATCGCGGAAAAGTCCAGGTAACGGCGGTACACGAACGGGCGCAGCATCTCCTGCAGTTGCGCGCCGGCAGCCTGGTCGCCGGCCACCACCCGCGCCTTGATCATCGCGTAACGTTCCCAGTCGCGCCCCTGGTCCTGGTAGTACTGCTCCAGGGCATTGAAGCTGAGCACCAGCGCGCCGGCCGAACCATAGGGGCGCAGGCGCATGTCGACGCGGAACACGAAGCCGTCGACGGTCACCGGGTCCAGCGCCTTGATCAGCCGCTGGCCCAAGCGGGTGAAGAATTCCTGGTTTTCCAGCGAGCGCTTCACCCCTTCGGTTTCGCCGCCTTCGGGGAAGCCGAAGATCAGGTCGATGTCCGACGACAGGTTCAGCTCCACCGCCCCCAGCTTGCCCATGCCCAGCACCACCATGTGCTGCGGCTGGCCGCTGCGGTTGCCGATGGGCGTGCCGAACTGCTGGCAATGGCGCGGATACAGCCATTGGTAGGCTTCGTCGATGGCGGCATCGGCCAGGTCCGACAGGTCGCGGCACGTCTCGCTCAGTTCGGCCTGGCGGGTGATGTCGCGCCAGATAATGCGCAACTGCTGGCGGTTGCGCTCGCGGCGCAGGTTGCGCGCCAGCTCATCGTCGCTTTGCGCCGCCTGGGCGGCCGCAGCGATGTGCCCGCGCAGCTCACCCGGTGCATAACGGCGCTCTAGCTCGCCACTGGTCAGCAGGCCGAACAGCATGGCCGGCTCGCGCTGGGCCAGGCCCAGGACAAAATCGCTGGCCGCGGCCACCTGGTCGAATTGCTGCCGGTGCAGCGGGCTCCAGGCATTCAGGTCGAGCTCGGGGTGAGCCGCTAGCGCATCGCGGAGGAATTGCTGGTTGCGAGCGACCAGTGGCTGAAGGATGGCGGGCAGATCGGACGGCAAAGGCAGGCGCATGGTCTATCCTTGATCGGCGTGAAATAGAGGGGAAAAAGCGGCCAAGGGGAAGCCGGACCACGGTTGGACTGTCGTACAAAAGTTGGAAATAGCTGAAAAAAACGAAAACTTGGCAACAATCATCAAGAACCACCCGTTCGCGACACAATGCCAACCAACATGAACGTTTTTCCTCACAAGCCAAGGTGCGACCAAACGTCGCACAAATGTAGTTTTACTACTACTCGTGTCGTGTAAAAGCATGAAATGCGAAAGCAAATGTAGTAAAACTACAACGCGCCGGAAGACACCCCGGTAATCCAAGAATTCACGACGTCTGCCCATAAGGCCAGTCGCAACTTCAGGCAATCGATTCTGGTTGCCTTTCCGCCCTGGAGCAAGCCATGCAAGACCTCGATCCAATCGAAACCCAGGAATGGCTGGATGCCCTGGAGTCGGTCCTCGACAAAGAAGGCGAAGACCGCGCTCATTACCTGATGACCCGTATGGGCGAGCTGGCCACCCGTAGTGGCTCCCAGCTGCCGTATGCGATCACCACGCCATACCGCAACACCATCCCTGTCACCCACGAAGCACGCATGCCTGGCGACCTGTTCATGGAACGCCGCATTCGCTCGATGGTGCGTTGGAACGCCCTGGCCATGGTCATGCGCACCAACCTGAAAGACTCGGACCTGGGCGGACACATCTCCAGCTTCGCCTCCAGTGCCACCCTGTACGACATCGGCTTCAACTACTTCTTCCAGGCCCCGACCGAAGAACACGGCGGCGACCTGATCTTCTTCCAGGGCCACGCCTCCCCAGGCATCTACGCCCGCGCCTTCATGGAAGGCCGCATCAACGAAGACCAGATGAACAACTTCCGTCAGGAAGTGGACGGCAATGGCCTGTCTTCGTACCCGCACCCATGGCTGATGCCTGACTTCTGGCAGTTCCCGACCGTATCGATGGGTCTGGGCCCGATCCAGGCCATCTACCAGGCCCGCTTCATGAAGTACCTGGAAGCGCGCGGCTACATCCCGGCCGGCAAGCAGAAAGTCTGGTGCTTCATGGGCGACGGCGAGTGTGACGAGCCGGAATCCCTGGGCGCAATCGCCCTGGCCGGCCGCGAGAAGCTGGACAACCTAATCTTCGTCATCAACTGCAACCTCCAGCGCCTCGACGGCCCGGTTCGCGGCAACGGCAAGATCATCCAGGAACTCGAAGGCGTTTTCCGTGGCGGTGGCTGGAACGTCAACAAGGTTGTCTGGGGCCGCTTCTGGGACCCACTGTTCGCCAAGGACACCGACGGTGCCCTGCAGCGCCGCATGGACGAAGTCATCGACGGCGAGTACCAGAACTACAAAGCCAAAGATGGCGCGTACGTTCGTGAAAACTTCTTCAACACCCCAGAACTCAAGGCCATGGTCGAAGACCTGTCCGACGACGAGATCTGGAAGCTCAACCGTGGTGGCCACGATCCGTACAAGGTCTACGCGGCGTACCACCAGGCGGTCAACCACAAAGACCAGCCTACCGTCATCCTGGCCAAGACCATCAAGGGTTACGGTACCGGTGCCGGCGAAGCCAAGAACACCGCGCACAACACCAAGAAGGTCGACGTCGACAGCCTGCGTCACTTCCGTGACCGCTTCGACATCCCGGTCAAGGATGCCGACCTCGAAAACCTGCCGTTCTTCAAGCCGGAAGAAGGTTCTGCCGAAGCCAAGTACCTGGCCGAGCGCCGTGCTGCCCTGGGCGGTTTCGTGCCACAGCGCCGTGCCAAGAGCTTCAGCGTACCGACCCCGCCACTGGAAACGCTGAAAGCGATCCTGGACGGCTCGGGCGACCGCGAAATCTCCACCACCATGGCCTTCGTGCGTATTCTGGCGCAGCTGGTCAAGGACAAGGAAATCGGCCAGCGCATCGTCCCGATCATCCCGGACGAAGCCCGTACCTTCGGTATGGAAGGCATGTTCCGCCAGCTGGGCATCTACTCGTCGGTCGGCCAGCTCTACGAGCCAGTCGACAAAGACCAGGTGATGTTCTACCGCGAAGACAAGAAGGGCCAGATCCTCGAGGAAGGCATCAACGAAGCCGGCGCCATGTCGTCGTTCATCGCTGCCGGTACCTCGTACAGCTGCCACAACCAGCCGATGCTGCCGTTCTACATCTTCTACTCGATGTTCGGCTTCCAGCGCATTGGCGACCTGGCCTGGGCCGCTGGCGACAGCCGTACCCGCGGCTTCCTGATCGGCGGTACCGCCGGCCGTACCACCCTGAACGGTGAAGGCCTGCAGCACGAAGACGGTCACAGCCACATGATGGCGGGCACCATCCCGAACTGCCGCACCTACGATCCAACCTACGGCTACGAGCTGGCGGTGATCATCCAGGACGGCATGAAGAAGATGACCGAAGAGCAACAGGACATCTTCTACTACATCACCGTGATGAACGAATCCTACCAGCAGCCAGCCATGCCGGCCGGTGTCGAGGAAGGCATCATCAAGGGCATGTACCTGCTGGAAGAAGACACCCGCGAAGCCGCGCACCACGTACAGCTGATGGGCTCCGGCACCATCCTGCGCGAAGTCCGCGAAGCGGCGAAGATCCTGCGTGAAGAGTTCAACGTCGGTGCCGACGTGTGGAGCGTCACCAGCTTCAACGAACTGCGCCGCGACGGCCTGGCCGTGGAACGCGCCAACCGTCTGAAGCCTGGCCAGAAGCCACAGCAGACCTATGTCGAGCAGTGCCTGAACGGTCGCAAAGGCCCGGTCATCGCTTCTACCGACTACATGAAGCTGTTCGCTGAACAGATTCGCCAGTGGGTGCCGAGCAAAGAGTTCAAGGTCCTGGGTACCGACGGTTACGGTCGCAGCGACAGCCGCAAGAAGCTGCGTCACTTCTTCGAAGTCGACCGCCACTTCGTGGTGCTGGCTGCCCTGGAAGCCCTGGCTGACCGTGGCGAGATCGAACCCAAGGTTGTTGCAGACGCTATCGTCAAGTTCGGTATCGACCCGGACAAGCGCAACCCACTGGACTGCTGAGGAGTATTTTTAAGTGAGCGAACTCATTCGCGTACCTGACATCGGCAGCGGTGAAGGTGAAATCATCGAGCTGTTCGTCAAGGTCGGTGACCGTATCGAGGCTGACCAGAGCCTGCTGACCCTGGAGTCCGACAAGGCCTCCATGGAAATCCCGGCCCCCAAGGCCGGCGTCATCAAGGAACTGAAGGTCAAGCTGGGCGACCGCCTGAAAGAAGGCGACGAGTTGCTGGTTCTGGAAGCCGAGGGCGCCGCTGCTGCGGCCCCTGAGGCTCCAGCCGCTGCAGCTGCGGCCCCGGCTGCTGCCCCAGCGCCTGCTGCCGAAGCTGCCCCTGCGCCAGCCGCAGCCCCGGCTGCCGCCAGCGTGCAGGACATCCACGTGCCGGACATCGGCTCGTCGGGCAAGGCCAAGATCATCGAAGTGCTGGTCAAGGTCGGCGACACCGTCGAAGCCGACCAGTCGCTGATTACCCTGGAGTCCGACAAGGCCTCCATGGAAATCCCGTCGCCAGCTGCTGGCGTGGTCGAAGAAGTGCTGTGCAAGCTGGAAGACGAAGTCGGCACTGGCGACCTGATCTTCAAACTGAAGGTCGCTGGCGCAGCCCCGGCTGCCGCTCCGGCCCCTGCTGCCCCGGCGCCAGCCAAGGCTGAGGCTGCTCCGGCTGCCGCACCTGCCGCTGCTGCCCCGGCTGCCGCCCCGGCACCGGCTGCTACCGCACCGGCCGCTGGCAGCAACGCCAAGGTTCACGCAGGCCCAGCCGTTCGTCAGCTGGCCCGTGAATTTGGTGTCGACCTGGGCGCTGTTGCCGCCACCGGTCCGCACGGCCGCATTCTGAAAGAAGACGTGCAGGTTTACGTCAAAGCGATGATGCAGAAGGCCAAGGAAGCTCCGGCAGCAGCCGGTGCAACCGGCGGTGCCGGCATCCCGCCGATCCCTGCCGTGGACTTCAGCAAGTTCGGTGAAGTGGAAGAAGTGGCCCTGACCCGCCTGATGCAGGTCGGTGCTGCCAACCTGCACCGCAGCTGGCTGAACGTGCCGCACGTGACCCAGTTCGACTCCGCCGACATCACCGAGCTGGAAGCCTTCCGCGTTGCGCAGAAGGCCGTGGCCGAGAAGGCTGGCGTGAAGCTGACCGTGCTGCCACTGCTGCTCAAGGCCTGTGCTTTCCTGCTCAAGGAACTGCCAGACTTCAACAGCTCGCTGGCACCAAGCGGCAAGGCCATCATCCGCAAGAAGTACGTGCACATCGGCTTTGCCGTGGACACCCCGGACGGTCTGCTGGTCCCTGTGATCAAGAACGTCGACCAGAAGAGCCTGCTGCAACTGGCTGCCGAAGCGGCTGCGCTGGCCGAAAAAGCCCGCACCAAGAAGCTGTCGGCCGACGAGATGCAAGGCGCCTGCTTCACCATCTCCAGCCTCGGCCACATTGGCGGCACCGGCTTCACGCCGATCGTCAACGCGCCGGAAGTGGCTATCCTGGGCGTCTCCAAGGCGACCATGCAGCCAGTGTGGGATGGCAAGGCCTTCCAGCCTAAGCTGATGCTGCCACTGTCGCTGTCCTACGATCACCGTGTGATCAACGGCGCAGCCGCCGCGCGCTTCACCAAGCGCCTGGGCGACGTGCTGGGCGATATCCGCACCATGCTGCTGTAAGGCGGCCCGCTGCCCCTCCTTGCGAGGGGCAGTACCCTTTTCGAGCTGCCACGCTCGTACCTCAACCCCGTCGATTGGCGGGGCTTTTTTTTGCCTGACACAAGGCACATTAGGGCTGCGTAGCAGCCCTAAAATCTCCAGCCAAACTACAGAATCAGCCCTGACAGCCGATAACCTGTACACAGCATCACGCATGGCCGCTTGCCAGCCCTCGGGACATGATGCAACCTTGCCGAATCTGCCGCCGCCGCAAGGCCGCGTTCCCTCTTCAAGCGAGTCTTCGATGAAAAGCCAACCCGATGCCGCCAGCCGTGTGGCGGCCGAGGTCGTCACGCCGTTACCCGTGCCCTCGCGGCTCGGCATGCTGCGTTTCGAACGGCTCAACGAAGCCACCTGGGCCATGCTCTACCTGGACCCGGCCTGCGAGCGCCAGTTTGGCCTGCACGCCGGCGACCTGTGTGCCTTGGTAGACGCACCCTACGCCAGCCTGATGGAACCCGAAGTTCGCTACCGGTTGCACGACGAGGTCCAACTGCAACTGGCCCAGCGCGGGTACTACCGCGTGCGCTACACCCTGCACACGCCCAGCGCCTCGCTGCGCCTGCTGGAGGTGGGTGAAACCTACAAGCAGCATAACCGCCAGCTGTTGCGCGGCTACCTGAGCGTGCTCGATGACCTGCTGGACGATACCGGCGAAGCCGACGCCAACGACCTGGAATCACGCAACAACCGCCTGCAGCTGGCCCTGCAACTGAACCAACGCGCCCAGCAAGAGCAGCTGGAACACCTGGAGCGCGTGCACGGCCAGCAGGACCTGATCCTGCGCCTGGCTCGCCAGCGCTACAGTGCCGGGAACTCGCTGCTGGAAGCTGCCCAGCTGATTACCCGCAGCGCCTGCGAAATCTACAAGGTCGACAGCGCCAGCATCTGGCACCTGGACGACCAGCGTCTGGAACCGATCACCGCCTGGTACCGCGATGCACAAGAGCATCGCCAGCCCGAAGCCATCGATGCCAGCCGTTTCCCCGACTACCTCGACGCGCTGCACGCCAGCCGTGCCATCGACGCCCACAACGCCGGCCACGACCCACGTACCCGCGCCCTGGCGCAAAGCCTGTGCCCGGAAAACAAGGCCATGCTCGACGCCAGTATCCGTGTCGATGGCCAGGTCGTCGGCGTGCTGTGCCTGGAGCAGACCGGCCAGCCACGGGCCTGGCAATCGGACGAGATAGCCTTTGCAGGTGAGCTGGCCGACCAGTTCGCCCAAGTCATCACCAACCACAACCGGCGCACTGCGGCCAGCGCATTGCACCTGTTCCAGCGTGCCGTCGAGCAAAGCGCCAGCGCCTTTTTGCTGGTGAACCGCGATGGCCGTGTGGAGTACGTCAACCCGAGTTTCACCGCCATCACCCAGTACAGCACCGAAGAAGTGCAAGGCCGCCACCTGGGTGAGCTGCCGGCATTGGAGAACCTCAGCGAATTGCTGTTCGACTCGCCGTCGAGCCTGGCCATGGGCAACAGCTGGCAGGGCGAATTCAGGAGCCGGCGCAAGAACCTGGAGCCCTACTGGGGCCAGTTGTCGATTTCCAAGGTGTACGGCGATAACCGTGAGCTGACCCACTACATCGGCATCTACGAAGACGTCACCCAGACCAAGCTGGCCCAGCAGCGCATCGAGCGACTGGCCTACACCGACAACCTGACCAACCTGGGCAACCGCCCGGCGTTCATCCGCAGCCTGGACGAGTGCTTTGCCCGCGATGGCGAAAGCGCGATGTGCCTGCTGCTGGTGGACATCGACAACTTCAAGCGCATCAACGACAGCCTTGGCCACCAGACCGGCGACAAGCTGCTGATCAGCCTGGCCCGCCGCCTGCGCAACAGCTTGCACACCGGCGGTATCCTGGCGCGCTTTGCCAGTAACGAGTTCGCGGTATTGCTTGACGACACCAGCCTGGAAGATGGCCAGGGCGTTGCCCAGCAATTGCTGCGCACCCTCGACAAGCCGATGTTCGTCGACAACCAGTTGATCAACGTCACGGCCTCGGTGGGCCTGGCCTACGCACCGCTGCACGGCGCTGACCCGGCCAGCCTGATGAAAAACGCCGGCTTGGCGTTGCACAAGGCCAAGGCCAACGGCAAGCATCAGGTGCAGGTGTTTACCGAAGTGCTCAATGCCGAAGCCAGCTACAAGCTGTTCGTCGAGAACAACCTGCGCCGTGCCCTGACCCAGAACGAGCTGGAAGTGTTCTACCAGCCCAAGATCTGCCTGCGTAGCGGTCGCCTGCTGGGGCTGGAAGCGCTGTTGCGCTGGAACCACCCCGAGCGCGGCATGATCCGCCCGGATCAGTTCATCAGCGTGGCAGAAGAAACCGGCCTGATCATTCCCATTGGCAAATGGGTGATACGCCAGTCATGCAGCATGAGCCAGCAACTGCGCGAGGCCGGCTTGGGCAACCTGCACGTAGCGATCAACCTGTCGCCCAAGCAGTTTTCCGACCCCGACCTGGTAGCCTCTATCAGCACCATCCTCAAGGAAGAAGCCCTGCCACCGCACCTGCTGGAGCTGGAGCTGACGGAAGGCCTCCTGCTGGAAGCCACCGAAGACACCCACCGCCAGCTGGACGAGCTGAAGGCCTTGGGCCTGACCCTGGCCATGGACGACTTCGGTACCGGTTACTCGTCGCTGAGCTACCTGAAGAAGTTTCCGATCGACATTCTCAAGATCGACCGCAGCTTCATCAATGAGATCCCCGACAACCAGGACGACATGGAAATTACCTCGGCGGTGGTGGCCATGGCGCACAACCTAAAGCTGAAGGTAGTGGCCGAAGGGATCGAGACGCCGGAGCAGCTGGCGTTTCTGCGCAGGCACCGTTGCGACGTGGGCCAGGGTTACCTGTTTGACCGGCCAATTCCGGGGCGGGAGCTGGCTGAGCGGCTGAAGCGATACCCGCGTGGCCCTGTGGCCTGACAGCGGCGCCATCCTCGGGCACTATAGAAGCCATTCGGGTCCCTTCGCGGGCATGCCCGCGAAGGCCCCAACACCTATCCAACTGAAAAAACACAGAGGAACGGCCATGGTCCTGCGTTCGGAAATCCTGGTGAACAAAAACGTCATGCCAACTGCGGAACAGGCGCTGCCTGGCCGCGAAACGCCAATGGCCCTGCCCGAGTTCCACTACGTGTTCGAAGGCACCCCGCTGCTCGGCCCGTTCTTCGAAGGCGCCATCGACTTCGCCATCTTCGGCCTGGGTTGCTTCTGGGGCGCCGAGCGCCGCTTCTGGCAGCGCGAGGGCGTGGTCAGCACTGTGGTCGGCTACGCCGGCGGCTTCACCCCAAACCCTACCTACGAAGAAGTCTGCTCGGGCCTGACCGGCCACACCGAAGTGGTGCTGGTGGTGTTCGACAAGGACAAAGTCAGCTACCGCGAGCTGCTGGCGATGTTCTGGGAGCTGCACAACCCCACCCAGGGCATGCGCCAGGGCAATGACGTCGGCACCCAGTACCGCTCGGCCATCTACTGCACCAGCCCGGAACAGCTGGAACAGGCCAAGGCCAGCCGCGACGCCTTCCAGGCTGAACTGAGCAAGGCCGGCTTTGGTGAAATCACCACTGAAATCGACCAGGCGCCGACCGTGTACTTTGCCGAGGCCTACCACCAGCAGTACCTGGCCAAGAACCCGGACGGCTACTGCGGCATCGGCGGCACCGGTGTCTGCCTGCCACCCAGCCTGCAGGGCAATTGAAGCATGAGCACGATGACCCTGTTCCACTCGCCGTTGTCGCCTTTCGTGCGCAAGGTCATGGTGGTGTTGCATGAAACCGGCCAATTCGAAAGGGTGCAGCTGCAGCCGGTGAACATCAGCCCGGTGAGCGGCGACCTGCAGCTCAACCAGGACAACCCGATCGGCAAGATCCCGGCCCTGCGCCTGGAAGACGGCACCGTGCTGCATGATAGCCGGGTGATCTGCGAGTACCTCGACCTGCAACACGTCGGCCTGCCGCTCTTGCCCCGCGAAGGCTCGGCGCGCTGGCGGCGCATGACGCTGGTGTCGCAGGCCGATGCGATCATGGATGCGGCGGTGTCGTCGCGCTATGAAAGCTTCCTGCGGCCCGAAGACAAACGCTGGGACGGCTGGTTGCAGGCGCAGGGCGACAAGATCCGCCGCAGCCTGGCCAACCTGGAGCATGAGCACCTGCCCGAGTTGATGTCTGGGTTCGACCTGGCAGCAATTGGCGTGGCGTGTGCGCTGGGGTATCTGGATTTGCGTCAGCCCGAGTTTGGCTGGCGTGAGCGCCAGCCAGGGTTGGCAGCGTGGTATGCCGAAGTGAGCCAGCGGCCATCGATGGTCGCCACTGCACCGGTGGCCTGACCGGCCCTATCGCGAGCTAGCTCGCTCCTACATGGCCTGTGGCGCCCCTGTAGGAGCAAGCTAGCTCGCGATGGCCTCACCTCGGTACAACAGGAAACAACTGCCCAATCCGCTGGGCCAGCCACCGCCCAATTTCTCTATCCTCCCTCATGCCACCCTCCCCACCCGCGCCCAGTCCAGCCGCCGGGTCAGCACCATGAACACCCCCAGCAAGCCAAAACACAGCAGCGAGCCCATCAGCAGCGCATAATCCTCGGCGCTCAGCAGACCGTAGAGCAGCGCATACAACGCCGCCAACCCCGCCGCAAACCCAACCCCTCGCCCCAGGCTGCGCAACACATGGCTCAGGTAGAAGCCGATCAGCAGCACGCACGCCGAAGCCGACAGCCCATACGCCAGGCCAAACCCGATGTGCTCGGACAACGACAGCAACAATAGGTAGAAGAACGCCAGCGCTACGCCCACCAGGATGTACTGCACCGGGTGTACGCTCAGGTTTTTCAGCACTTCGAACAGGAAGAAGCCGGCAAAGGTCAGTGCAATGAACAACAGCGCGTATTTAATCGCCCGTTCGCTTTTCAGGTACTGGTCCACCGGGTCGACAAAGCTCACCCCGAAGCTGCGCTCACTGAAGTCGGTGCACTGCCCGGCAATGGCGCACTGGCGCAGGGCGTCTTCAAGGTTGGTGGCAAAGAACGATGTCTGCCAATGGGCGCTGAAGCCCTGGGGATCAATGTCGCGGCGGTTGGGCAGGTAGCTGCCGACGAAGCTTGGGTGAGGCCAGTTGGCGCGCATGTCCACGCTGCTGGTACGGCCCACCGGCACGATGTGCAACTGGCCAGTGCCTTGCAGCGCCAGATCGAAGCCGTAGCTGAATTCCCGCGCCTGCAGGCCGTCCAGCGCTGGCAGGCTGGCATGCACGCCGCCGCGCATCCAGTCGAGCCGAGTACCGGCCTCGAACGGCACCTTTTGCTCATCCATGCTCAGTTCCAGGCCGTTCTCGATGCCGCGGATATCGCTGATGCCCACCACCAGGAACGGCTTGTCGAAGCGGTAATCGTCGAAGTCCTTGTCGATGCCCCAGCGCTCCGGAAGCTTGAAACGGCCGCTGATGCGGCCTTTGGCGTGGAACAGGCGGGCCTGGTAGATACCTCGGGCACGTAGTTCGGTGTCCACACCCAGGTCGGCGTCAAAGGTTTCCGGCAGGAAGTACAGGTGGCCGGCAACAGTGCTGGTTTCCTGAGTACGCTCGCCATCCTTTTCGATCCAGCGGCGCTGGTACTTGCGGTACGGCACCACCAGCAGGGGGCCGCTGAGCTGCTGGTCGAAGCTGGCACTTTGCGCGATGTCGCGCAGTACGTCGTCGCGCAGGGCCTGGCGCTCATCGATCAGGCCGTTGATCAGCAGCAACGGGATGAGCAGCAGCAATATGAGCACGGCTATCAGGCCGAGTTTGTATCCGAGGGTCTTGGTCATGGGGCCTCCTGTGGCAGTGGGCGCAGTGTCTGCGCCTTGCGTGGAGGCCTTGGGGAGACTGTGTGGAGATTGTGTGTTATTGGGCCGCAGCTACCTCAACTGATACGCCGCACCGGCAACCACAACCGTACCCGCACGCCGCCATCGACGTTATCCACCGCCAACGCCCCACCATGCAGCTGCATCACTTCAGCCACAAAGTTCAGCCCCAAGCCGGTGCTCTTGCGCCCACTTCCTGGCCGCGGCAGCGAGTAGAACCGTTCGCTGACCCGCCCGATGGCATACGCCGGTATCGCCTGCCCCTGGTTGAACAGGCTCAACGCCACCCGCTCGCCATCGCGGTCAAGGTCGAACAGCAGCGCCCCCCCTTCGGGGGTGAAGTCCAGCGCGTTATCCAGCAGGTTGGCCAGCGCCTGGCGCATCAGGAACGGATCACACAGCAAACGCAACCCGGCAGGCACCCGCTGACGCACGTGCAGACTGGCCCCATCGATGCGCGCTGCATGGGCCAACAACAACTCGTCCACCAGCGCCGCCAGTGCCACCTGCTGCTCGTCTTCCAGCGCCTGCATCTGCTCGACCCGGGCCAGGTTGAGCAGGCGCTCGACCATCTGCTGCAAGCGTTCGCTCTCACGCTCGATATTGCCGGCAAACCGCGCGCGCTGGTCGGCCGGCATCTCGTCCTGCAACAGCTCGGACGCCCCGCGTATGGCCGCCAGCGGGCTTTTCAGCTCGTGGGTCAGGGTGTGCACGTAACGCTCGACATAGGCCTTGCCCTCCAGCTGCGTGCGCATGCGTTCCACGGCCTGGGCCAAATGCGCCAGCTCGCCGCCCTTGTAATGGGGCAACGCGGCGCGCTCGCCTTCACTGACAGCTTGGGCATAGCGGGCCAGCCGGCGCAGCGAGCGCGCCAGCCACCACGACAATGCTGCACCGATCAGCAGGCCCAGACCGATCAACCCCAGGCCCAAAGTGAGCAAGCGCTGTTCGGAGCGGTCGATGTACGGTTGCAGCGAGCTGTTGGGCTTGGCCACGGTAACCACGCCGATGATCTTGCCCTCATCCGTGATCGGTGCAGCCACATGCATCACCGAGGTGCTTTCATCGTTGGGGTCACTGCGGGAGGAGCGGGCACCGTACTCGCCACGCAGGGTCTTCAGCACGTCATTCCACTGCGAATAGTCCTTGCCCAGGGCCTCGCCGGTGGAGTCCAGTAGCACGATACCCTTGGCATCGGTGACATAGATGCGGTGGCTGACCTGGGTCTTGGCCAGGCCCCAGATTTGCGCGCCGGGGCTACGCGTGCCATAGGCCTTGAGCACTTCGGGCAGACGGCTTTGGTTCAGGGTCCCGGCCTTGACGTCATCACGCAGGATCTCGGCCAGCAGGTTGGCGGTGTCGACCAGTGTTTCTTCAGAGGACTGGCGCACCACCGGGCGAATCTGTTCGCGCACGGTATTGAGCAAAAAGTAGCCCGCCAACCCGACGAACAGGAAGTACACCAGGAAAATCCGGATGCCCAGGCGCATCAGGCATGGTCCGGGCTGTAGCTGTAGCCGAGGCCGCGGTGGGTCTGGATCGGCTCGGCGTCGCCCGCTACCTGGCGCAGTTTCGCGCGTAGGCTCTTGATATGGCTGTCGACGGTTCGCTCGTAGCCCACATCGGAGGCCACGCCCAAGGCGTCGAGCAACTGTTCGCGGCTGAACACCCGCTGCGGTTGTTCCAGCAGGGATTGCAGCAGACGGAACTCATGGCGGGTCAGGGTGAGTGGCTGGCCACGGTACGTGATCTGCATGCGCAGGGTGTCGAGCTGGAACAGCGCGGTATCGGTGGCAGGCTCGGCCCGAGGCGCCATGCGCTTGAGGATCGCGCGTACCCGTGCGGCCACTTCGCGCGGGCTGAAGGGTTTGACCACGTAGTCGTCGGCACCGATTTCCAGGCCTACCACCCGGTCGATTTCACCGTCGCGGGCACTGAGGAACATCACCGGCACCTCGGTGAAACGGCGCAACTGGCGGCAGGTTTCGAAGCCACTGATGTCGGGCAGGCCGATGTCGAGGATGATCAGGTCGGCCGGGCGCTGGCGTTGCTGGTCGAGGGCGGCGCTGCCCAAGGTCACCCATTCGGTGCTATGACCGTCTGCCTGAAGGGCATAGACCAAGGTGTCGGCGATGGCGGCTTCGTCTTCGACGATGAGGATATGGGGCATGGCGTCCGGCCTTGTTGAGGGCAGACTGCACTTTTAGCTCACTGGCCTCTTCGCGGGCAAGCCCGCTCCCACAGGTACTGTGCTGCCCTTCAGAGCAGCGCTAGTCCTGTGGGAGCGGGCGTGCCCGCGAAAGGGCCAGAACAGGCGGATCGAATCAGCAGCCAGGTTTGCCAGCAGTAAACTTCTTGGCGGGGTTCACGGCAGCCTTGAACTCGCGCAGCGCCTTGGAACCCACCAGCAGCGGGTAATTGAAGCTGCTGCGGTCCACCAGGTTCACCTCCACGGTGCGCTTCACGTCACCCAGGCACAGCTCCAGGTCCACCACCGGGCGCTTGGAGATTTCCGGCGCATCGCCTTCTTCCTCTTCATCGGCACGCCCTTTGATCTTGCTGATGCGCGATACCTTGTGCTCGTACACCTTGCCGTCCGAGTCTTTCGTGGCCAGGCGGAAACGCACCCATTCGTCGCCATCACGGGTGAACAGTTCGATGTCCTTGGCCGACAGCGAAGCGGTGAAAGCACCGGTGTCCATCTTGGCTTTAAGGGTTTCGCCCAGCTCGGGCAGGGTGATGTTCTCGTAACGGCCATAGATCGTAGGCTCGGCGGCCATTACCGGCAGTGCCAACAGCGACAACAGGGCAAGCAGAGGTTTCACAGGCAGGCTTCCTTGAGAGGGGTCAGTGCTTAGACTGCACGGGCAAGATAGGTTCGCTGTCACAAGGTTAACCAACATGTTGTGAAACATTTGTCCCTGCCGTCGGGCATTGGACATTTGGCGTAGGCCACGGCGCTGCTTATCATTGCCAACCGTTTATCTCCCACAACAAGAGTCTCCTTATGCGTCGCCTGCTGACCGGCATTCTCACTACCACCCTGCTGCTGCTCAATACCGTGGTGTTGATCTGCCCGCTGCTGGTCTTCGCCCTGCTCAAACTGGTGTTGCCGGGCCGTGGCCGCGACTATGCCTCGTGGGCGGTGATGTGGGTGGCCGAAACCTGGTCGGAAATCGACAAGGCCATCTTCGCCTTGTGCATTCCTACCCAATGGGACATTCGCGGCGTCGAGAACCTGCGCAAAGACACCTCGTACCTGGCCGTGAGCAACCACCAGACCTGGGTCGACATCCCCGCGCTGATCGAAAGCCTCAACCGCCGCACGCCATTCTTCAAGTTCTTCCTGAAGAAAGAGCTGATCTGGGTACCGCTGCTGGGCCTGGCCTGGTGGGGGCTGGATTACCCGTTCATGAAGCGCTACAGCAAGGCCTTTCTGGAGAAGCACCCGGAGCTCAAGGGCAAGGACCTGGAAATCACCAAGGCCGCCTGCGAGCTGTTCAAGCGCCAGCCGGTGACCGTGGTGAACTACCTGGAAGGCACCAGGTTTACCGAGGCCAAGCGGCTGGAACAGCAGTCGCCGTATCGCTACCTGCTCAAGCCCAAAGCGGGTGGCGTTGCGTTTGTGCTGGCGGCGTTGGGTGAGCAGCTGGATGCCTTGCTGGATGTGACCATCGTGTACCCCGGCAACAAGGCACCGGGGTTCTGGGATTTGCTCAATGGCAGCATTAGCCAGGTGATTATCGACATTCAGGTGCGTGAGCTGGACCCGGCGTTGTGGGCGGGGGATTACGAGAATGATCCTGAGTTTCGACAGACGGTGCAGGCCTGGGTGAATCAGCTTTGGGTAGAGAAGGACCAGCGGATCGAGCAACTGCGGGCGGAAATGGGCTGAGATCTCATCGCCTGACCCAGGCGGACGGATTTGGCGGTGCTGACCGTTGGCTTGCGCTGAGCAGCGCGTCTGGTGGACTTCACCGAAACAGGCTGAGACCTGAAGCTGCTACTGATAAATCTGCCAGTTGTGCGTGGCCGCAGCGTGAACAAGACTGTCGCCTTTCTGTTTTTCGTGAGGCCAGGCCCAGTGTCGGTCATTCTGTTTGTTTATGGTCCTTATGGCCAACATGATTGCTCGACAGGCCAAACAGCTAAGTTGGGTTTCAACGGTGAGCGCTACGACCCGCTCACCCGCTCGTACGCACTGGGCCAAGGCTATCGCAACTATAGCCCGGCCTTGATGCGCTTCCAGAGCCCGGATGACCTCAGCCCGTTTGCACAAGGAGGGCTGAACGCCTATGCCTACTGCGTGAACGATCCCATCAATCTCTTAGACGCTACAGGGCATGCGCCCACCGCTGGGCAATTGCATGAGCGCATCAAGCAGATGGGGCTGAAGGTGCCTTCAGCCACCTCTCAAGTACACAGGCGTGCAAACGCATCGAAACGACAGAGTCTTCCGCGCCCCCTCTCAGCGTTAAGAGACGCCAAACCGAAAAAGACACTCCGCTTCAACGAAACCACAGAGACATTTTTCTACGAGGAAGAGCGGTCAAAATTCAAGCGCCAGCTCTACCAAGAGCGCAAGGCAATCATCAACTACATGGGAAGGGAATACAGGGTCTTTGAACTGTACCAGCGTGAATTGAACACGCTGCTGGCTCCCACTACCGAAGCCATGTTCAAACAATCCAAAAACCCCCGCGGGCATTTGGCGCTGATCACCTTTACCCAAAGCCAGTTAGATGATGCGCATGAGCGTCTCAGGCAGCTTAACAAGACGCTCAAAAGTATCCGTTTATAAGATAAGACGTGCGGCGGTTAACACCTCAATGGGTCAACGACTCATACCGACGGCATAACCGCAGGTGTCGGGGTAGTCCACAGGTTCCCCAGGTTCTGCAGCAACGACCCGGCAATCCCCTGCTGCCCCAGGTACTGCAGAATCAACGGCGCAAACTGCCCGATCATCCCGGTATCCATCCCCAGCGCTTTGAACGCAGTGTCCAGGTCGCTGCGGTTTTCCACGTTGCTGCCCAGCGCGTTGCTCAACGCCGACTGGCTTTCGCTGTTCTTGCCCAGTAACCCACCCAGCCCACTCAGCCCGCCCAGCGCATTGGCCCCGGCCAGCAGGTCCAGCCCCGGTACCGCCTTGGTCAGTTGGCCATAGTCCTCGCTGCTCAGGTTATTGCGCGCCAGCCCCAGCATCGCCCCTGCCCCACCCACGGCCTGTTCGGGAGTGATCTTGAGTTCGCTGCCCAGGGTGTTGAGCAAATTGGCCTGCGTCTCGGGCGCCTGCACCTGGCCTTGCTGATTCTGATGCTGGTTCTGCATGGCCGACACGGCGTTGGCAGCGTCGCTGAGGTTGAAGGCGAACACCGGGCTTGCGGCCAGGGTCATCAGGGTTGCCAGGGTAAATGCTTTCATCATCGGAAGAGGATCTCGTGGGCCGGGATGGCCTGTGAATCGAGCTATTTGACTCGTATTTTTGAAGTTTGTTCCCAGTCAACGGTCAAGACACAGAAACGGTGCCAAACCGACAAGAGGTCGATCATGAACTAGTAATTTTGCCAGTTGCGTAACAGCCAATGACACTCAAAACTGATTACCTGAGCCCAATCTCCGCATCACCGCTAAAAAAGGGATAACAAATGACAATCAATACCAAGCTTTCAATATTCTATCAAGCCAGAAATTTCCATACTATCATTAATGATGAGGACCACACGTCAATTTTCCAAGGCGATAGCAGGCCAATAGCGGAGCGCACTTCGAACGCTACAGATAACAACATATCGTTTTTTTCATTAGACACCTTGGGCACACCCGTAAACATCACCGGCAACGAGGGAACTTTAGAAAAGGTATTTTCTCCTTATGGATACACCGCTAAAAAACACCAAGAAAGCACTCTTATTGGTTTTGCAGGCGAACCTCTGATAATCACAGAAAAATATTTACTTGGCAGCTATCGATTATACAGTCCCGTTTTGATGCGTTTTCTTTCTCCCGACAGCCTCAGCCCGTTCGCTAAAGGTGGAGTCAACGCATTCTGCTACTGTGGAAACGATCCCATAAACTACTCAGATGCTTCAGGTTATTTTCGCATTCGTAGCTTCCTAGGGCATACATTCCGCCCCAAACTTCCAAAACTAACCTTTCCACAGAGCGACAACATAGCACCTCCGTCATATCAAGAAGCGATCAAGCCTATAGACAACTTTAACCCCCCAACTTACAAACAGGCACTGGCAATGTTCCCCGATGAGAGGTCTAATATAATCAGCACAGCTTCAAATTTATCTACGGAAAAATTTCAACCGCTCGTCAACCAGTACGAGTCTTATATAAAGCAACAGCAGGTAAAACAAAGCTTTGCAACTAATCAAGCCGCGGACCATTTTCGCAAGATGAACCGGTTAACCCACGGATCAGATTCATGGCTTTTTTACAATGTCGCGCGACAAAGAGAAATGGACAAAATTTGGCACTACGAACAAAAAATAGCAATCATCAAGAGTGAGAAACAAACACTTCAAGACTATCTAGCTACCCTTAGACACCGCTAACTCAAATTTGCCAGCGCCACAGCAAATTGCATTGCAGTCGATCAACTGGCTTGACTCTTCGCGAGCAAGCCCGCTCCAACACATGTGGCGAAAGGCTGGGGCTTGCTATTGGACAACAGCCATGAAAAAGCCCCTCGAATTGAGGGGCCTTTCTTGTTGGACGTTTATTACGCAGCACCCCACATCTTGTGCGGGTCAATCACAAACTTCTTCGGCACCCCCGCATCAAACTCACCGTATCCTTCCGGCGCCTGGTCCAGGTTGATCACCTGCACGCCCACCACCTCGGCGATGTTGATCCGGTCCCACATGATCGCCTGCATCAGCTGGCGGTTGTACTTCATGGTCGGAGTCTGCCCGGTGTGGAAGCTGTGGGATTTCGCCCAGCCCAGGCCAAAGCGAATGCTCAGCGCGCCGATCTTGGCAGCAGCATCCACAGCGCCCGGGTCTTCGGTCACGTACAGGCCCGGAATACCAATACTGCCGGCCACGCGGGTAACCTGCATCAGCGAGTTCAGCACGGTAGCAGGGGCTTCGTGCTTGGCGCCCTCGTGGCCATGGCCACGGGCCTCGAAGCCAACGGCGTCGACGGCGCAGTCCACTTCCGGCTCGCCGAGAATATCGACGATCTGCTCATGCAGCGGGGTGTCCTTGGACAGGTCGACCACTTCAAAGCCCTGCGACTTGGCGTGGGCCAGGCGGGCCGGGTTCAGGTCGCCGACGATGACGCAGGCGGCGCCCAGCAGGCGAGCCGAAGCAGCGGCAGCCAGGCCGACCGGGCCAGCGCCCGCGACGTAAACGGTGCTGCCTGGGCCTACGCCGGCAGTCACGGCACCGTGGTAGCCGGTAGGCAGGATGTCGGACAGGCAGGTCAGGTCACGGATCTTTTCCATGGCCTTGTCGCGCTCGGGCAGTTTCAGCAGGTTGAAGTCGGCGTATGGCACCAGCACGTACTCGGCCTGGCCACCGGTCCAGTCGCCCATGTCGACGTAGCCGTAGGCACCGCCAGCGCGGGCCGGGTTGACGGTGAGGCACACGCCGGTGTGCATCTCTTTGCAGGAACGGCAGCGGCCGCAGGCGACGTTGAACGGTACCGACACCAAGTCGCCGATCTGCATGCGTTCGACGTCGCTGCCCTTCTCAACGATTTCACCGGTGATTTCGTGGCCCAGGACCAGGCCGACCTGGGCAGTGGTGCGGCCACGGACCATGTGCTGGTCAGAGCCGCAGATGTTGGTGGAGACCACCTTCAGGATTACGCCGTGCTCGATCTTCTTGCCGCGCGGGTCCTGCATTTTCGGGTAGTCGATCTTCTGCACCTCGACCTTGCCGGCGCCGAGATATACCACTCCACGATTGCCAGACATGCTCTTACCTCGCTTGATTTGTATTTATGCAGCGGTGGTTGAACGCGCCGCCATCCATGGGCGGCATGTGTTTCTGGAATGCAGGGAATTGTGGGCCGGATACGGCGGGATGCACTGACTGGGAGCGACAGGGAGATGCCTTTTAGCGGCAGGGGTGTCGCTGGAGGATATGGAGGAAAGTAACACGGGTGGTGACCTGCACCGGCCTCTTCGCGGGCTTGCCCGCGAAGAGGCCGGTGCAGGTGCTAGAGAACGACCGTCCGGTTGGCGTTCAGGAACACCCGCCGCTCGATGTGATAACCCACGGCCCGCGCCAGCGTCAGGCACTCGATATCACGCCCTTTGGCAATCAGGTCTTCCGGGTAATGGCTGTGGTCCACCACCTCCACGCCCTGGGCAATGATCGGCCCTTCATCCAGGTCGTTGTTGATGTAGTGCGCCGTGGCACCCACCATCTTCACGCCCTTGTTATACGCCTGGTGATAAGGCTTGGCGCCTTTGAACCCTGGCAGCAACGAGTGGTGAATGTTGATCGCCCAGCCATCCAGGCGCCTGCACAACTCGGGCGACAGCACCTGCATGTAGCGAGCGAGGATAACCAGCTCTGCGCCAGTCTCCTCGATCACCTGCAGCACCTTGCGCTCTTGCCCAGGCTTGTCCTTGGGGTCGAGCGCAAAGTGGTAGTAGGGAATCTTGTGCCAATGCGCCAGTGGCTCGAGATCAGGGTGGTTGGACACCACCGCAACCACATCCATGCCCAGCTGGCCGATGCGCTGGCGATACAGCAGGTCGTTCAGGCAGTGATCGGCCTTGGACACCATGATCACCACCTTGGGGCGGTGATTCGGTGCGGTCAGCTCGAACGCCATGCCGAACGCTTCGCTGCGCTCGGCAAGGCCGACCCGGAAGCCGGCCTCGTCGAAATCATCCGGCTGGCGGAACTCCACGCGAATGAAGAAGCGCCCCGACTGCCGGTCATCGAAGGAGTGGTGCTCCGTCACGTAGCAGCGCTGCTCGAAGAGGTAACGCGTCACCACGTCGACGGTGCCGAGCATGCTCGGGCAGTCGGCGGTGAGAATCCAGGTATCCGGTGCCCGACTCATGTTCTGCGCTCCTTAGGCTTCGATGCTCAGACCGTACTCGGCCGAAGCGTCCTGCAGCCACAGCCACCAGTAGTCGGCGAAGCTGCGGCGAATCACCAGTTCCCAGGTGTCTTCGGCGGTGCGGCGGATCACCAGTTGCGACTTGGCGAACACGGTGCCCACAGCCTTGCCCACCGGGAAGTTGTTCGGGTGAACATCATAGCTGGTGGATTTCATCAGCACTTCACGCACGTTGGGGCCGCGCAGTTCCAGCAGGCTTTGCCCGCCGCTCACGTTCACCACCTGGATGTGCTGGCCTTCAAGGGCTGCACGCAGCTTTTGTTCGACCGCCAGTTCCTGGCCACCGGGCACGATCAGCAGCCATTCATCCGGGCCGACCCATTGCAGCGACATGTCGTTGTTGGCGACCACGGTCAGGGCCACCGGCAGCTCCAGGCCCAGGGCCTTGTGCACGCCTGCGGCGAATTCCGGGTTGTGGCCATCGCCGCGAAGGGTGAGGTGGCCAAGGAACTTGCGTTCACGCAGGGTCACGCCTGCGTTCTTGCGGCCTTTGCCAACCAGGCTGGCCAGGTCGGCGTGGTGGAGGGGCGACTGGGCCTTGGCCTCGGCGCCGGGGTTTTGCTGGAAGACGTTGATAGCGCTCATTTCTTACCTGCCTTGAATTCTTGTTCGTCAGGGCAGCGCAGCACCGTTTTTTGGGCTGCGCCGCTATCCGGGGGCCTTTAGACGTTCTGCCGCTCACCCTTCGGATCGAAGAACACCGAAGACACGATCTCCGCCTCGATCACGCTGCCATCCGCCTGCGGCGAGTAAACGCGCTCGCCCATGCGCTTGAGGCCGCCTTTGACCACGCCCATGGCGAACGAGTAGCCCAGGGAGTTGGATGCGTAGCTGGAGGTCACGTGGCCAACCATGTCCATCGGGATCGGCTGTTTCGGGTCGAACACCAGCTGGGCGCCTTCCGGCAGCCACTTGGTCGGGTCGACCGGCTTCAGGCCTACCAGCTGCTTGCGGTTCTCGCGCACGCAGTCTTCACGGTTCATGCCACGCAGGCCGACCCACGAGAACGGCTTGTTGCGGCCCACGCACCAGCTCATGTTCAGGTCGTCCGGGGTCATCGAGCCGTCGGTGTCCTGGCCCACGATGATGAAGCCCTTCTCGGCACGCAGTACGTGCATGGTCTCGGTGCCATACGGGGTCAGGTTGTACTTCTTGCCTGCCTCGATGATCTTTTCCAGCACGCCCATGGCGTAGTTGGCCTGCACGTTCACTTCGTACGACAGCTCACCGGTGAACGAGATTCGGAACACACGGGCTGGCACGCCGCCCACGTTGCCCTCCTTCCAGGTCATGAACGGGAAGGCTTCCTTGTCCATGTCGATGTCGGTCAGCTCGCTCAGCAGCTTGCGGCTGTTGGGGCCGGACAGGGTCATGGTGGCCCAGTGGTCGGTGACCGAAGTGAAGTACACCTTCAGCTCTGGCCATTCGGTCTGGTGGTACAGCTCCATCCACTGCAGCACGCGGGCGGCGCCGCCGGTGGTGGTGGTCATGATGAAGTGGTTGTCGCCAACGCAGGCGGTTACGCCATCGTCGAAGACCATGCCGTCTTCCTTGCACATCAGGCCGTAGCGGGCCTTGCCCACGTCGAGCTTGGTCCAGGCGTTGGTGTAGATGCGGTTGAGGAACTCGCGCGCGTCCGGGCCCTGGATGTCGATCTTGCCCAGGGTGGAGGCGTCCAGCAGGCCCACGCTGTCGCGCACGGCCTTGCATTCGCGGGCCACGGCGGCATGGATGTCTTCACCGGCTTTCGGGAAGTACCACGGACGCTTCCACTGGCCGACGTCTTCGAACTCGGCGCCGTTCTTCACATGCCAGGCATGCAGGGCGGTGAAGCGAACGGGCTCGAACAGGTGGCCACAGTGACGGCCCGCTACGGCGCCGAAGGTAACCGGCGTGTAGTTGGGGCGGAACATGGTGGTGCCCATTTCCGGGATGGTGATGCCGATCGAACGGGCGGCGATGGCCAGGCCGTTGATGTTGCCCAGTTTGCCCTGGTCGGTACCGAAGCCCAGCGCGGTGTAGCGTTTGACGTGCTCGACCGACTCGAAGCCTTCACGGGTGGCCAGTTCGATACCGGCGGCGGTCACGTCGTTCTGTTGGTCGACGAACTGCTTCGGCCCCTTGGTGCCTTTGTCGTGCGGCACCAGGAACAGCGCCACGGTGGCCTCTTCCTTGCGTGCAACGGTTTTTGGCAGGGTGCCGACGGTTGCCTTGAAGCCTGCTTCGGTGGCTGCGCGTACGCCGCCTTCGAAACCATCGGCAATCACGTCGCCAAGGGCGTACACGCCATTGATCCCACCCACGCACTCGCGTTTCTGCGGCGCATCGCCCGGCACGAAGCCGAGGATATCGTCACGCCATACCGGGCGACCGCCCAGGTGCGAGGCCAAGTGAACGATCGGGCTGTAGCCACCGGAGCTTGCAATCAGGTCGCACTCAAGGGTTTCGCCTGGGCTGGTGACTTTGTGCGCCTGCACATCGATGGCGGCGACGCGGGCGCCAGTGACGTGCTTGCTGCCTTTGGCTTCGACCACAGCGCTGGAGGTAAGGATGCGAATGCCTTTGGCACGTGCCTCTTCAACCAGCGAACCACGTGGGTTGTGGCGGGCGTCGGCAATGGCGACCACTTGCAGGCCGGCGTCGTGCCAGTCCAGCGCGGCGCGATAGGCGTGGTCGTTGTTGGTCGACAGCACCAGCTTGCGGCCCGGGGCCACGCCGTAGCGGCGAACGTAGGTAGAAACAGCACCGGCCAGCATGTTGCCCGGCACGTCGTTGTTGCCGTACACCAGCGGGCGCTCGTGGGCGCCGGCAGCCAGTACCACGCGTTTAGCGCGTACACGGTGCACACGGTGGCGTACCTGGCCGATCGGGGCGCGGTCGCCGAGGTGGTCGGTGAGGCGCTCGTGAATGGTCAGGAAGTTATGGTCGTGGTAGCCGTTGACCGTGGCGCGCGGCAGCAGGGTCACTTCCGGCAGACCTTCCAGCTCTTTGACCACAGCGCTGACCCAATCGGCAGCGGGCTTGCCGTCGAGGGTTTCGCGGGTGTCGAGCAGGCTGCCGCCGAACTCTTCTTGCTCGTCGGCCAGGATCACACGGGCACCGCTACGCGCAGCCGCCAGTGCAGCGGCCAGGCCAGCAGGGCCGGCACCCACGATCAGCACGTCGCAGTGCTGGTTCATGTAGTCGTAGCTGTCCGGGTCGTTCTGCAGCGGCGCTCGGCCAAGGCCGGCTGCCTTGCGGATGTACTTCTCGTACGTCATCCAGAACGATTTCGGGTACATGAAGGTTTTGTAGTAGAAGCCCGGCGGCATCATGCTGCCGCCCACCTTGCCCAGGATGCCCATGACGTCGTTGTTGACGTTCGGCCAGCCGTTGGTGCTGGTGGCAACAAGGCCTGCGTACAGCGCCTGCTGGGTGGCACGCACGTTCGGGATCTGGGTGGCTTCGCTGGAGCCGATCTGCAGGATGGCGTTCGGCTCTTCGGTACCCGAGGCGATGATGCCGCGTGGGCGCGAGTACTTGAAGCTGCGGCCAACGATGTCGACGCCGTTGGCCAGCAACGCGGCGGCCAGGCTATCACCGGCATAACCCTGGTAGGTCTTGCCGTTGAAGCTGAAGTTCAGGACCTTGCTGCGGTCGATACGGCCGCCGCTGGCGAGGCGATAGGTCTGGCTCATACTTTTTCCCCTTGGCCTTTGACGGTCGACGGTGCACTCGCGGCTTTACCGTTGGCGGTCACTTGCGGCTTCTCGCCAATCTTGTAGGTTTCCAGAATCTCGTAGGTCACGGTGTCGCGGGTGACGTTGAAGTACTGGCGGCAGCCGGCAACGTGGTCCCACAGTTCATGGTGAATCCCGCGTGGGTTGTCGCGGTAGAACATGTAGGTACCCCACTCCTCGTCGGAGCAGGCGTTAGGGTCCAGCGGGCGGGCGATGTGCGCCTGGCCAGAGGCGTGGAACTCTTCTTCGGAGCGCAGCTCGCCGCAGTGGGGACAGAAAATATGCAACATGACGGTGTCTCCGGTTAGTGGGCGACGGCGGCGGCGCCGTGTTCGTCGATCAGTGCGCCGTTGTAGAAACGGTCCATGGAGAACGGCGCGGCCAGTGGGTGCATTTCGCCCTTGGCCAGGCTCGCGGCGAAGACGTTGCCCGAACCCGGGGTCGCCTTGAAGCCGCCAGTACCCCAACCGCAGTTGAAGAACATGTTCTTGACCGGGGTCTTGGTGATGATCGGGCAGGCGTCCGGCGAGGTATCCACGATGCCGCCCCACTGGCGGTTCATGCGAACACGCGACAGGTTGGGGAACATTTCGACGATGGCCTGCAGGGTGTGCTCGATCACCGGGTACGAACCGCGCTGGCCGTAGCCGACCCAGCCGTCGATGCCGGCACCGATCACCAGGTCGCCCTTGTCGGACTGGCTGATGTAGCCGTGTACGGCGTTGGACATGATCACGCTGTCGATGATCGGCTTGATCGGCTCGGATACCAGCGCTTGCAGCGGGTGCGATTCCAGCGGCAGGCGGAAGCCGGCCAGCTTGGCCATGTGCCCGGAGTTACCGGCGGTGACCACGCCGACGCGCTTGGCGCCGATGAAGCCTTTGTTTGTTTCCACACCGATAACCGCGCCGTTTTCCTTGCGGAAGCCGATCACTTCGGTTTGCTGGATCAGGTCAACGCCCAGGGCGTCGGCAGCACGGGCGAAGCCCCAGGCCACGGCGTCGTGACGGGCCACGCCGCCACGGCGCTGTACGGTGGCGCCCAGGATCGGGTAGCGGGTGTTCTTGGAGCAGTCCAGGTACGGGATTTCTGCGGCAACCTGGGCGGTGTTCAGCAGCTCGCCATCCACGCCGTTCAGGCGGTTGGCGCTGACGCGGCGCTCGGAGTCACGCATGTCCTGCAGGGTGTGGCACAGGTTGTACACACCGCGCTGGGAGAACATGACGTTGTAGTTCAGGTCCTGGGACAGGCCTTCCCACAGCTTCATGGCGTGCTCGTACAGGTGCGCCGACTCGTCCCACAGGTAGTTGGAACGCACGATGGTGGTGTTACGGGCGGTGTTGCCGCCGCCCAGGTAGCCCTTCTCAATCACGGCGACGTTGGTGATGCCGTGCTCTTTGGCCAGGTAATAGGCCGTGGCCAGGCCATGGCCGCCACCGCCGACGATAACCACGTCGTACACCTTTTTAGGGGTGGGCGTGCGCCACATGCGCTGCCAGTTTTCGTGGTGGCTGAGGGAGTGTTTGAAAAGGCCGAAGCCCGAGTAGCGTTGCATGGTCGTTTACTCCACTCAGCGGTAAACAGGGAAATCGGCGCACAGGGCCGCGACGTTCTTCGCCACATCGGCTTCGACGTCTGCATCACCGAGGTTGTCGAGGATGTCGCAGATCCAGCCGGCCAGGGCCACACACTGGGCAACCTTGAAGCCACGGGTGGTGACGGCCGGGGTGCCGATGCGCAGGCCCGAGGTGACGAACGGCGACTGCGGGTCGTTCGGCACGGCATTCTTGTTGACAGTGATGTGCGCGCGGCCCAGGGCGGCGTCGGCGTCTTTGCCGGTGAGGCCCTGGCGAATCAGGCTGACCAGGAACAGGTGGTTGTCGGTACCACCGGAAACCACGTCATAGCCACGGTCGATGAACACCTGGGCCATGGCCTGGGCGTTTTCGATCACTTGTTGCTGGTACGCCTTGAAGCTTGGCTCCAGTGCTTCCTTGAAGCACACGGCCTTGGCGGCGATCACGTGCATCAGCGGGCCGCCCTGGGCGCCCGGGAATACGGCGGCGTTCAGCTTTTTTTCGATCTCTTCGTTCGACTTGGCCAGGATCAGGCCACCACGTGGGCCGCGCAGGGTCTTGTGGGTGGTGGTGGTCACCACGTCGGCGAACGGGATCGGGTTCGGGTACAGGCCAGCGGCAACCAGGCCGGCTACGTGGGCCATGTCGACGAACAGCAGCGCACCGACCTTGTCGGCAATGGCGCGGAAGCGTGGGAAGTCGAGGGTTTTGGAGTAGGCCGAGAAGCCGGCAACGATCATTTTCGGTTTGTGCTCGACGGCCAGGCGCTCGACTTCGTCGTAGTCGATCAGGCCGGTGTTGGTGTCGATGCCGTACTGAACAGCGTTGTACAGTTTGCCCGAGGACGACACTTTAGCGCCGTGGGTCAGGTGGCCGCCGTGGGCCAGGCTCATGCCGAGGATGGTGTCGCCGGCCTGCAGCAGGGCCAGGTAGACAGCGCCGTTGGCCGACGAGCCGGAGTGCGGCTGGACGTTGGCGTAGTCGGCGCCGAACAGCTGCTTGGCGCGTTCGATGGCCAGGGCTTCTACCTTGTCCACGTGCTCGCAGCCACCGTAGTAGCGCTTGCCCGGGTAGCCTTCGGCGTACTTGTTGGTCAGGCCGCTGCCTTGGGCCTGCATGACGCGCTTGCTGGTGTAGTTCTCCGAGGCGATCAGCTCGATGTGATCTTCCTGGCGCTGTTCTTCGGCATTCATCGCCGCCAGCAGTGCGTCGTCGTAACCCTGGATCTGGTCTTGCTTGCTGAACATCGTGTATCTCCCGGCAGCGATCGTTTTTTGTCGTGGGGCACTCTGGCCCTTTGTGGCGATGTTATGACTGGTCGGGGTGGGTCAGATGCCTGCGCACGCCTTGCAATGGCGCGTTTACGACATTCGTTTTTTTGCTGCTGCTGGCGGCCTCTTCGCGGGCAAGCCCGCTCGCACAGGTACGGCGGCGATCTGAAGGTTTGTGCTACCCCTGTGGGAGCGGGCTTGCCCGCGAAAAGGCCACCACCGACAACCCAAAATCGAGCCTGTGCACAGCTTGTATAGGCAACTGCTGAATCGATGGTTTAGAGTGCTGTTCTGCGTCGTTCACAGGACCGTGTCATGACAGATAAGAGCCAACAATTCGCCAGCGACAACTATTCCGGCATCTGCCCCGAAGCCTGGGCAGCAATGGAAAAGGCCAACCACGGCCACGATCGCGCCTACGGCGACGACCAGTGGACCGAGCGCGCCTCGGAATACTTCCGCAACCTGTTCGAAACCGACTGCGAGGTGTTCTTCGCCTTCAACGGTACCGCTGCCAACTCCCTGGCCCTGGCCTCGCTGTGCCAGAGCTACCACAGCGTCATCTGCTCCGAGACCGCCCACGTCGAGACCGACGAATGCGGTGCGCCGGAGTTCTTCTCCAACGGTTCCAAGCTGCTGACGGCGGCCAGCGTCAACGGCAAGCTGACGCCGGAATCCATCCGTGAAGTGGCCCTCAAACGCCAAGATATCCACTACCCCAAGCCGCGGGTGGTCACCATTACCCAAGCCACCGAAGTAGGCACCGTTTATCGCCCAGATGAGCTCAAAGCGATCAGCGCCACCTGCAAGGAGCTGGGCCTCAACCTGCACATGGACGGCGCGCGCTTTACCAATGCCTGCGCGTTTCTCGGCTGCAGCCCGGCCGAGCTGACCTGGAAAGCCGGTGTAGATGTGCTGTGCTTTGGCGGCACCAAGAACGGCATGGCCGTGGGTGAGGCGATTCTGTTCTTCAACCGCCAGCTGGCCGAAGACTTCGACTACCGCTGCAAGCAGGCCGGGCAACTGGCCTCTAAGATGCGCTTCCTGTCGGCACCGTGGGTGGGCCTGCTGGAAGATGGCGCCTGGTTACGCCATGGCAATCACGCCAACCATTGCGCGCAGTTGCTGGCGTCGTTGGTGAGTGACTTGCCAGGTGTGGAACTGATGTTCCCGGTGGAGGCCAACGGGGTGTTTCTGCAGATGCCGGAGCCTGCGATTGAAGCGCTGCGAGGCAAGGGGTGGCGGTTCTATACCTTTATTGGCAGCGGCGGGGCGCGGTTCATGTGTTCTTGGGATACCGAGGAAGAGCGGGTGCGTGAGCTGGCGGCGGATATCCGCAGCATCATCGGCGCCTGACCCACCGCATCGCGAGCTGCGCTCGCTCCTACGAGGATACGCATTCCCCTGTAGGAGCGAGCGCAGCTCGCGATGCATCCAACACCGATCTAAAGCTTGAATCCCCCCATCTGCCGCGCCAGGTCATCCGCCAGCCCACGCAACGCCTGGCATTCCTCGCGACAGCCCTGAACTTCGGCAGCCGTCTCCCGCGCCAGATCTGAAATCCCCTGCACCGTGCGGTTGATTTCTTCAGTCACCGCAGACTGCTCTTCCGTCGCCGTAGCCACCTGATGGTTCATGTCGCTGATGTGCTCTACCTGGTCAGTAATCGCCCCCAGCGAAGCCCCGGTGCGCTGGCTTGATGCCACACCACTGCCAGTCGCCTGCTGCCCCGCTTGCATCGAATTCACCGCCGAACCCGCACCCTGCTTCAGGCGCTGGATCATCTGCTGCACTTCGTCAGTAGACAGCTGCGTGCGCCGGGCCAGTGTGCGCACTTCGTCCGCCACCACGGCAAACCCACGCCCCATCTCCCCTGCCCGTGCAGCCTCGATGGCAGCATTCAGCGCCAGCAAATTGGTCTGTTCGGAAATACTGCGGATTACCGCGAGAACTTCATCGATTGAGGCGACTTCATCGGCCAACTGACTAACTGCATCAGCTGCCTTGCCGATGTCGCCCGACATGCCCTCGATACCACGAATCGAGCGTTGCACCACCTCACGCGCCTGCAAGGCCTCGTCCCGTGCCGACTGCGAGGCCTGCGCTGCATCACCGGCATTGCGGGCTATGTCCTGCACCGTCAGGCCCATCTCGTGCACAGCGGTGGCAACCATCTCGGTCATTTCCTGCTGCCGCCCGGAACGCTCGGCGGTGTTGTCCACCACCTGGGTCACCTGCTCAACCGCCCTGTGCAGCCGTTCGGACGTCTGCAACACCTCACCAATCAGGCTGCGCTGGCTGTCGAGGAAGCGATTGAAGCCACGGGCCAGGTCACCCAGTTCGTCCTGGCGCGTGCCATCCAGACGATGGCTGAGGTCGCCCCCGCCGCTGCCGATTTGCACCAGTGCCGCGGTAACGCGGCGGATCGGCCGCACCAGACCACGCGCCAGTAGCACCACCAACAGCAGCGACACCAACGCTACAGCACCACCGATCAGACTGGTCAGCCAGACGGCCTGGTGCATTTGCGCGTAGATTTCCGACTCTGGCACTTCGGCCACCAGGGTCCAGTTGAGATCGCGCAGGGGCAAACCAAGCGCCAGGTAGCGTTCGCCGTCACGGCTGAAGCGGCTGCTGCGCAGGCCTTCGCTTCCCGTCATGACACCCTTGGCTGCGTCCGCGCCAAGCTGCTCGGCAAGTTGGCGCTTGCCACTGAAGGCAGCGTCCGGATGCACCTGGATCAAGCCATCGTTACGCACCAGAAATACTTTGCCGTGTTCGCCGAAACTGAAGTCGTGAATCAGCTTCGACAGCTCGGTCATGCGCAGGCCCATGCCGGCCACGCCCACCAGTTGGCCGTGCTTTTCCACGCGGTAGTCGATGAACAACGCCAGTTCCCCAGTGGCACCATCGATGTCGATGTTGATGAACCGCTCGGCGCCGCTGTCGATGTAGCCGTAAAACCACTTGTCATTGGGGTTGCTGCGGCTGAGGGTGCGGTCCAGGCCATTCTCGTTGTAATAGTGGCCGGTTTCGGTCGAGGCAAACAGGGTGGTGAAAGCCTTGTTGCGCTGCTTGGCGGCGGCCAGGTATTCGATGAATTGCGGGGCCTGGGCGGGGTCTTCGCCAGCAGCCAGCCAGTCGCGCAGCAGGGTGTTGCCGGCAATGTCTGCAGCAGCTACCAGCGGCTGGCCGAGCATGCGCTCGATGTCGTTGCGGATGGCTTCGATGCTGGCTGGCAGCGCAGTGTCGACCAGGTAGCGATCGGTGAGGCGATTGAGCGCCACGGTGAAAATGATGACCACCACCAGGATGCTGGCCAGCAGGGCGGCGCCCATGCTGGTGATCAACTGCCACTGGATGCTTTTACGCCAGATACGCATGCCCTACTCCCCGCACATTATTGTTTTGCGAGAAGTGTATACACTTGCGTATCCAGTTAATCCAGTGATCTGAAGCAATCAGATGTTCCCTGTGGGAGCGGGCTTGCCCGCGAATGCGTCAATGCATTCAGCATCGCATTCGCGGGTGAACCCGCTCCCACAGGGGGCGGTGCAAGGCTTTATTGCTCGGCAATGGTCCGCACGATGGCGTCCACCGTGGCGTCGATCTGCGCCTGGGTACGTGCCAGGGTTTGCTGGTGTTCTTTCTGCAGTTCAACCTGCCTGGAGCACAGGTTAAGGGCAGCCAGCACCAGCAGTTTGTCACCGATCAGGGTCGGATACTGACGCTTGGTCTCGTTCAGGGCGGTGTTGAGCATCCGCACCGCCTGAGCCAGGGTTTCTTCCTGGCCCTCTGGCGCCTTGATCGAATAGTCGATGCCGAGAATCGACACGACATTGACCGGCTGCTCGTGCAATCTCATGCGCCGACAGCGCTGGCGCGCTCAACCAGGGCCTGCAGGCGGGCGGCGGTGCTGCCGTTTTTCTCTTCCTGCTCCATCAGCGACAGTTGCAGGGTTTCGTTCTCTTCCTTGGCCTGCGCCAATTGCGTGCCGAGGGTAGCGTTCTGCTCGGTGAGTTGAGCGTTTTTCTGCATCAGGTCGCTGACCAGTTGCTCGATTTGATTCAGGGAAGCTTCCAGCATGGGTCTATCTCAGGTTGTTGCGAGGGGCGCACACGATAAAGAAAAGTGCCGCCCATCGCCATTAAATATCAGATTCATAAGGTGTCGAACCCGCAGATTGACAGGGTAACGGCCCCCTTGTTCCGACCTGCGTCAACCGCCGGTCAGGAAAAGGTTAGCCCCCTCACAATTTTCACCGGTCGCACTCAAGACTGGCCAGTCACGACCGATAGCCCGGCAAGTCATGTTTTGTCGCACTCTGCGCACCTTACTTCCCCTTGCCTGGACCCTCCTCTCCATGTCTCTACGCAACATGAACATTGCCCCGCGCGCGCTGCTGGGCTTCGCGCTGATCGGCCTGCTGATGCTTGGCCTTGGTGTCTTCTCGCTGATACAGATGGGCAACATCCGCCAGGCCGGCGTGGCTATCGAGCAGGTCAGCGTGCCCAGCATCAAGATCCTCGACGAGCTCACCGCGCTGAACCTGCGCATGCGCACCCTCTCCTACCGCCTGCTGCTCAACCGCGAGCCGGACACCCAGCGCGACACCCTCAACCTGCTGGACCAGCGCAACAGCCAGATCGACCGCGCACGCCAGGCCTACCTGCCGATGATCGGCGCCGCCGACGAACAGGCCGCGTTCGACCAGTATGGCCAGTTGCTCAACCAGTACCGCCAGCTGGAGTCGCGCATGCGCACCCTGAGCCAGGCCGACCGCCTGGACGAACTGCGCGACCTGCTGAACCGCGATCTGCTGGCCAACTCCGAGCAGATCAACAAGGTCATGGACACCCTGGTGCGCATCAACACCGACCAGACCCGCGCCACCAACGAGAAGGCTGCCAACCAGTACGCGGCGGCTTTTGCCCTGGTGATCGGCCTGCTGGTAGCCGCAACCGTGCTGACCTTCGCCTGCGCCTTCCTGCTGACTCGCAGCATCGTCAAACCGATCGAGGAAGCGCTCAAGAGCGCCGAGCAGGTCGCCGACGGTGACCTGACCCACATCATCCGCGCCGAAGGCACCGACGAAGCCGCCCGGCTGCTGCGCGCCATGGCCCGCATGCAGGACAAACTGCGCGACACCCTGCAGCAGATTGCCGGCTCGGCCACGCAGCTGGCCTCAGCAGCCGAAGAGCTGAATGCCGTCACCGACGAAAGTGCCCGTGGCTTGCAACAGCAGAACAACGAGATTGAACAGGCCGCCACAGCCGTTACTGAAATGACCAGCGCTGTCGAAGAAGTGGCGCGCAATGCCGTCAGCACTTCTGAAGCGTCCAGTGAAGCCAGCCGCTCCACCGGCGACGGTCGTGACCTGGTGATGGAAACCGTGGGTGCCATCGAGCGCATGAGCGGTGATGTGCAAGCCACTGCCAAACTGATTACCCACCTGGCCGAACAGTCGCGTGACATCGGCAAGGTACTCGACGTGATCCGTGGCCTGGCAGATCAGACCAACCTGCTGGCGCTGAACGCTGCCATCGAAGCAGCGCGAGCCGGTGAGGCGGGCCGTGGTTTTGCCGTTGTGGCAGATGAAGTGCGTGCGCTGGCCCACCGTACCCAGCAGTCGACCAGCGAAATCGAGCGCATGATCGGCAGCATCCAGGGCGGTACGGAAGAAGCGGTGGAGTCGATGCGCACCAGCACCGAACGCGCCGAATCCACCCTGAACATCGCCCGTGGTGCGGGCATGGCGCTGGATACCATTGCCGGGGCGGTGGCGCAGATCAACGAGCGCAACCTGGTGATTGCCAGCGCGGCGGAAGAACAGGCGCAGGTGGCGCGGGAAGTGGACCGCAACCTGGTGAACATCAATGACCTGTCGGTGCAGAGTGCAACCGGGGCACATCAGACCAGTGCGGCGAGTGCCGAATTGTCGCGGTTGGCCGTGGACCTCAATGGCCTGGTAGCCCGTTTCCGCACCTGAAAAGCAGCTACAAGCTTCAAGCTATAAGCCATAAGAAAAAGCAGGCCGCGCACAGGCCTGCTTTTTCTTGAAGCTTGAAGCTTGAGCTCAATAGTCGATCCGCACATCCCCTTTCGGCACGCTGCAGCACGACAGGATATACCCCTCGGCTTCATCCTCTTCGGTAATGCCGCCGTTGTGCTCCATCGCCACCTCACCACCCAGCTTGAGCACCTTGCAGGTGCCGCAAATGCCCATGCCGCAGGCTTTCGGGATCATCAAGCCAACCTTGGCCGCCGCCGCATGCACGGTCTCGCCCGGGGCGACGCGGATGCTTTTCTCGCTGCCGATGAACTCCACCAGATTGAGGTCGGAAACATCCAGCTCCGGTGCATCGGCCGCCTGCTCGGCGTGCTCCACTGCATCGGCCTTGGCCTCGGCCGGTGTCGCGCCGAACGACTCCTCGTGGTAGTTCTTCATGTCGAAGCCGACCGCTTCGAGCATGCGCTTGACCGCCGTCATGTAGGGCGTCGGGCCGCAGCAGAACACCACACGGTCCATGTAGTCCGGGGCAATCAGCTCCATCAGGCGCTGGTTCAGGTAACCGCGATACCCCGCCCACGGCTCGCCCAGGCCATGCTTCTCGCAAATGATGTGCAGGCTGAAGTTGGGGATTCGCGACGCCATCTGTTCCAGCTCGCGGTGGTAGATGATGTCCTTCGGCGAGCGGGCACTGTGCACGAATACCATGTCGACGTTGGCGTTGGTGTCGTAGAACCAACGTGCCATCGACATGACTGGGGTAATGCCCACGCCGCCCGACAGGTACAACACCTTGCCTGCAGGAAAATCGATGGCGTTGAACAGCCCCACCGGGCCATGCACCGGCAGCTCGGCGCCTTCGTGCATGGTGTCGTGCAGGAAATTGGACACCAGGCCGCCCGGCACACGCTTGACGGTGATCGAAAAGCTGTAGGGCACCGACGGTGAACTGGAGATGGTGTAGGAACGCATCACCGGCTTGCCTTCGATCTCCAGCTCCAGGGTGACGAACTGCCCGGGTTTAAAGAAGAACATGATCGGCTGATCGGCCATGAAGCAGAAAGTGCGCACGTCCCAGGTCTCCTGGATGACCTTGACGCAGCGCACGATGTGGCGGCCGTTGGCCCAGGTCTGGGTGGTGACCGGATTGAGGAAGGTATCGGACATGTTCATCTCCAGCAGCCGACTATTGGGCTTTTTATGGCTTGGATAATGCGCAAGCCGAGGGCGATGCACATTCCTGCCAGCGACATCGGCGTGCTTATCGCGACCAGCCCCGCGCTACAAGGGCTGGGGCGTCGTTATTCACATCGGCCATGTCGCCCATGGATACGGTTCGCGGCGGCTTCGGACGCACACTCCACGGCAAAACAACTAGCCTGCTGTTGAAACAAAGAGCCGTGAGAGCAGCCTTGCGGCAACAACAACGATTAGCCACCTTTTGCCGGCCGCACACGGCCCCGAGGAATACACGATGGACGTCACCGCAACCCTGAGCCTGGGCGATCCACTGGAACCTGCACGCAAGGCCACCGCCGAGATGCTGCAGACCCGCGAGCGCACCTACTCGCTGCCCCAGCCTTTCTACACCGACGAGCGTCTGTTCCAGATCGACATGCAGGAGATCTTCCAGAAAGAATGGCTGATCGCCGGCATGACTTGCGAAATTCCGGCGAAAGGCAACTACATCACCCTGCAGATCGGCAACAACCCGATCCTGGTGGTGCGTGGCGCCGAAGGTAAAGTGCACGCTTTCCACAACGTCTGCCGCCACCGCGGTTCGCGTTTGTGCGTCAGCGACAAGGGCAAAGTGGCCAAGCTGGTGTGCCATTACCACCAGTGGACCTACGAGCTGGACGGCCGCCTGCTGTTCGCCGGCACCGAAATGGGCGCCGACTTCGACATGAAGCAGTACGGCCTAAAGCCGGTGAGCGTGAAGGTGGCCGGCGGCTACATCTTCATCAGCCTGGCGGAAAACCCGCCTGCCATCGACGAGTTCCTGGCCACCCTGGAACACTACATGGAACCGTACGACATGGAGAACACCAAGGTGGCGGTGCAAACCACCTTGATGGAAAAGGCCAACTGGAAGCTGGTGCTGGAAAACAACCGCGAGTGCTACCACTGCAGCGGTTCGCACCCGGAGCTGCTGCAAACCCTGCTGGAGTGGGACGACACCAACGACCCGCGCGCCAGCCAGGAATTCAAGGACCACGTGGCCGCCTCGGCAGCTGCGTGGGAAGCCGAGAAAATTCCGTACCTGCACAAGAGCCACGGCCTGCGTAACCGCATCGTGCGCATGCCGCTGCTCAAGGGCACGGTATCGATGACCATGGATGGCAAGCAGGCCTGCCAGAAGCTGATGGGTCGCATCAAGAACCCGGACCTGGGCTCGATGCGCATCCTGCACCTGCCGCACTCGTGGAACCACTGCATGGGCGACCACATGATCGTGTTCACCGTGTGGCCGATCAGCGCTCAAGAGACCATGGTCACCACCAAGTGGCTGGTGCACAAGGACGCCGTGGAAGGCGTGGACTACGACCCGGAGCGTATGCGCAAGGTGTGGGACGCCACCAACGACCAGGACCGCCGTCTGGCGGAAGAGAACCAGCGTGGGATCAACTCCACAGCGTATCAGCCTGGGCCTTACTCGAAGACTTACGAGTTTGGTGTGGTGAACTTCATTGACTGGTACAGCGGGCGGATGCTGAATAATCTTGGGGCGGAGCCTGCGGCGTATCTTAAGGAAGTGCAGGCACAATAATGTGCGCCAACCAAGCCTGTGGGTAACTCACAGGCTTGGTTATTCTCACATTCCGCCCCGAATATTCACTACCTCATCCGTAGATGAAAATATATTAGGTGAACCCTTCGAGGTGGAATCCTTCCTGGCGACTTCATTCTCGACCGAATAAACCGACACCTTCGGTTTTTTTTCGGGGCTGTTTGGTGGCGTTTTCTTGTCCTTTTTCTTCTCGACTCGTCCCTTGAAAATCGTTCTAAGATTCGAGCTAACGTTTTTATTGACGCCCTGCCAGATCGCCGATCGATTGTCCCAGAGTGCCTTGACCACGCGAGTCCCCCCACCCGCAAGCAGCAGGGTGGTTCCAGCTGCAGAAACATAAGGGGCTACCGTGACCCCGGCAAAACCAAGCCCAGCCCCCACTACAGTGGTGGTAGACCCGAGCAATGCTAGCCGGGTGGCATTAACCGCAAGCCCCCCTTTCGGCGTTGGACCAATCATGAGCGCCGTAGGCGAGACAACATGTAGCGCCGTAGTCAGTGCGCGTTGCACCAGCGGTATCGGCACTTTGCCACTGGGATCAACATGGTTCACCGGATCGGCACCACAGTAGTTGTACGCATTGAGGCCGCCCTCACCGAACGGGCTCAATGCATCTGCCCCGTGAAAGCGCATGATCCCAGGATTGAACTGACGATGGCCATTCCCTAGGTGGTAACAACCCGTCAGGCTATCTCTCGGCTCACCGCAGAAAGCACTCATCGGACCACCCTGGATGGCAGCCTCCCCATAGGCTGTGTATGCCCTCCCGGTATCGACCGAATCCATGAGGACAGAACGCTGCAGATCAGTTGCTAACAAGCGTGCAAAACTCATGACGTAGCCCTCCAAAACCATTGATGGAACGCTAGTAGCCCTGACACCGATTAGAAACTGGCAAAAATGACAGGTGACAAAGAGTATTTTGTCCACAGGCCAATCCAAAGGCCCGTTAAAAAAGGGCTGCACAATAGACTGGTTGTTTGTGTCCATGGGTTGTCGATTTTTTGATCAAAATACTGGAAGCCCCATGGGTAGAGGCCTAGCGATCAATACGAACACTTTGTCCACAGAGACACCAACAAAGAATGTGGGAAAGAACAGTCCGAATCGAAGCAGGCTGTGGAAAAGTCCCCTGAAGCTTGAAATTCCAAGTGTTACAGAGACTTTGAGGATACCTGATCAAAAAATGCTCAATTTCATCCACGTCAGAAAATTCAAAGCTTTCAGCGAAGGACAAACATATTATCCACAGACCGACTAACAACGGATGTGGGCAAATTTATCTAGGTAAGGAGCCTGCTGCTCCCACCATCCAAATTGGAGGGTGATCATTTTTCAACCAAAACCTTGCACAGCCCGTATTACATGGCCCCCAGCCATGCGCCAACACTTTATCCACACCTTGACGAACAGATTCCGTGGGCAAAACAAACGCGTACCTGGTATTTCTGCCAGTTCCGCCAAATCCAGTGAGGTGATTGGGTAGTAGCCACTCCTTTGGCATTACTCAGGAGTGACTTATGCACAGCCGCCAGGAGGGCACTGTGAAGTGATTCGATGAAAAGCGGGGGATTGGGGTGATCAGCAGCAAAGGGCAGCGTAGGGATTACCTGATTTTGCGCTGCGCCGCAGTAAATGTGGTGTTGTCGAAGGGGGAGCGGGTGTTATTCGATCCTGTGAGCGAGGCGCTGGGCTGTTGGGCGTTCAATGTGGTGAAGCGATAGCGATTGGTCAGACAAAAATGGGTGAAGGTTTGCGCAATCCCTGTGGGAGCGGGCTTGCCCGCGAACACCGGCCAAGCCGGTGCCATACACTGCGTCAGGTTCTTCGCGGGCAAACCCGCTCCCACAGGGTGACCTACATCCCTTCAACTTCAGCGAAGTACGCCCTCTTCCACCAACAGCTTGAGAATGGCCTCGGCACCTTCCTGTGGCGAAACATCCTTCAGCACCTTGCCGCCGCCGCCACTGGCCTTGGCCGTCGCGGCCTTCATCCGGTCGGCACCACTCTTGGCCTTGATCACCTTCAGCCGCTTGGGCCGCGGGCGCGCCGGTTGCAGTTCGGCTTCAGCCAGCAGTTCGTCTTCGACGATGGCCACGTTGCGTGCCGCTAGCACACCCCGGCGCGCCGGCCCGAAGGCACTCTGGCGCGGCTTGGGCGCTGCGTTGTCCACAGTGGCTAACAACGGCAGGCGCACTTTCAGCCGGCGCCGCTGACCACGTGGCAACGCTTGCAGCACCTGGGCGGTGCCATTGTCGATCGACTCCACCTCGGCCAACCCCACAATCAATGGCCAGCCGAGCTTTTCTGCCAGCAGGAAGGGCAACATACCCGACCCCTCACCCGTCTCTGCCTGGCTGCCGGTCAGCACCAGCTGCGCCCCAGCGTCGCGCAGGTAATCCCCGAGCACGCCCAGCACATCGGCGCCAGCCGGTTGCTCCAGCACGTCCAGGTGGTCCAGGCCCATGCCCAGATAAGCGCGCAGTGCCTCTTCGCGCGGGTCGCCGGCATGCACCACTTGCAAGTTATCCCCAGCCAGCTGCAACCCCAGTTCCACAGCACGGGCATCCTGCTCGGCGCGGCGGGCGCGGCCGGAGCTTGGGTGGGCACCGATGGAAACCAGGCTGATCACTTTCGTACTCATGCTCGTGCCCTTATGCCGCGTCGCGCTGGCCGCCGCTGCGGAAGTTGTCCACAGCCTCGATCAGTGCCTTGAGAATCGCCGAGCTGTCGCCAATCACCGACAGGTCGGCCCGTTTGATCATGTCGCAGCCAGGGTCCATGTTGATCGCCACCACCTTGTCGCAGGCGCCAATGCCCTGCAGGTGCTGGATCGCGCCCGAGATACCCACAGCCACATAAACCCGCGCGGTCACCCAGGTACCGGTAGCACCCACCTGGCGGTTGCGCGGCATGAAGCCGTCGTCCACCGCCACCCGCGAGGCGCCTTCGGTGGCGCCAAGGGCCGCGGTAGCCTTGTGGTACAGGTCCCAGTCCTTGACCCCGTTGCCGCCCGAGACGATGAATTCGGCTTCGGCCATGGCAATGGTGGCCGGGTCCACGGCCACCGAGCCGAGGTCTTCAATGCGCGAGAGGCTGCGCGCCACGCTTGTGGACAACTCCACCGGCAGCGCTTCGTGACGGGTTTCGCTGACCGGCTCGGCGCATTCGGCTGCGGCCAGGATCAAGCGTGGCACGGCGCGCTGCAGGTCTTGCTGGCCGGCACCGGCACGGCCGATGCACTGGCCATCCTTGACCTGCCACACCCGCGTCGCCGGGCGTTCGCCCAGTGCCGCGCCCAGGCGCCGGCCCAGCTCCCCGCCACCGGCGCGGCTGTCGGGCAGCAGCCAGTGGCGCGGGGTGAACTGGTTATCCACAGCCCGCAAGCCCTGCACCAGTTGCTCCGGTGCATAACCCTCGAATGCTTCGCCTTCGATGACCAGCAGGCGGTCGACGCCGGCTGTGGAAAAGTTGCTTTCCTTGTGTTCGTTGAACACCACCGCCAACACCGCACCATCGCTGCCAGCCAGGCTGTGGGCCAGACCAAGCAGGTCGCGGTCGTGGCTGCTGAGGCGGCCACCGACCATGTCGGGCACCACGGCAATGTAGAACGCCGGCGCCGGCACCTGGTGCAGCGGCAATTTGACCTCGGCTGCCGCCGTGCGCCGCCCGCCCACACCGGTGCCCTGCTGGGCGCCGCTGCGGTCGATGCGCTTGATGCCGGCCGGGCCGATAAAACCTGCGGTAATCGCATGGGGGTTCTTGCGGATGAGGCCGTTGGGCCCCATCCAGCTGGTCTGTTGTGTTTGCATGGCCGCGTGCAGCGGGTGCAGGCGGTTACGGGCGATCCACTCGGCGCGTGGGTCGCGGCGGATAATGTCGCTCATCAGTGCACCTCCGCAGGTTCACGTTTGGCCGCTTGCGGCTTTGGGGCAGAGGGTGCGTCCTCTTCGATCAGCACGTCGGCCACCAGCTCGGCCAGGTCCTTGATCTGTGGGCGCGGTTCGACCACACCTTCGAGCATGGCGGTGCACTGCGGGCAACCCACAGCCACCAGCTCGGCCTCGGTTTCGCGGATGTCGTCCATGCGCATGTCGGGGATGCGCTGCTTGCCCGGGATATCGGTGATCGGCGCACCGCCACCGCCGCCGCAGCAACGGGAACGGAAGCCCGAACGTTGCATCTCGCGCACTTCGATACCCAACGCCTTGAGCACTTCACGCGGGGCTTCGTACTCGCCGTTGTAACGACCCAGGTAGCACGGGTCGTGGTAGGTGACGCTGCCACCCTTGTGCTGGCCAAGGTTGAGCTTGTTGGCCGCGATCAGTTCGGCGATGTAGGTGCTGTGGTGCTGCACCTGGTACTCGCCGCCCAATGCACCGTATTCGTTCTTCAGCACATGGAAGCTGTGCGGGTCGCAGGTGACGATGCGCTGGAACTTGTACTTGGCCAGGGTCTGGATATTGCGTTTGGCCAGTTGCTGGAAGGTCGCTTCATCGCCCAGACGGCGGGCGACGTCGCCGCTGTCACGTTCTTCCAGGCCGAGCACGGCAAAGTCCACGCCCGAAGCCTTGAGCACTTTGACAAACGAACGCAGGGTGCGCTGGTTGCGCATGTCGAAGGCACCATCACCGACCCAGAACAGCACTTCGGTGGTTTTCACCTCGGACAACAGCTTCAGGTTGAGGTCGGCCGCCCAGTTCATGCGCCCGCCAGGGGCGAAGCCGCCAGGGTTGTCGGTGGCAATCAGGTTGTCCAGCACCTCGGCGCCCTTGTTCGGGGTAGCGCCTTTTTCCAGGGTGAGGTGGCGGCGCATGTCGACGATGGCATCGACGTGCTCGATCATCATCGGGCATTCCTCGACGCAGGCACGGCAAGTGGTGCAAGACCACAGCGTTTCGGCATCGACCAGGCCATTGACGATCGGCTGGTGCGGGTGGCCGCCGTGTTCGCCAATCGGCTTGCCCGGGTACGGGCTGCCGGCGAACTGGGCGTCGGTGCCACCGGCCAGGCCGATGACCATGTCCTGGATGAGTTTTTTCGGGTTCAGCGGCTGGCCGGCGGCAAAGGCCGGACACATGGTTTCACATTTACCGCACTGCACGCAGGCGTCGAAGCCCAGCAGCTGGTTCCAGGTGAAGTCCGCCGGTTTTTCAACGCCCAGCGGCGCGTTCGGGTCTTCCAAGTCCAGCGGCTTGAGGCCGGTGGAACGGCCTCCCCCGAAACGCTCGGCGCGGCGGTGCCAGGCCAGGTGCAGGGCACCGGCGAAGGCGTGTTTCATCGGGCCGCCCCAGGTCATGCCGAAGAACAGCTCCGATACGCCCCACAGCACGCCCAGGCCAAGGATGCCGACCATCACCCAGCCACCGGTGTTGGCAGGCAGGATGCCAGCGACCGGCAAGGTGGCGATGAAGAAGCTCACGGCGAACGCCATCAGGCTCTTCGGCAGACGCATCCACGGGCCTTTGGACAGGCGCGAAGGCGGGTTGAGGCGGCGCTTGAAGACAAAGATGGCGCCACTGAACATGATCACCGTGGCCACCAGCAACGCGTAGCCGAGGATTTTGCTTTGCAGGCCAAAACCGTGCACCACAATAGCCAGCACGGCCGACAGTACGAAGCCGCCTGCGGTGGCCACGTGGGTCTTGGACATGTACTTGTCGCGCTCGACCACGTGGTGCAAGTCCACCAGGTAGCGGCGCGGCATGGCCAGCAGGCCGCCGATCAGGTTGACCTTGCTTGGCCGGCCACGCCGCCACATGCGCACCCGGCGCAGGGCGCCGAGCACTGCCAGGCCAAGGGCAGCGAACAGCAGGATGGGTAGAAGGGTGTTCAACATGGGAGGCTCCCACAACAACAGCTGAATTCTTGCGCCGCCCCAAAGGCCGGCGCGGACCCCTGTAGGAGCGAGCGAAGCTCGCGATAGCGCCCGATCAGACAACCCGGGTGCCAAGGCTGACGCCATCGCGAGCTACGCTCGCTCCTACAGGGGGGCCAGTCCCGCCTCTAGAGAGGCGGTGCGATCAGAAGTCCTTGCACAGGCGCAAGGCGTCGTAGATCGCCGCGTGCACATTGCGCTGGGCCACGCAGTCGCCGATGCGATACAGCAGGTAGCCTTCGCCCGGCTGGCTGAGAATCGGCTGTGGCTTGATGGCGAACAGCGCCTCCACGTCGATCTGGCCTTTGTTGCGCGAACCTTCCTTCAGGGCGTAATACAGCTGCTCGTCAGGGCGCACGCCGTTTTCCACTACCACCTGGTCGACCACGCGTTCTTCCTTGGCGCCGGTGTATTCGTTCTCCAGCACCGCCACCAGCTTGTCGCCTTCGCGGTAGACCTTTTCCAGCATCATGTCGCCGGTCATGATCACTTCTTTGGGGTACATGCTGCGGTAGTAGGTCGGGAACGTAGTACCGCCCATGGCCACGCCCGGCTTGATGTCGTCAGTGACGATTTCCACCTGGCTGCCCTTGTCAGCGATGAAGTCGGCCACCGACATGCCGGTGAATTCGCAGATGGTGTCGTACACCAGCACGTTCTTGCCCGGCGCAACCTTGCCGTCGAGCACGTCCCAGCTGCTGACCACCAGCCCTTCGGCAGCGCCCCAGTGTTCGTTCTGCTCCAGGAACGAATGGCCGCCCACTGCCAGCACGATCACGTCCGGGCGCAGGTCCTGGATGGTGGCCACGTCCGCCGCGGTGCCCAGGCGCAGGTCGACTTTCAGGCGGGCCAGCTCCAGCTGGTACCAGCGGGTGATACCGGCAATCTGGTCACGCTGCGGTGCCTTGGCGGCGATGGTGATCTGCCCGCCAATCTGGTCCTTCTTCTCGAACAGGGTCACGTCGTGGCCACGTTCGGCCGCGACCCGGGCAGCTTCCATACCGGCAGGGCCAGCGCCAACCACGACCACCTTGCGCTTCACGCCGGTGGTTTTCTCGATGATGTGCGGCACGCCCATGTATTCGCGGGAGGTCGCGGCGTTCTGGATGCACAGCACATCCAGGCCCTGGTACTGGCGGTCGATGCAGTAGTTGGCACCGACGCACTGCTTGATCTGGTCGATCTGACCCATCTTGATCTTGGCGATCAGGTGCGGGTCGGCCATGTGCGCACGGGTCATGCCGACCATGTCCACGTAGCCGCCTTCAAGAATGCGTGTGGCCTGGTTCGGGTCCTTGATGTTCTGCGCGTGCAGCACCGGGACCTTGACCACTTCCTTGATGCCAGCCGCCAGGTGCAGGAACGGCTCCGGCGGGTAGCTCATGTTGGGGATAACGTTGGCCAGGGTGTTGTGGGTGTCGCAACCCGAGCCGACCACGCCGATGAAGTCGAGCATGCCGGTGGCGTCGTAGTACGCGGCGATCTGCTTCATGTCTTCGTGGCTGAGGCCATCGGGGTGGAACTCGTCACCGCAGATACGCATGCCCACGCAGAAGTCGTCACCGACCTCGGCACGCACGGCCTTGAGCACTTCCAGGCCGAACTTCATGCGGCCTTCGAAGGTGCCACCCCACTCGTCGGTACGCTTGTTGACACGCGGACTCCAGAACTGGTCGATCATGTGCTGGTGCACCGCCGACAGTTCCACGCCGTCCAGGCCGCCTTCTTTGGCGCGACGTGCCGCTTGCGCGTAGTTGCCGATCACCCGCCAGATCTCTTCCACCTCGATGGTTTTGCAGGTGGCACGGTGCACGGGTTCACGGATACCCGACGGCGACATCAGGGTCGGCCAGTTGAAGCCGTCCCAGCGCGAGCGACGGCCCATGTGGGTAATCTGGATCATGATCTTGGCGCCATGCTTGTGCATGGCGTCGGCCAGGTTCTGGAAGTGCGGGATGATGCGGTCGGTCGACAGGTTGACCGAAGCCCACCACTCTTGCGGGCTGTCGATGGCCACCACGGACGAACCACCGCAGATCGCCAGGCCGATACCGCCCTTGGCCTTTTCTTCGTAATACTTCACGTAGCGGTCGGTCGTCATGCCGCCGTCAGTGGCGTAGACCTCGGCGTGCGCAGTGCTGAGCACGCGGTTGCGGATGGTCAGTTTGCCGATCTGGATCGGCTGGAACATTGCTTCGAATGCCATGACGCTATCTCCGGCTTACAACGGCTTTGTAACGAACAGGCCATCTTCGTGGCCTTCTTCCGACCCGCCGTAGACCTGCTCGGCCACGGTGCGGATCTTGCTGCCGCGGGCAGCGAGAATCTGGTCCATGGCGCCGGCGAACCAGCCGGTGAACATGTAGTCGACCTTGCGGCCGCACTTGCCATAGACGTACACGAACGCAGAGTGCTTAAGCTTGACGCTGCAGGTGCCTTTGTCCAGATCGATGTCCTGGATTTCGAACAGGCCCCAGCCACGCTGGCTCAGGCGCTTCATGTAGTGCTCGAACACCGCCACGCCTTCCAGGCCATGGCATTCGGCTTCTTTTTCACACCAGTGCCAGGCGGACTTGTAGCCGGCCTTGTAGAGGATTTCGGCGTAGGCGTCGGCGCCCAGCACTTCCTCGATGCCGATGTGGTTGTTGACGAAGAAATGGCGCGGTACGTACAGCATCGGCAGGGCGTCGCTGGTCCAGACACCGGTCTCGCTGTCGACTTCGATTGGCAATTGCGGGGCGATCTTGGCCATGGAAACTCAACTCCATAAAATTTTTATGTGGGTGCCCCGGCGTTGCTGGCAGGGGCTATCAGGCTTGGAGAGCGGCTTACTCGCCCCAGACGTCCTTGAGGACGTTGACCCAGTTCTCGCCCATGATCTTGCGTACCACGCGCTCGGAATGGCCGCGCTTGAGCAGGGTTTCGGTGAGGTTGGGGAACTCGCCGACAGTGCGGATGCCGAGCGGGTTGATGATCTTGCCGAAGTTGGTCAGGCGACGGGCGTAGCCCTTGTCGTGGGTCAGGTACTCGAAGAAGTCCTGGCCGTGGCCCTGGGTGAAGTCGGTACCGATACCGATGGCGTCTTCACCCACGATGTTCATGGTGTACTCGATGGCTTCGGCGTAGTCGTCGATGGTGGAGTCGATGCCCTTGGCCAGGAACGGCGCGAACATGGTCACGCCAACGAAGCCGCCGTGGTCGGCGATGAACTTCAGCTCTTCGTCCGACTTGTTGCGCGGGTGCTCCTTCAGGCCCGAGGGCAGGCAGTGGGAGTAGCACACCGGCTTTTTCGATTCGAGGATGACTTCTTCAGAGGTTTTGGAACCCACGTGGGACAGGTCGCACATGATGCCGACGCGGTTCATTTCCGCCACGATTTCGCGGCCGAAGCCCGACAGGCCGCCGTCACGCTCGTAGCAACCGGTACCCACCAGGTTCTGGGTGTTGTAGCACATCTGCACGATACCCACGCCCAGCTGCTTGAACACGTCCACGTAGGCGATCTGGTCTTCGAACGCATGGGCATTCTGGAAACCGAAGAGGATGCCGGTCTTGCCCAGTTCCTTGGCCTTGCGGATGTCGGCGGTGGTGCGCACCGGCATCACCAGGTCGCTGTTGTCGCGGATCAGCTTCTGGCTGGCGGCGATGTTGTCGACGGTTGCCTTGAACCCTTCCCAGACCGACACCGTGCAGTTGGCCGCAGTCAGCCCGCCTTTGCGCATGTCTTCGAACAGCTCGCGGTTCCACTTGGCAATGATCAGGCCGTCGATGACGATGCTGTCGGCGTGAAGTTCGGCTGGGCTCATCAGGCTGTCCCCTTTTATTGAGTTGGGCTGCGCCAAACCTTCTGCCGGCGCTTTGGGGCCAGCATATGCCTGTGCCCAGTGACGCCCCGATGCAAAAACGACAGGGGGTTTGCCGAAAGCGTCAATGCGCGACAACACGCCCTCTGGCATGCGGCGTGGCGATGAGAGGCAGTCTCGATAACGACGTTTCTGGCCGTTTTATGAACATTTCGTCAGAGAGCTACCGCCTTGCCTTCGGCTGAGCGAGAATCCCTGCGATTCGTCAGCCTGTTGAGGAGAAAACGGATGAAATCATTGGCATGGCTGGTACTGCTGGCTGTCGTATCGGGCGCCCAGGCCGGCGAGGAAGAAAGCACCCCGTGCGACAACGTCGAGACCGACCAGCAGACCTACGCGTGCGCTGCGTTCAACAAGCAGACTGCCGAGCGGGAGCTGAAAGCGGCATACGATGACTTGATCCAGCGTATTCGCGACCAGTATGCCGATGAGGGCGACCAGGCTACCGCGCTGGTGGGGCGTATGGATGCAGCAGAGAAGCTGTGGACGCAGTTGCGTGATGCCGATTGCAAGGTTGAGACGTATGCCGAGAAGCCAGGGAGCAAGGCGTTCCAGGCAGCTTGGGATACCTGTGTGGCGCAGCGCAGTGATGACCGGTCGGAGTATTTGCAGAGCATTGGTCAGCAGTAAGACTGCACCGGCCTCTTCGCGGGCAAGCCCGCTCCCACAGGGACCCCACATTCTTCTGCCCTGAGGTAATCCTGTGTGCGGGCTTGCCCGCGAAGAGGCCGGTACAGGCAACACTCATACAGCCCTGGCCAACCTGTCTTCTCGCGGGCAACGCTGATAGCGCGCCCGGTAACAGCGGGTAAAGTAGGAAGCCGACTCGAACCCGCAAGCCACCCCCACCTCAAGCACGCTCATGTCAGTCTGGCGCAACAACTGCCGCGCCTTGTCCAGCCGCAGCCGCAGATAGAACCCGCTTGGCGTGTCGTTCAGATGTACGCGAAACAGCCGCTCCAGCTGCCGCCGGGTCACCTGCACCGCCTCGGCCAGCACCTGGGTATTGAGTGGCTGTTCGGTGTTGCGCTCCATTTCCCCAATTACCTTCACCAGCTTCTTGTTGCTGATGCCATAGCGACTGGCGATCTGCATGCGCTGGTGGTCCTGTCGCTGACGGATACGCCCGAGCACGAACTGCTCCGACACCTGCACTGCCAGCTCACTGCCGTGGGCCTGGGCAATCAGGTCGAGCATCAGGTCGATCGAAGCAGTGCCGCCCGCGCAGGTGATGCGCCGACGGTCGATCTCGAACAACTCCTGGGTCGCCTGCAAGCTTGGGTAGTTTTCCTTGAACGCTTCCAGCGCCTCCCAATGCACGGTGGCGCGGTGGCCGTCGAGCAAGCCGGCCTCGGCCAATACGACGGCGCCGGTATCGATGCCACCCAGAATCACCCCGTCATGGTCCAGGCGCCTTAGCGCCTGCTGCAGTGTCGGCCCATAGCAGGCCAGGGGGTCGAAGCCAGCCACAATCAGCAAAGTGCCGGCTGGCTCCCCTGCCGCCAACGCCGCATCGGCGTTCACCGACATGCCGTTGCTGGCCTGCACCGCCCCACCATCCAGGCTCAACACCTGCCAGCGATACGAAGGCCCCTTGAAGCGGTTGGCTACCCGCAATGGCTCCAGGGCACTGATGAAGCCCATGGCCGAAAAACCGGGTAACAGCAGGAAATGAATGATTTGCGGCATTGCATGCTCCACGGCAAAGGTGGTCGCCTCCGTGCAACTGTTGGTCGCCAGGGTGCGATTTTTCACCCTGCCAGCAGCGTAGCGTGTTCACACGGCCCAGAGAGGTCGGAACCCCATAACAATATGCACTGCCGATGGAGAGCCACCATGCACAGCTTGATCCGCCGCAGCCTGTTGACCCTTGCCCTGAGCAGCATCGCCACCTCCCCGCTTTACGCCGCTGAACCTGCGGCCTGCAAGAACGTCCGCCTGGGCGTGGTCAACTGGACCGACGTCATCGCCACCAGCGCCATGGCCCAGGTGCTGCTCGATGGCCTGGGCTACCAGACCAAACAGACCAGCGCCTCGCAGCAGATCATCTTCGCCGGCATCCGCGACAAACGCCTGGACATGTTCCTGGGTTACTGGAACCCGATCATGACCCAGACCATCACCCCGTTCATCGACGCCAACCAGGTCAAGGTACTGGAGAAACCCAGCCTGGAAGACGCACGCGCCACCCTGGCCGTACCGAAATACCTCTACGACAAGGGTTTGAAGACCTTCGCCGACATCCACAAGTTCGAGAAAGAGCTGGGCGGCAAGATCTATGGCATCGAACCGGGCTCCGGCGCCAACACCCAGATCAAGGCGATGATCACGAAGAACCAGTTCGACCTGGGCAAGTTCCAGCTGGTCGAGTCCAGCGAGGCCGGCATGCTCGCCGCCGTCGACCGCGCCGTACGCCGCCAGGAAGCCGTGGTGTTCTTCGGCTGGGCGCCGCACCCGATGAACGTGAACATCGACATGGCCTACCTGGGCGACAGCCAGGATGCGCTCGGCCCGGACGAAGGCCGCGCAACGGTATGGACGGTGACCGCGCCGGACTACGCCGAACGCTGCCCCAACGCCCACCGCCTGCTGGCCAACCTGAACTTCAGCGCCGAGGACGAGAGCCGCATGATGCAGCCGCTGCTCGACCACAAGGACGCGCTGGAATCGGCCCGCCAGTGGCTGAAAGACCACCCCGAGGACAAGGCCCGCTGGCTGGAAGGTGTGACCACCTTCGATGGCAAGCCGGCTGCGGACAACCTCAAGCTCACTGCCAACTGACTGGGCCCTTTCGCGGGCGCGCCCGCTCCCACAGGTACAGCACCACACTCAGGATCACATTGATCCTGCGGGAGCGGGCATGCCCGCGAAAAGCCAAGCACAGACACCACAAGGAACACACCATGAACCACGACGTCATCATCACCTGTGCCCTCACCGGCGCTGGCGACACCGCCTCGAAAAGCCACCTGGTCCCGGTCACCCCCAAACAGATCGCCGAAGCCGCCGTAGAGGCTGCCAAAGCCGGCGCCACCGTCGTCCACTGCCACGTCCGCGACCCGCAAACCGGCCGTTTCAGCCGCGACGTGGCGCTGTACCGTGAAGTCATGGAGCGCATCCGCGAAGCCGACGTGGACATCATCGTCAACCTTACCGCCGGCATGGGTGGCGACCTGGAAATCGGCCCCGGCGAAACGCCGCTGGAGTTCGGCCCAGGCACCGACCTGATCGGCCCACTGGAACGCCTGGCTCACGTCGAAGCCCTGCTACCGGAAATTTGCACCCTCGACTGCGGCACGCTCAACTTCGGCGACGGCAACTCCATCTACGTTTCCACCCCGGCGCAACTGCGCGCTGGCGCCAAACGCATCACCGAACTGGGCGTGAAAGCCGAACTGGAAATCTTCGACACCGGCCACCTGTGGTTCGCCAAGCAAATGATGAAAGAAGGCCTGCTTGACGACCCGCTGTTCCAGCTGTGCCTGGGCATCCCGTGGGGCGCCCCGGCCGACACCACCACCATGAAAGCCATGGTCGACAACCTGCCAGCCAACGTCACCTGGGCCGGCTTCGGTATCGGCCGCATGCAAATGCCGATGGCGGCCCAGGCCGTGCTGCTGGGCGGCAACGTGCGGGTGGGCCTGGAGGACAACCTCTACCTGGACCGTGGCGTGCTGGCCAGCAACGGCCAGTTGGTCGAACGCGCCGTGGAGATCATCTCGCGCCTTGGCGCCCGTGTACTGACCCCAGCCGAAGGCCGGGAAAAAATGAACCTCAAGCGCCGCTGAAACCATCAGGAGAATTCGCATGCCCTTCATCACCGAGATCAAGACCTTCGCCGCCCTGGGTAGCGGCGTGATCGGCAGCGGCTGGGTCGCCCGCGCCTTGGCCCACGGCCTCGACGTAGTCGCCTGGGACCCGGCACCAGGCGCCGAACAGGCGCTGCGCAAGCGTATTGCCAATGCCTGGCCCGCGCTTGAGAAGCAGGGCCTGGCGGTCGGTGCATCACAAGACCGCCTGAAGTTCGTTGCCACCATCGAGGAGTGCGTGCGCGACGCCGATTTCATTCAGGAAAGCGCGCCAGAGCGGCTGGACCTCAAGCTCGACCTGCACGCCAAGATAAGCGCCGCTGCAAAACCTGATGCCATCATTGGCTCCAGTACTTCAGGCCTGTTGCCCAGCGAGTTCTATGAATCTTCCACCCACCCAGAGCGCTGCGTGGTGGGCCACCCGTTCAACCCGGTGTACCTGTTGCCGCTGGTCGAAATCGTCGGTGGCAACCGCACCGCGCCTGAAGCCATCAAGGCGGCAAAGACCATCTACACCACTCTTGGCATGCGCCCGCTGCATGTGCGCAAGGAAGTCCCCGGCTTCATTGCCGATCGCCTGCTCGAAGCGCTGTGGCGCGAGGCCCTGCACCTGGTCAACGACGGCGTTGCAACTACCGGTGAAATCGACGACGCGATCCGCTTCGGCGCGGGCCTTCGCTGGTCGTTCATGGGCACCTTCCTCACCTATACCCTGGCCGGTGGCGACGCGGGCATGCGTCACTTCATGTCGCAGTTCGGCCCGGCACTCAAACTGCCCTGGACCTACCTGCCAGCACCGGAACTGACCGACAAGCTGATCGACGATGTGGTGGACGGCACGGCAGAGCAACTGGGCGAACGCAGCATCGCCGCGCTGGAGCGCTATCGTGATGACACCCTGCTGGCGGTCCTTGAAGCCGTGAAGGCCAGCAAAGAAACGCACGGCATGTCGTTCAGCGATTGAGGAAACCTTGATGCCCGCACTCATCACTTACCGCACCCCAGTCCAGGAGGACTGGGTCGACTACAACGGGCATCTGCGCGATGCCTTCTACCTGCTGATCTTCAGCTATGCCACCGATGCACTGATGGAGCGCATCGGCCTGGATGCCGACAGCCGTGGGCAGAGCGGCAACTCGCTGTTCACCCTGGAAGCGCACATCAACTACCTGCATGAAGTGAAACTGGGCACCGAGGTATGGGTGCAGACGCAGATCATCGGCTTTGATCGCAAGCGTCTGCAGGTGTACCACAGCCTGCACCGGGCCGGGTTCGAAGAGGCGCTGGCGGCCAGTGAGCAGATGTTGCTGCATGTAGATCTGGCGGGGCCGACGTCGGTGCCGTTCAGCGAGCACAGCACGGGGTTACTACAGGGACTAGTGGACGAACAACGTCAACTTCAAGCGCCCGTTTATGTAGGCCGTGTGATCGGCCTTGCAAAAAAATAACCCCGGAAAGCCGTGAGCATCCGGGGCCAAGAGCGAGCAACATCCACTGTGCATGAATGAGGGTGACCAAACCCTCGGTTGCTGTAGATGGCTTGAGTGTGCGCAGTTCCCGCCAGGTGGATTTAGCCGTAAACGACCTGTTCTTAGCCAAAGCAGCCATGCCGGCATCTTGTTGTTGCGGGCATGTCGCCGTCGTCACAGAATCGGTCGTAAATCACAGCAGCACTCTCTTAGCGATAAAAGGGACAACAGCCATGATGCATGCGGATTTGATTGATCAGGACGACCTGGCAGGCCACCTGCGCGCACGCGGGTTCGAGATTCCGGCCGGGGCCAGTGCCGAACAGGCTTGCGAGGCGGTGGTGCGTGGGCTGACCGAGCCGAATGCGCGGGCGCTGAAGGGGATGGTGGAGCAGATGTATACCGGTAGCGCGACCATCCTGCCGGCGGTACGCCAGGCGATCGACAAACAGCTGTTACCCGCGCTGGCGCAATTCAACAAACGCGCTTAACTGATTTTTCCTGTACTGGCCTCTTCGCGGGCAAGCCCGCTCCCACAGGCACTGCACCGGATTCGAAAGCGGTGCGATACCTGTGGGAGCGGGCTTGCCCGCGAAGGGGCCCGCGCTGTTTCAGAGCCTTACGCTGGCAAATGTCGACTCGTTGCGCGCCTGGCTCAGAGCGGCCATAGGCCCACTGTGCGGCGACAGGGTCATGGCCTGTGGAATCGGCATCATCGCCACCTGTTGCGCGGTATTGGAGCCCACACGCTCGTCACGCGGCGGAATGCCGAAGTACTCGCGGTAGCACTTGGAGAAGTGTGGCGTAGACACAAAACCGCATACCGACGCCACTTCGATGATCGACATTGGCGTTTGCTTGAGCAGCTGCCGTGCACGAATCAGGCGCAGTTTCAGGTAGTAGCGCGACGGCGAGCAATGTAGGTACTTCTGGAACAACCGCTCAAGCTGCCGACGCGAAACCGACACGTACACCGCCAGCTCGTCCAGGTCGATCGGCTCTTCGAGGTTGGCCTCCATGAGCGCGACGATTTCCTGCAGCTTCGGCTGGTTGGTGCCGAGCATGTGCTTGAGCGGCACACGCTGGTGGTCCTGCTCGTTGCGGATGCGCTCGTAAACGAACATCTCGGAAATCGCTGCCGACAGCTCGCGGCCATGGTCGCGGCTGATCAGGTGCAACATCATGTCCAGCGGCGCGGTGCCGCCAGAGCTGGTGAAGCGGTTGCGGTCGAGGGTGAACAGGCGGGTGCTCATGTTCACGCGTGGGAAGGCTTCCTGCATTGCCGCCAGGCATTCCCAATGCACGCTGCAATCGAAGCCGTCGAGCAGGCCGGCACAGGCCAGTGCCCAGCTGCCGGTGCACACCGCACCAAGACGGCGCGACTGACGAGCCTGAGCTTGCAGCCAGGTAACGTGCTCACGGGTGACCGAACGTTGAATGCCAACCCCCCCGCAGACAATCACGGTGTCGATGGGCGGTGCATTATTGATGGCGGCGTCCGGGGTGATCTGCAAGCCATCGCTGGCCCACACCTGGCCGCCATCGACGGTCAGGGTATGCCAGCGGTACAGCTCGCGGCCGGACAGCTGGTTGGCCATGCGCAGCGGCTCAACGGCTGATGCCAGGGAAATCAGGGTGAAATTGTCCAATAGAAGAAACCCGATGGACTGGGGTGTTGTGCGGTTCTGGGTTGGGTTCCCGGAGGTGTACGACGTCATCGCGATTTCTCCTCACACAAATGCAGGGTGTGCCTCAGGCGGGCACTGATTTCTTGTTATGGCCCCGGTTCATGTGCCGGGGCTTGGTTGCCAATCTCAACGCAAACGCCGTGCCTGAAATTGAACGGCTGTCCAAAAAAACCTGAAAACGACGCCTTTGTTCGGCAAATCAGGTGCTTTGATCGAGTTGGCCCGGTATACGCAAACGGGCGTGCTAGGCGCCGTGCGTGTAACGGCTGAGCAATTTGGTGACACGCGCAGTGTAAGTTGCCCAGAAACGACACTCTTGAGTGTCACCGACAACGCTAGCACCGATAACGACATCCGACGACCGGCACGCGACTGGCAGAAACACAAACGCCCCAGAATGGGGCGTCGTGTGGTAGCCAGATCAAAATCGGCGCATCAGCATTCGATAGCGCTGACCGCCAGGCCACCGCGGGAGGTCTCTTTGTACTTGTCGTGCATATCGGCGCCGGTGTCGCGCATGGTGCGGATCACCTGATCGAGGGAGATGAAGTGTTCGCCGTCACCGCGCAGGGCCATCTGCACTGCGTTGATGGCCTTTACTGCCGCAATCGCATTGCGCTCGATGCACGGCACCTGTACCAACCCGCCGACCGGATCGCAGGTCAGGCCAAGGTTGTGCTCCAGGGCGATTTCAGCGGCGTTTTCCACCTGTGGCGGGGTGGCGCCAAGCACCTCGGCCAAGCCAGCAGCGGCCATGGCGCAAGCGGAGCCAACCTCGCCCTGGCAACCCACTTCGGCACCGGAAATCGACGCGTTCTTCTTGCACAAGATGCCCACAGCGGCCGCCGCGAGGAAGTACTCCACCACATTGGACTCGTTTACCGCGTCGCTGAAGCGCATGTAGTAATGCAACACCGCCGGGATAATGCCGGCCGCGCCATTGGTAGGCGCGGTGACCATGCGCCCGCCGGCTGCGTTTTCTTCATTGACCGCCAGCGCGAACAGGTTGACCCACTCCATGGCGCTCATGGTCGAGCCGATCACATTGGGCTTGCCGGCTTCCTGCAGGCTGCGGTGCAGCTTGGCGGCGCGGCGGCGCACATTCAGCCCGCCGGGCAGCGTGCCTTCGTACTTAAGGCCATTGTTGACGCATTCCTGCATGGCTTCCCAGAGCTTGTGCAGGCCGGCGCGGATTTCTTCCTCGCTGCGCCAGACCTTCTCGTTGGCCATCATCAATTGCGACACGCTGAGGTCGTTTTGCTTGCACAGGCGCAGCAGCTCGGCGGCGCTGTTGAAATCGTACGGCAGCACCGTCTGGTCGGCGTCCAGCACGCCACTGGCGGCCTGGGCGGCATCGACCACGAAGCCGCCACCCACCGAGTAATAGGTATCGCGGTGCAGCTCGCCCTGCTCGCCTTCGGCAATCAAGGTCATGGCGTTGGGATGGTACGGCAGATTCTCGTCCAGCAGCAGCATGTCGCGAGCCCAGACAAACTCGATGGGCAGGCGGTTATCCAGCTGCAGGGTGTTGGTTTCACGCAGGTCGGCGATACGCGGCACGATCTGGGTGGGGTCGATGACGTCAGGCCATTCGCCCATCAGGCCCATGATGGTGGCGTTGTCGGTGCCATGACCGATACCGGTGGCCGACAGCGAGCCGTACAGGCGCACTTCGATCCGCTTAACACGCTCCAGCTCGCCGCGTTCGCGCAGGCCCTGGACGAACAGGGCGCCAGCACGCATGGGGCCGACGGTGTGGGAGCTGGAAGGCCCGACACCGATCTTGAACAGGTCGAACACGCTGATGGCCATTGTCGAATCACCTCTTGCTGGGCTTGTCTCTGCGCGCCATGCGCAGGGCGGGGCAGCTGCTAGGCTCAAACAGCGGGCCGCCTTGAATGCCAGCATCATCGGGCTTTTACCGCCCCCCTCGCCGTCTGCAACCGACGTACTTTTGTCCAGCAGCGCCGCGCGTTTTTTACAGGGCGAGCAGCGCTCACCTCGCCGTTTTCCGGCGGCCTGGTGACGTAAAAATGCGGCTGAAGGGGTGGAAAAATCCATAAGCGACATCGCCCATACTGGATACGACCCGTTCCGTACTGGTTACGACCCCACCAGTAGGCGATTGCCCGGCGCTGGAGGATTATCGAAAGCGACTCGTAAAGCACGGCCACGCATCCTGCCCTCTGCAGGCCTGGTCGACCGGACCCTGAGAAAGCCCGGCGACCCACGCGAACCCGAAGACAAAATCACAGGAGTCCATCCATGAAAGGTTCACCCTCGCTGTTGCTGGTTGCGTTGCTGTCCGCGCCGTTGCTGGCCCAGGCCGCAGAGCCCGAGCAGTGCCAGACGGTACGTTTCTCCGATGTCGGCTGGACCGACATCACGGTCACGACCGCCACCACCAGCGTTGTGCTTGAAGCACTGGGTTACAAGACCCACACCACCATGATCTCGGTACCGGTGACCTACAAGTCGCTGGCCACCGGCAAGGACCTGGACGTGTTTCTCGGCAACTGGATGCCGACCATGGAGAACGACATCAAGCAGTACCGCGACGCTGGCACGGTAGAAACCGTGCGCGCCAACCTGGAAAACGCCAAGTACACCCTGGCGGTACCCCAGGCGCTGTACGACAAGGGGCTTAAGGATTTCAGCGACATTCCCAAGTTCAAGAAGGAACTGGACGGCAAGATCTACGGCATCGAACCCGGCAACGATGGCAACCGCACCATCCAGAGCATGATCGACAAGAACGCCTTCGGCCTGAAGGACGCCGGCTTCAAGATCGTGCAGTCGAGCGAGGCCGGCATGCTGTCGCAGGTCGACCGCGCGCAGAAACGCGGCGAGGCGCTGGTGTTCCTGGGCTGGGAACCGCACCCGATGAACACCCGCTTCAAGATGCAGTACCTGACCGGTGGGGACGAGTTCTTCGGCCCCGACTTCGGCAAGGCGACCGTGTTGACCAACACCCGCAAGGGCTATACGCAGGAGTGCAGCAACGTCGGCCAGCTGTTGAAGAACCTGTCGTTCGAGCTCAAGGATGAAAGCACCATGATGGGCTATGTCCTGGACGACAAGATGAAACCCGAGGCCGCCGCCAAGAAATGGCTCAAGGACAACCCGGGCAAGCTGGATGCCTGGCTGGCCGGCGTGACCACTGTGGATGGCAAACCGGGCCTTGAGGCAGCCAAGGCCAAACTCGCGCAATAACGTACTACGCAATAGCGCTACCTCGGGGCAGGACCGTGCCTGCCCCGGGTTGATTTCAATCTATGCAGGTGGAAGCTCGCTATCATGCTTATCGATCAGAAAATACCCCTGGGGCAGTACATCGCCTCATTTGTCGAGTGGTTGACCCAGAACGGCGCCAACTACTTCGATGCTATCGCCCAAGGCCTGGAATTCATGATCCATGGGGTCACCAGTGCCCTGACCTGGTTCAACCCATTCGTACTCATCGCGCTGTTCGCCGCCCTGGCGCACCTGATCCAACGCAAATGGGCGCTGACCGTGTTCGTTGCCCTGTCGTTCCTGCTGATCCTCAACCTGGGTTACTGGCAGGAAACCATGGAAACCCTGGCGCAGGTGACCTTCGCCACGGTGGTGTGCGTGGTGATCGGCGTGCCGCTGGGCATCCTTGCCGCACACAAACCCATGTTTTACACCGCCATGCGCCCGGTGCTGGACTTGATGCAGACGGTGCCCACCTTCGTCTACCTGATCCCTACCCTGACCCTGTTCGGCCTGGGTGTGGTACCGGGGCTGATCTCTACCGTGGTGTTCGCTATCGCCGCGCCTATCCGCCTCACCTACCTGGGCATCTGCGATGTGCCGCAAGAGCTGATGGACGCGGGTAAAGCGTTCGGCTGCTCGCGCCGCCAGCTGCTTACCCGTATCGAACTGCCGCACGCCATGCCAAGCATCGCTGCCGGCGTCACCCAGTGCATCATGCTGTCGCTGTCGATGGTGGTCATTGCCGCCCTGGTCGGCGCGGACGGCTTGGGCAAACCTGTGGTCAACGCACTGAACACCGCCGATATCTCCCTGGGCTTCGAAGCGGGCCTGGCGATCGTGCTGCTGGCGATCATGCTCGACCGTATCTGCAAGCAACCGGAACTGCCGGTAAGGGGTGAGGCATGAGCATCATTCGTTTCGAAGACGTCGACGTCATTTTCTCCAACAAGCCGCGCGAGGCGCTGTCGCTGCTGGATCAAGGCAAGACCCGCGAGCAGATCCTCAAGCAGACCGGCCTGGTGGTGGGCGTCGAAAAAGCCAACCTGGATATCAACAAGGGCGAAATCTGTGTACTCATGGGCCTGTCCGGCTCGGGCAAGTCGAGCCTGCTGCGCTGCATCAACGGCCTGAACACCGTCAGCCGCGGCAAGTTGTTCGTCGAGCACGAAGGCAAGCACATCGACATTGCCCACTGCACACCGGCCGAGCTGAAGATGATGCGCACCAAGCGCATTGCCATGGTGTTCCAGAAATTCGCCCTGATGCCCTGGCTGACGGTGCGCGAGAACATCAGCTTTGGCCTGGAAATGCAGGGCCGCCCAGAGAAAGAGCGGCGCAAGCTGGTCGACGAAAAGCTGGAGCTGGTGGGCCTGACCCAATGGCGCAACAAGAAGCCCGACGAGTTGTCTGGCGGCATGCAGCAGCGTGTAGGCCTGGCCCGGGCGCTGGCGATGGATGCCGACATCTTGCTGATGGACGAACCGTTCTCGGCCCTCGACCCGCTGATCCGCCAAGGCCTGCAGGACGAACTGCTGACCCTGCAGAGCAAGCTGAACAAGACCATCGTGTTCGTCAGCCACGACCTGGACGAAGCCCTGAAACTGGGTACCCGCATCGCCATCATGAAAGACGGGCGGATCATCCAGTACAGCAAGCCGGAAGAAATCGTGCTCAACCCGGCCGACGAATACGTGCGTACCTTCGTTGCCCACACCAACCCGCTGAACGTGCTGTGCGGTCGCAGCCTGATGCGCAGCCTGGACAACTGCAAACGGGTGAACGGCTCAGTGTGCCTGGACCCGGGTATCGATTCGTGGCTGGACCTGGGCGAAGGTGGCGCGCTCAAGCGTGCACGCCAGGGCCAAAACGGGCTGGACATGCAGAACTGGGCACCGGGGCAGGATGTGGAGCTGCTGCAGCGCAAGCCAACGGTGGTGCACGCCGACATCGGCATGCGCGAAGCGCTGCAGATTCGTTATCAGACGGGCAACAAGCTGGTGTTGCAGGATAACGACCGGGTGGTGGGGATTCTTGGGGATACCGAGCTTTATCACGCGCTGCTCGGCAAGAATCACGGGTGATGCAATTGGGGCCGCGTTGCGGCCCCAATCAATCTGTCAGCGAACGACGATGCCGCGCGAAGCCATGTAGGCTTTGGCCTCAGGCACCGTGTACTCACCAAAGTGGAAGATACTGGCCGCCAGCACCGCACTGGCATGCCCTTCCAGAATACCGTCAGCCAGGTGCTGCAGGTTACCCACACCACCCGAAGCAATCACCGGAATACCCAGCGCATCGCTGATGGCCCGGGTAACGCCCAGGTCAAAGCCGTTCTTCATGCCGTCCTGGTCCATGCTGGTCAGCAGGATCTCGCCAGCCCCCAGGCCTTCCATCTTCTTCGCCCACTCGACTGCATCCAGCCCGGTCGGCTTGCGCCCACCGTGGGTGAAGATTTCCCAGCGCGGTGCTTCACCCGGCCCGGACACCTTCTTGGCATCGATGGCGACAACGATGCACTGCGAGCCGAAACGGTCAGCGGCCTCGCCCACAAACTCCGGGTTGAACACCGCCGCCGTGTTGATCGATACCTTGTCGGCACCAGCGTTGAGCAGGTTGCGAATATCCTGCACGGTCCGCACGCCACCGCCCACGGTCAGCGGGATGAACACCTGGCTGGCCATGCGCTCGACGGTATGCAGGGTGGTGTCGCGGCCATCGACGCTGGCGGTGATGTCGAGGAAGGTGATTTCATCGGCACCCTGCTCGTCGTAGCGACGGGCGATTTCCACCGGGTCGCCAGCATCACGGATGTTCTCGAACTTGACGCCCTTGACCACCCGGCCGTTGTCCACGTCCAGGCAAGGGATGATGCGCTTGGCCAGTGCCATGGTTCAGTCCTCAGCCTTGGTAGTTGTCGCAGAAGGCCTGGGCCTCGGCGACATCGAGGGTGCCTTCGTAGATGGCACGGCCGGTAATGGCGCCGATGATGCCTGGGGCCTTGGCGTCCAGCAGGGCCTTGATGTCGCCCAGGTTGTGGATGCCGCCCGAGGCGATTACCGGAATGCGGGTGGCCTCGGCCAGTGCCTTGGTGAACGGCACGTTGCAGCCCTGCATCATGCCGTCCTTGGCGATGTCGGTGTAAACGATCGACGACACGCCATCCGCCTCGAAACGCTTGGCCAGGTCGATAACCTGAACCGCGCTGACTTCGGCCCAGCCATCGGTGGCAACGAAGCCGTCTTTGGCATCCAGGCCAACAATGACCTTGCCCGGGAAGGCCTTGCACGCTTCGGCCACGAACTCCGGCTCTTTGACCGCCTTGGTGCCGATGATGACGTAGCTGACGCCAGCCTTGACGTAGTGCTCGATGGTTTCCAGCGAGCGGATGCCGCCGCCGATCTGGATCGGCAGGGTCGGGTAGCGCTTGGCGATGGCGGTGACCACTTCACCGTTGACCGGCTGGCCTTCGAAAGCGCCGTTGAGGTCGACTAGGTGCAGGCGGCGGCAGCCACCCTCGACCCACTTGGCGGCCATGCTTACCGGGTCGTCGGAAAATACCGTGGAGTCTTCCATGCGGCCCTGGCGCAGGCGCACGCAGGCGCCGTCCTTCAGATCGATAGCGGGGATAATCAGCATCTTGGGAACCTGTCTGTTCTTAGGGTTTCAGGGCTTCTCGAGCGCCCACAGATCACTTTCGATGCTCTCGAACCGCTCCTTGAGGTGCAGCTGAACATCGGCAATCGCCCTGTTGTAGTAATGGGGTGCAATTTCTTTGCTGAACAGCTCGAGGACCTCGGCCACCTCGAACGACCCCAGCTGCAGCTCGAAACGGTCTTCGAGGAAGCGCTTGAGGGTGTCGAGCGCGTCGCGCTCCTGCTCGGGGGCCAGGGTAATGACCGGGGCCTTGGTCTTCGACCTGCTCATTTACCAGCGCCCGTCCCAGGCGACGAAGTTCTGCAGCAACTGCAGGCCATGGGTATGGCTCTTCTCCGGGTGGAACTGCACGGCAAAGCGCGAGCCATCGGCCAGCGCAGCGGCGAAATCGACACCGTAATGGCCGCGACCGACCACCTGGCCCGGCTTGCCGGCATTGATGTAGTAGCTGTGCACGAAGTAGAAACGCGCGCGGTCGGGGATGTCGTGCCACAGCGGGTGGTCGATGGTCTGGCCCACTTCGTTCCAGCCCATGTGCGGCACCTTCAGGTGCTCGCCGTCTTCTTTCAGGTCTTTGCCGAAGAAGCGCACCTGCCCGGGGAACAGGCCGATGCAGTCGACACCGTCGTTCTCTTCGCTGTGCTCCAGCAGTGCCTGCATGCCGACGCAGATGCCGAGGAACGGACGGTCTTGGCTCACTTCACGCACCAGGCTGTCGAAGCCCAGGCGGCGGATTTCGGCCATGCAGTCGCGGATCGCGCCTACACCCGGGAACACCACGCGGTCAGCTTCACGGATGACCGCAGCGTCGCTGGTGACCAGCACCTTGCCGGCGCCGACGTGCTCAAGCGCCTTGGCCACCGAGTGCAGGTTGCCCATGCCATAGTCGATTACGGCTACCGTCTGCATTTACAAGCACCCTTTGGTCGACGGCATTTGCCCGGCCATGCGCTCGTCGAGGGTCACGGCCATGCGCAACGCGCGGCCAAAAGCCTTGAACACGGTTTCGATCTGGTGGTGGGTGTTGTGGCCACGCAGGTTGTCGATGTGCAGGGTCACCAGGGCGTGGTTGACGAAGCCCTGGAAGAACTCCTGGAACAGGTCGACATCGAAGCCGCCGACGCTGGCACGGGTGTAAGGTACGTGCATCTGCAGGCCTGGGCGGCCGGAGAAGTCGATGACTACGCGCGACAGTGCTTCGTCCAGCGGCACGTAGGCGTGGCCGTAGCGGAAGATGCCTTTCTTGTCACCGATAGCCTGGGCGAATGCCATGCCCAGGGTGATACCGACGTCTTCGACGGTATGGTGATCGTCGATATGCGTGTCACCCTTGCACTCGATATCCAGATCGATCAGCCCATGGCGGGCGATCTGGTCCAGCATGTGTTCAAGGAAAGGCACGCCGATATCGAATCGGGCCTTGCCACTGCCATCGAGGTTGATCGAGCACTTGACCTGGGTTTCCAGGGTATTGCGCTCGACGGAAGCCTTACGTTCGACCATCACCAGCTCCGCAAAATCATGGGGCGAAAAGGGCTCCATTATAGGCCCAGAACGCGCCAGCTTGAAACGCGGATGACATATGGCAAAACGAGGAATTACGGGGGCTGGATGCAGTTACAAGTCTATACAAGCAAGTAATCGGGGCTGCTTTGCAACCCCGATGTCCGGGATCAGTGGAACAGCGCTGCAGTTTTCTGCAAGGTTACCCACACCCCCCAGACCAACGGCACAACCACCACCGCCCAGGCCAACAGCACCAGCGGCAGGCTGCCCGGTGCGGCTCTCCACTCCAGCGAACGCGCACCGTCGGCCCCTTTGTCATGGCTCAACGCTCGCTCGGCCGCCAGTTCGGCATCGCTCATGAAGTGCTTGTCGGCCACCGGCCGCACCAGCATGTTGCAGATAAAGCCCAGTACCAGCAGGCCGGCGAGGATGTACAGGGTCATGTCGTAGGCCGCCGCACGCTCAACCCCCGCCGCCAGTTGGTATTCGCGCAGGTAGGTGATCAACACAGGCCCCAATACCCCCGCCGCCGCCCAGGCGGTCAGCAGGCGACCATGAATGGCGCCGACCATCTGCGTACCGAACAGGTCGGCCAGGTAGGCCGGCACCGTGGCAAAACCACCGCCGTACATTGAAAGGATGATGCAGAACGCCGCCACGAACAGCGCAACGTTACCCAGGTGCCCCATGTTCGGCACCAGGCTGTACAGGCCCACACCCAGGGCGAAGAAGGCGAAGTAGGTGTTCTTGCGGCCGATGTAGTCGGAGAACGACGCCCAGAAGAACCGCCCACCGATGTTGAACAGGCTCAACAGGCCGGTAAAGCCGGCAGCAATCGCGGCAATCTGCGCCAACTGAGCCGCATTCAGCTCACTGAACGTCAGCTCGTTGCCCAGCAATTTGCCCGCGAACACTTCCTGCAGGAGTGGCGATGCCATGCCGAGAATGCCGATGCCGGCCGACACGTTCAGGCACAACACCAGCCAGATCAAGGCGAATTGTGGGGTTTTCCAGGCCACACTGACGTGCACATGGCGGTCGGTGACCATGGCATTGCCAGCTTTTCTGGCCGGAGCGACCCAGCCTTCGGGCTTCCAGCCAGTCGGCGGCACGCGGTACGCCAGGGCGCCAGCGGTCATGAATACAAAGTAGATCGCCGCCATGGCGACGAAGCTCTGCCATACGCCCACTTCGTGCTCATTGCCAAAGTGCCCCATCAGCGCAGTGGCCAGTGGTGCACCCACCATGGCACCGCCGCCAAAGCCCATGATCGCCATGCCGGTGGCCATGCCGCGTTTGTCAGGGAACCATTTGATCAGCGTCGACACGGGCGAGATATAGCCCAGCCCCAGGCCGATACCGCCAATGACACCGGAGCCCAGCCACATCAGCCACAGCTGGTGGGTTTTCACGCCAATGGCCGAGATCAGCATGCCGCCGCACCAGCACAGCGCCGAGACCAGGCCGGCCTTGCGCGGGCCGGCGTGCTCCAGCCACCCGCCCAGTACGGCCGCCGAGCACCCCAGGAAAACAAAGAACAGGGTGTACACCCAACTCAACATCGAGATCGGCCAGTCGCATTCGGCGCTGAACATACGGGCCATGAAGCCCATGTCCGCTGCACAGGCGACAGGCGCGGTGATGCCGAGGGCTTGCGAAAGGGGCAACCAGAACACCGAGAAACCATAGGCCATGCCAATGCACAGGTGAATGGCCAGGGCGGCTGGCGGGACCAGCCAGCGGTTGAAGCCCGGGCGGGCGATGATGCGTTCCTTCGTCAGGAAGCCAGGCGCACTGGCCACAGAGCCGGTTGCGACGGTACTGGTCATGGATCTGATCCTTTTTATGGGGAGGGTGCTCGCAAAGCGGCGCAAGGGTAGCAGAGCCAAGTAGCGCGAAAGCAGTCTGATATCGTTAATTCTTGCCCGGCTGAAACGGTCATATTTGCTTGTGGAAAGCCGTACCCTCTGCTGCAAGCGTAAGAAATGCCCTGTATCTCTGGTCGAATACGCAGGGACATCCACTGCGGCGTTATACTCTGCCGTCTGAATTTCACTAACGGACTACAAGGACTCGCCCATGAAAGCGTTCGGCAAAATCCTGGGACTGGGGCTTCTCGGGTTGCTGCTGATCATCGTGGCGCTGGGCTTCGCCCTGACCCACCTCTTTGATCCCAACGACTACAAAGACGAGATTCGCCAGCTGGCGCGCGACAAGGCTAACGTCGAACTGACACTCGACGGGGATATCGGCTGGAGCCTGTTCCCGTGGCTAGGCCTGGAGCTGCATGAGGCCAGCATTGCCACCCTGGCCAAACCCAAGGAACCGTTCGCCGACCTGCAAATGCTCGGCCTGTCCGTGCGTGTGCTGCCGCTGCTGCGCCGCGAAGTGCAGATGAGCGACGTACGCGTCGAGGGCCTGAACCTGACCCTGACCCGTGACGAACACGGCCACGGCAACTGGGAAGACATCGGCAAACCGCTGCCCGCGCAAAACGCCACCCCTGCCGATGCGCAGGCCAATGCCTCCGTTCAGGCACCCGCTGAACAGAAGCCGGCACCTGCCGAAGGCAACGAGCGTGCCGTCAAGCTGGACATCGACAGCCTGACCGTCAACAACGCCCGCGTGCAGTACACCGATGCCAAGACCGGCCAAAGCTATAGCGCCGAAAGCATCCAGCTAAGCACGGGCCCGGTCCACGAAGGCGCCAACATTCCGCTCAAGGCCAGCGCCTTCATCAGCGCCAGCGAGCCGAACATCAAAGCCCGCACCGAACTGGCCGGCGAGCTGCGCTTCGACCGCAAGCTCAAGCGCTACAACTTCGAAGACATGCGCCTGTCGGGCGAAACCTCGGGTGAACCCACCGGCGGCAAGACCGTGACATTCGCCGCCCAAGGCCAGCTGCTGGCCGACCTGGCTGCCAATGTCGCCTCCTGGAACGGCCTGAAAGTCTCGGCCAACCAGCTGCGAGCCCTGGGCGAGCTGAACCTGCGTGACCTGGACAAGGCGCCACAACTGAGCGGCGGCCTGTCCATCGCCCAGTTCAACCTGCGCACCTTCCTCGACAGCATTGGCCGCCCGCTGCCGGCTACCAACGACCCGGCGGCCTTCGCCAAGCTGGAGCTGGTCACCCGCCTGCAGGGCACGCCCAACAGCCTGGCGCTGGAAGACCTGGCCGTGAAGCTGGACGACAGTACCTTCAGTGGCCGTGTGGCCGTGGAAGACTTCGCCAAGCAGGCCCTGCGCCTGCAACTGAAGGGCGATACCTTCGACGCTGACCGCTACCTGCCCGCCAAGAGCGAAGAGGCCAAGGGCGCCACTGCCGCGCGCCAAGCCGAGGTCAAGCAGCAAGAGGCCAGCGCCGTGGCCGGTGCCGGCACCACACCATTGCCCAACGCCCCGACCCAAGTGGCCTGGAGCGACGAAAAGCTGCTGCCGGTCGACCGCCTGCGCGCCCTCGACCTGCAAGCCGACCTGGCCTTTGGCTCGCTGACCGTGGACAAGCTGCCGATCGAAGACGCCCAGCTCAAGGCCATCGGCCAAGGCGGCCTGCTGACCCTGCAAACCCTGCGCGGCGAGCTGTACAACGGCACCTTCGAAGCCAAGGGCACGGTCGACGTACGCCCTGCTGTCCCGCAACTGGGTGTGAACACCAACATCCAACGGGTGCCGGTGGAGCACTTCATCAAGACCGAAGGCAAGGAGCAGGCACCTCCTGTGAAAGGCCTACTGACCCTGACCAGTGATCTGACCGCCACCGGCAACAGCCAGAAGGCACTGGTCGACACCCTTAACGGCAGCGCAAACTTCACCATCAACGATGGTGTGCTGGTCAACGCCAACCTGGAGCAGCAGCTGTGCCAGGCCATCGCCACGCTCAACCGCAAAACCCTGAGCGGCGAGCCACGCGGCAAGGACACCCCGTTCCAAGAGCTGCGCGGCAGCCTGGTGGTGCGCAATGGCGTCGCCAACAACCCCGACCTCAAGGCACGCATCCCGGGCCTGACCGTGAACGGTAACGGCGACCTCGACCTGCGTGTGCTGGGCATGGATTACAACGTGGGCGTGATCGTCGAAGGCGACCAACGCGCCATGCCGGACCCAGCCTGCCAGGTCAACGAACGCTACGTTGGCGTTGAAGTGCCGCTGCGCTGCCGTGGTCCGCTGGAGCTTGGTGCCAAGGCCTGCCGTCTGGACCAGAACGGCCTGGGCAAGGTCGCTGCCAAGCTGGCCGGCAACCGCCTGAAAGACAAGATTGACGAAAAGCTCGATGAAAAACTTGGAGACAAAGTGAGCCCGGAAGTGAAAGACGCGCTCAAGGGGCTGTTCAAGCGATGAGCCCCGAGCAGTTCTCCAGCGCTGTGCTGGATTGGTATGACGAGCACGGCCGGCACGACCTGCCCTGGCAACAGGGCATCACCCCGTACCGGGTGTGGGTGTCGGAAATCATGTTGCAGCAGACCCAGGTCAGCACCGTGCTCAACTACTTCGACCGCTTCATGCAGGCGCTGCCGACCGTGCAGGCCCTGGCCGAAGCGCCGGAGGACGAAGTGCTGCACCTGTGGACGGGGCTGGGCTATTACACCCGTGCACGCAACCTGCAAAAGGCCGCCAGGATCGTCGTCGAGCAACATGGCGGCGAATTCCCACGCAGTGTCGAGCAGCTCACCGAGCTGCCCGGCATCGGCCGCTCCACCGCAGGCGCCATCGCCAGCATCAGCATGGGCATTCGTGCGCCGATTCTGGATGGCAACGTCAAGCGCGTACTGGCCCGCTACACCGCCCAGGCGGGCTACCCCGGCGAACCTAAGGTGACCAACCAGCTGTGGGCCACGGCCGAGCGCTTTACCCCGCAGCAGCGCGCCAACCACTACACCCAAGCGATGATGGACATGGGCGCCACGCTGTGCACGCGCAGCAAGCCCAGCTGCCTGATCTGCCCGCTGCAGCGCGGCTGCGAAGCGCACCTGCACGGTGAAGAAACCCGCTACCCCGAGCCCAAGCCGCGCAAGGCACTGCCGCAGCGGCGTACGCTAATGCCACTGCTGGCCAACCACGAAGGCGCCATCCTGCTTTACCGCCGCCCCTCCAGCGGGCTGTGGGGAGGGTTGTGGAGCCTGCCGGAACTGGACGACATCGCCCAACTCGATGACCTGGCCTACCAGCATGGCCTGCGCCTGGCTGACAGCCGCGCCATGGACAGCCTGACCCACACCTTCAGCCACTTTCAGCTGGCCATCGAGCCTTGGCTGGTGCGCGTCGACCCGGTCGGTCAGCACATGGCCGAGGCCGACTGGCTCTGGTATAACCTCGCCACCCCGCCGCGCCTGGGCCTTGCCGCCCCGGTGAAAAAGCTGCTTAAACGCGCGGCCGACGAACTGATTGCAGGAGACACCCGATGACCCGCACCGTGATGTGCCGCAAGTACCAAGAAGAACTGCCAGGCCTGGAACGCCCGCCCTACCCAGGCGCCAAGGGCCAGGACATCTTCGAACACATCTCGCAGAAGGCCTGGGCCGACTGGCAGAAACACCAGACCATGCTGATCAACGAAAAGCGCCTGAACATGATGAACGCCGAAGACCGCAAATTCCTCCAGACCGAGATGGACAAGTTTTTCGCCGGCGAAGAATACGCGCAGGCGGAAGGCTACGTTCCACCGGCCGAATGACCCCAAAAATCGTAAGCGACGGAATTAATTTAAAATTTTTTCAAAAAGTCGTTGACGAGCGGTCCGGAAATCTATTTAATTCACCTCGTCGCCCAGATAGCTCAGTCGGTAGAGCAGAGGATTGAAAATCCTCGTGTCGGCGGTTCGACTCCGTCTCTGGGCACCACCTTCAAGCTTCTGGTGGTTGCAAAGTTACCCGAAGCGACACAAGAAACCCGCCCAGTGCGGGTTTTTTGTTGTCTACAGTTTTCTTATTGACCAACATCAAATAGCCATTATCCGCTCACCTTCAAAATCGAGGATGGACATCCGACTCGACTTACAAGGACCTCCATGAGCGAAGAATCCCCCCTCCTGCTCCCTGCCCCAAGTGAACCCGCTATTACCCCGGCCCGCACGCGCCGCCCACGCCAGCGCAAGCCGGAGCCGACGATTACCAGCATCAGCCAGCAGCCTGCTGCACTGGAAGTGGCCACTGCCCCCAGGGGCAGCAACGAAGACAGCACAAGGGCGCGACTGCCGGCCAGCTACCCATACCGCACCCGCTTGCGCCGCCAGGAATACGAGAAAGCCAAGCATGAACTGCAGATCGAGTTGTTGAAGGTGCAGAGCTGGGTGAAGGAAACCGGCCAGCGCGTCGTGGTCCTGTTCGAAGGGCGCGATGCTGCAGGCAAGGGCGGCACCATCAAGCGCTTCATGGAGCACCTCAACCCTCGCGGTGCGCGCATCGTTGCCCTGGAGAAGCCTTCCGAGCAGGAACAGGGCCAGTGGTATTTCCAGCGCTATATCCAGCACCTGCCCACAGCGGGGGAAATGGTGTTCTTCGACCGTTCCTGGTACAACCGCGCCGGGGTCGAGAAGGTGATGGATTTCTGTACACCGCTGCAGTACCTGGAGTTCATGCGCCAGGCGCCGGACCTTGAGCGCATGCTGTGCAACAGTGGCATCCTGTTGTTCAAGTACTGGTTCTCTGTAAACCGCGAAGAGCAGCTGCGCCGCTTCATCTCTCGCCGCGACGACCCGCTCAAGCACTGGAAACTTTCGCCCATCGACATCAAGTCGCTGGACAAGTGGGACGATTACACCAGCGCCAAGGAAGCGATGTTCTTCCATACCGACACCGCCGATGCGCCATGGACGGTGATCAAGTCCGATGACAAGAAGCGTGCGCGGATCAACTGCATCCGGCATTTTCTGCACTCGCTGGATTATCCAGGCAAGGACCTCAGCGTGGCGCATGCACCGGATGAACTGCTGGTCGGGCGGGCTTCGCGCGGTTTTGAAGAAGACGAAGCCACCCAGCCGGCAGCCTGAAGACTTAACCTGCCCTCGAAAAACCCCGCAGCCCGAAGACGGGCTGCGGGCAAACCTTATTCATCCTCCATGGAACGAAGGTGCTCGAAAGCGTCCTCTGTCATGTGGCCCAGATAGGAAACACTGTGCAGGTTCAGCGAAAACTCACTGTCGTTTTTGGCTTTTTCCATAATTGCGAGAATGTCGGCCTTTGTAATCAACTGCAGCTTGCACTTGGCGAAGCCAGTAGCATAGAAAAGGTCACCCTCTTCGTCGTAGCCATACAGGGTCACAAGATAGAAATGCTTCATGGTTCTCTCCTTAAGCGCAAATGTGCTCATTCTGAAAACGCCGATTTGGCGTAGTGAGCCCCCAAAAAATGGGTGGCAGCGAGAGAGAGGTTACGCAGGGCAAGCTGTGGGCATAATCTGGATACGCCTCCTCATCAACTGGCACCAGCCTGCACTGCGCCAGCACACGGCTTGGGTTTCTCGGGCAATTGCGCTTCAATACGCACTTTTCAGCCCCCCCAAGGATTGCCCCATGGCCACCCCTACCAAGCAACAGAAACGCGCCAAGCGCGCCGCCAGCAAGGCCAAGCAGAACCGCATGGTACGCAGCGGCCAGGCGGTCAAGGCCAGTGCCGGTGACAGCGCCAGCGTCGAGCAGGTGTACAACAAGGCCATGGAGTCGGGCAGCTACGACGCGATGTTCATCAAGATGAAGGAAGCCCAGGAGAGCGGCGGCCTGGTACCGATGATTTCGGTGTTCCTGGTAGACCCGCTGCTGGCCCTGGTGCTGAAGGGGCACAAGGAAGAACACGCCACCGACTACATCGTGCTGGTGTTCAACGCCTATCGCAAATGGCTGGACGGCGCTGATGAAGAGGCCACCATGGCCTGGCTGGAGAGCGATGAGTTCCAGGAGGCTTATATCGCCGCTTCCGAGCTGGTGGCCAAGCAGCAGCAACAGCAGAAGCAGTTTGGCTGACAGAACCATGTAACCTGCCCGCGAAAGGGCCGGCACAGGCAACAAAAAAGGCCGCGCCCTTCACAGGGCGCGGCCTTTTCGTTACAGCCAGCGCGGATCAGTTGTCCAGCGCTACCCGCCCGGCAGCTTCACGCTTGCGGTGCACCAGCAAGCCAGCCGCCACCACGCCAATGCTCAGCAGCGCAGTCGCAATGATCTCAGCACGGTGATCCTCACGCAGCGCCATCACCACCAGAATGGCAATGATGAAGGCAATGGTCGCCCAGGTCAGGCCCGGGAACAGCCACATCTTGAAGGTAATCTTCTCGCCGCGGGCTTCACGCTGGGCACGCATGCGCAGTTGCGACACGGCAATCACCAGGTACACCAGCAGCGCAATGGCGCCGGAGCTGGCCAGCAGGAACTCGAACACCTGAGCCGGTGCCACGAAGTTGGCGAACACACAGAGGAACGCCGCTGCAGTGGACAGCAATACCGCCACATGCGGGGTCGCCGACTTGGTGGTGCGCTGGGCAATGGCCGGGGCATCGCCACGCTTGCTCAGCGAGAACAGCATGCGCGAAGAGGTGTACAGCGCCGAGTTCAGGCAGCTGGTCACGGCAATCAGCACGACGATGTCGACGATCAGCTTGGCATTCGGCACGCCGACGCGGCTCAGCACGGTCTGGTAGGAACCGGTCTCGGCCAGGGCCGGGTCGTTCCATGGCACCAGGGCCACCACCAGGAAGATCGACACCAGGTAGAACAGGCAGATACGCCAGATCACCGAGTTGGTGGCGCGGCTGATCTGCTTGCCCGGGTCCTTCGACTCGGCAGCAGCGATGGTGACGATTTCAGTACCCATGAACGAGAACATGGTGGTCAGCATGGCTGCCAGCACTGCGCCCAGGCCGTTGGGCATGAAGCCTTGGGTATCGAACAGGTGGCTGGCACCGCTCACTTGGCTGCTTGGCACGAAGCCGAACATGGCAGCGCAACCCACGGCGATGAAGCCGATGATCGCCAACACCTTGAGCAGGGCGAACCAGAACTCGAACTCGCCGTAGTTCTTCACGCTGCACAGGTTGGTCAGGGTCAGCGCCAGGGTAATGATGAGGGAGAACGCCCACAGGTCGACCGCAGGGAACCAGGCGTGCAGGATGGCGGCGGCAGCGTTGGCCTCCAGCGGAATCACCAGCACCCAGAACCACCAGTACAGCCAGCCAATGGTGAAACCGGCCCAACGCCCGATGGCGCGGTCGGCGTATGTAGAGAATGAACCGGTGTCTGGCGAAGCGACCGCCATTTCACCCAGCATGCGCATCACCAGCACGACCAGCGTACCGGCAGCAGCGTAAGCCAGCAGCACGGCCGGGCCGGCCGCTGCGATGGCGTGGCCAGAGCCTACGAACAGGCCGGCACCGATGACGCCAGCGATGGACAGCATGGTGACATGCCGTTGTTTGAGCCCCTGAGCGAGGTCATTGGAATTGTTACCGCTCATTGAAACTACCTTTGTAAGGAGTGGACCACTCCGACTGCGGGTACGGAGCGCGCCAAGGGTTGACCTAGGCGTCGCTGCAATCGGCGGTTTCCTACTGGCAATAAGCAGGCCATGTGCTGAATGCATTCGCCAGAAACTTCTGCAGGCCTTTTAGGACAAGGTTTGGAGGGCTTTCAGCCACACCTTGACCGAAAGGGCGCCAAATCATCGGATTACTGAAATACCCACTTACAAACGCACCAAAGGTGCTCCACGGTAACACCTGTGCACCACTGCAATGCGAAAAAGTGCAACCTATGGGTACAACCTCAAAAGCGCCTGACGCATTCGCGGGTAAACCTGCACCCACTGCAAACGTTTGACCTAAAGGTCGGGTTTACCCCTTCAATGGGCCAAAACCGCTTCCATGAGCGGGCCAAAGCTGGCACCATCGCGCCTTTTTTCATCAAGGCTCTGGTGCTGGGCGACACCTTCGCGGACATCTGCGCGACGTTACGCTGTAGCGATGCGACAAACTGCCCCACCAGTGCCCACAGTCCCCGGCGACCCTGTTGGCCGTCATAATGCCGCTATGCTAGCTTGGCGCACGCCAGGAAGGCCGCCAACAGCTGGGAACGCACCCGAACACATGAGGACCGCACATGGCTCAGGCCACGCCCGCGCTGGAAATCCGCAATCTGCACAAACGCTACGGCGAGCAGGAAATTCTCAAGGGTATTTCGCTGACCGCTCGCGACGGTGACGTGATCTCCATCCTGGGGTCGTCCGGCTCCGGCAAGTCCACCCTGCTGCGCTGCATCAACCTGCTCGAGAACCCGCACCAGGGCGAAATCCTGGTGGCCGGCGAAGCCCTCAAGCTCAAGGCCGCCAAGAACGGCGACCTGATCGCAGCCGACAACCGCCAGATCAACCGCCTGCGCAGCGAAATCGGCTTTGTCTTCCAGAACTTCAACCTGTGGCCGCACATGTCGATCCTCGACAACATCATCGAGGCGCCACGCCGCGTGCTCGGCCAAAGCAAGGCCGAGGCCATCGAAGCCGCCGAAGCGCTGCTGAACAAGGTTGGCATCTACGACAAACGCCACAGCTACCCCGCCCAGCTTTCCGGTGGCCAGCAACAGCGCGCCGCCATTGCCCGTACCCTGGCCATGAAGCCCAAGGTCATCCTGTTCGACGAGCCAACCTCGGCACTCGATCCGGAAATGGTCCAGGAAGTGCTTAACGTTATCCGCGCACTGGCCGAAGAAGGCCGTACCATGCTGCTGGTAACGCACGAGATGAGCTTTGCCCGCCATGTGTCCAGTGAAGTCGTCTTCCTGCACCAGGGCCTGGTAGAAGAGCAGGGATCGCCGCAACAGGTCTTCGAAAACCCGACCTCGGCGCGTTGCAAGCAATTCATGTCCAGCCACCGCTAACGGAGCAATACATGCACACTTACAAGAAGTTCCTCCTGGCAGCTGCTGCCACGCTGGTGATGTCGGCAAACGCCATGGCCGCAGAAAAACTGCGCATGGGCATCGAAGCCGCCTACCCACCGTTCAACAACAAGGACGCCAGCGGTAACGTGGTCGGCTTCGACAAAGACATCGGCGACGCCCTGTGCGCCAAGATGAAAGTCGAGTGCTCGGTCGTCACCTCCGACTGGGACGGCATCATCCCGGCCCTGAACGCCAAGAAGTTCGACTTCCTGGTGTCGTCGCTGTCGATCACCGACGAGCGCAAACAGGCCGTCGACTTCACCGAGCCGTACTACTCCAACAAGCTGCAGTTCATTGCGCCGAAAAACGTCGACTTCAAGACTGACAAAGAGTCGTTGAAGGGCAAGGTCATCGGCACCCAGCGCGCCACCCTGGCCGGTACCTACTTGGAAGACAACTTCAAAGGCGTCGACATCAAACTGTACGACACCCAGGAAAACGCCTACCTGGACCTGGTGTCCGGTCGCATCGACGGCATCCTGGCCGACAAGTACGTGCAGTACGAGTGGCTGAAGAGCAAAGACGGCTCGAACTTCGAGTTCAAGGGCGAGCCGGTGATGGACAGCGACAAGATCGGCATTGCCGTGCGCAAAGGTGACACCAAGCTGCGCGACGACCTGAACAAAGCCCTGGCCGAAATCAAGGCCGACGGCACGTACAAGAAGATCAACGACAAGTACTTCCCGTTCAGCATCGAATGACCCGCCCTGACCGGCGCGCCCCGTGGCGCGCCAGTCCCTAATATGACCTGCCCATGAATATCGACCTGCACGGATTCGGTCCGGCCATGATGGCCGGCACCCTGATGACCGTAAAACTGGCGCTTTGCGCCTTGCTGCTGGGGCTGGTGCTGGGCCTGCTCGGCGCCCTGGCCAAAACCTCTTCGATCAAGCCGTTGCAATGGCTTGGCGGTTTCTACTCGACCCTGGTTCGCGGCGTGCCCGAACTGCTGTGGGTTCTGCTTATTTATTTCGGCACCGTCGGGTTGATGAACGCCCTCGGCGAGGCCCTGAACATGCCAGGCCTTGAGCTCAGTGCCTTTGCCGCAGGCGTGATCGCCCTGGGCCTGTGCTTCGGCGCCTACGCCACCGAAGTGTTCCGTGGTGCCATCCTGGCGATTCCCAAGGGCCACCGTGAAGCTGGCCTGGCACTGGGACTGTCCAAGGGCCGCATCCTGTCGCGGATCATCCTGCCGCAGATGTGGCGCATCGCCCTGCCGGGCCTTGGCAACCTGTTCATGATTTTGATGAAGGACACCGCGCTGGTGTCGGTGATCGGCCTGGAAGAAATCATGCGCCACGCGCAAATCGGCGTGACCGTGACCAAGGAGCCGTTCACCTTCTACATGGTCGCGGCCTGCATCTACCTGAGCCTGACCGTCATTGCCATGATCGGTATGCACTTCATGGAAAAACGCGCCGCTCGCGGCTTTGCGAGGGCTGAATAATGAATTGGGAAGTCATCTTCAAATGGCTGCCACGCCTGGCCGAGGGCGCGGTCCTGACCCTGGAGCTGGTGGCCATTGCGGTGGTTGCCGGGTTGATCCTGGCCATCCCGCTGGGCATCGCCCGCTCCTCGCGCCACTGGTACGTGCGCGCCGTGCCGTTCAGCTACATCTTCTTCTTCCGCGGCACGCCGCTGCTGGTGCAGCTGTTCCTGGTCTACTACGGCCTGGCGCAGTTCGATGCCGTGCGCTCCAGCTCGCTGTGGCCGTACCTGCGCGATCCGTTCTGGTGCACGGTGCTGACCATGACCCTGCACACCGCCGCCTACATCGCCGAGATCCTGCGCGGCGCGCTGCAATCGATCCCCAAAGGTGAGATCGAGGCGGCACGGGCGCTGGGCATGTCGCGTGGCAAGGCGCTGTTCTACATCATGCTGCCGCGTGCTGCGCGCATCGGCCTGCCGGCGTACAGCAACGAAGTGATCCTGATGCTCAAGGCCAGCGCCCTGGCCAGTACCGTGACCCTGCTGGAACTGACCGGCATGGCCCGTACCATCATTGCCCGTACTTACCTGCCGGTGGAGATCTTCTTTGCTGCGGGTGTGTTCTACCTGGTGATCTCGTTCCTGCTGGTGCAAGGCTTCAAGCTGCTGGAGCGCTGGTTGCGCGTGGATGCCTGCCAGGGTCGCTGAGACCTCACTGACTGCTTCGCGGGCAAGCCCGCTCCCACAGGTAAATCACTGGCCTTTCGAGCTGTGATATACCTGTGGGAGCGGGCTTGCCCGCGAAGAGGCCCTGAAAACCAACATACATCTACCCATGCCCAGCCACCTCCACAGCCACCACCTAAGCACCCGCTTCCAGGCCCTCGACGAGTTCCTGATCGAGCACCAGCAGCTGTGGAAACCCCGCCCCTTCACCACCCTAAGCCTGGACTGGGAAACCACCCACCCCGAGCTTGCCAACCACCTGCGCCACTGCTCACTGGCCGACGCCGAAACCGAATGCCCCGCTGACGCCTTGCCGGCCCCGTTCCCGCATCTGGCCCAACAAGCCCAACAGCTCGCCGCCCTCGGCCACCTCCCGGCAACCGACCTGCCCCCCGCCGCCCACCGCCTGGACGTCGCCGTCCCCGGCCGCAAATGGCAGCAGATCGAAGCCTTCGCCAGCCACCTGGCCTTCCACGACCAGCCCCGCCACTGGCTGGACTGGTGCTCCGGCAAAGGCCACCTCGGCCGCCGCCTGTTGCAACCCGGCCAGCAGCTGACCTGCCTGGAATACGATGCCGATCTGGTCGCAGCCGGCCAGGGCCTGAGCACCCATCATCACTCACCCGCACAGCACGTACATCAAGATGTGATGGCCAGCGACAGCGCCCGCCACCTGGCTGGCGACAAAAGCGTGGTTGCCCTGCACGCCTGTGGCGACCTGCATGTACGCCTGATGCAGCTGGCCAGCCAGCAAGGTTGCCGGCAATTGGCCGTAGCCCCCTGCTGCTACAACCGCATTGCAGTGCAGCAATACCAGCCGTTATCCACAGCCGCGCTAGCGTCCGGCCTGCAGCTGTCGCTGGACGATCTGGGCCTGCCCCTGAGCGAAACCGTTACTGCTGGCGCCCGGGTGCGACGCCAACGCGATACCTCGATGGCCCGCCGCCTGGGCTTCGACCTGCTGCAACGCCAGCAGCGCCAGCGCGATGACTACCTGCCAACACCGTCGCTGCCGGTAGCCTGGCTGGAAAAGCCCTTCGAGCAATACTGCCGCGACTTGGCCGAACTCAAGCAGCTGCCATTGAATGGCAATCCGGACTGGGCCGCTCTGGAAGCCGCCGGCTGGCAACGCCTGGCCGAAGTACGCAACCTGGAGCGCGTGCGCAACCTGTTCCGTCGGCCATTGGAGTTGTGGCTGGTGCTCGATCGCGCCCTGTTCCTCGAAGAACAAGGCTTTGAGGTGCGCCTCGGCTTGTTCTGCGACTACCTGCTGACCCCGCGCAACCTGCTCATCCTTGCCGAACGCGACCGATAGCCGCAGCACAACCTGTGGATAACTCTGTGAACAAGCTTGTGATTACCTGTTGGATCCCAACGCTATTTCAAGCGCTCGGCTTATTCCTGCTTGTGCGTCAAGCCCAGTAAAAACAGGCGTTTGCGCAAAGACCGGCGGCGCAGCAATCCGGCATGCCTTTCGCGCAAGCTATCAATGCCACTTGTGCATAAACATTTCTTGTGGTTTGCGCAAGAGGCGTCTGCGGGGTCATTTGTGGGAGCGGCCTTGCGTCGCGAAAGGGCCGCCAAGCGGCCCCGGCGATCTCACATTTTCAATGCGATTTATTCTTGGCAATCTCGATATCGTTCATCAGCGCTTTGGCCATATCGCACAAGTAATCAGCCGCCCCCAGGAATTTATGGTCATCCTCCATATCCCCCTCACGTACCAGGTGCTTGATGTAGCCCATCAGAATCGAAACATGCTCATAGGCCGCATCGACCGGGACGCCGGGCTCTACGCGTAGCAGGTTGAGGGAGGGGTTGCCGGCTGCGAGGAAGGTTTCCACGCCTGCGGTGGTGATTGGTTTGGACGTGCTATCAGGTGGAAGGTTTTTCAACTTTTCAAACTCCTATATTCCTCAAGGAGTCACCGCATTCATCCTTTCTCACGGAACAAATGGCGGCAACCATGCACGGGGTGAGAAACCGAGTGAATATAGGAAGCCTCGGCCAGACCGAAGTCTGCCCGCGCACGGTCGCCATTACGCAGCCGCTAAATTCGTAATCGGGTTCTCACACCCGGTCGCCAGAGCGACCCGAAAACGGTATCCGTGAGCCACTTCCCCGACAACAGCGATACTTCGGCGGCGCGCGTAGGATAGTTCCGAAGCAACCAAACCCTGAAGCCATTAGCTCCCAAGTTCAGAATTTTCGTACAGCTGATGGCCCTTTCGCGGGTTCACCCGAGGCAACAAAAAGCTAAAGCCCCTCCGCTGACCCCGCCCAACGGTGTATCATCCGCCCCCCAATCATTAGAAAGTGACGTCGCGCGCTGCCCGCCAGCCCCGCGACCTTCTGGCGTTGCGCCAGTACCGACAGTGGACCAACGGACCTGACCATCGTGACCCAAGCCAAACCCCTCGCCCTGCTGACCCTCGCCCTGGCCCTGACCGGCTGCGCCAGCGGCACCGCGCCCCACGCCAACAGCAACCTGGGCTGGAACCACCCCGGCATGCAACTGGGCGGCGACAACGGCCTGCCCCTGCGTACCGAAAGCCCTTGCCGCAAGCGCGGCTGCGACAACGACAAGCTGTTCTTCAACCCGGGCAAAAGCGAGCCAAGCGTTACCACGATCCACCGTGGCTGGTAGGAAAATTCTCCTTTTGGGCCGGTGACTTAGGTCTTTTGCGAACATTCGCAACGAAGTGGTTTACAGGCGCCAAACGATCGTTATAATGACGCCCCATTGCCGGTATAGCTCAGATGGTAGAGCAACTGACTTGTAATCAGTAGGTCCCGGGTTCGATTCCTGGTGCCGGCACCATATCCAGCTCAATCGCGTTCCACCGAATGCCTTTGAAGCCCCTAAAACCCGCCCTTTGGCGGGTTTTTTCGTTCCAGGACCCTCCGTCGGGATCCAACAAAATACCCCATCCCCGGGGGTATTTTTAGGGTACAGCGTCTTGCCTGCATGGAGAACGTACCCTTATGCCACGCCTAACCGTTCCTCTCAGCGACCTCAAATGCCGTACGGCGAAACCTCGCGAACGTGCCTACAAGCTATTCGACGGTGGCGGCATGTACCTCTTCGTGAAACCCAACGGCGTGAAAACGTGGCGATTGCGCTACTTCAAGCCCAGCGGCAAGGAAGGCACGCTGATCATCGGCAACTACCCCATCATCTCGCTGGCCGTCGCGAGGACCAAGCGCGATGAAGCCAAGGCCCTGTTGATCGACAACATCGACCCGATGGAAGAGAAGAAGAAAGCGAAGCTTGCTGCTCAACGGGCTTCCCTGCTTTTTGAAACCGTCGCCCTGAGTGGCACGCCGAAATGTCGCGGCGCTGGACGGAGGGACACGCCAAGACCGTCATGAGCCGGTTGCGCACCCACGTCTTCCCCCTGATCGGCCAACGTCCCATCGCTGAGCTTGATACCCATGATCTGCTTGAGATCACTCTGCGTATCAAAGAGCGCGGCACCATGGACGTTGCTCTGCGCGTGCAGAATTATCTCTCCACGATCATGCGGGGCGCGAAGCGGGCGCGCCAGATCAACCAGAATCCGGCTCTCGATCTGGCAGGGTCGATTCATGCCCCGCGTACCGTGCACCGCCCTGCCCTCTCACTCAACCGCCTCCCCGAACTACTTAGCCGGATCGACAACTACAACGGCCGTGAGCTAACCAAGCTGGCTGTATTGCTGACGCTGCATGTGTTCGTGCGCTCCAGTGAACTGCGCTTTGCGCGCTGGGATGAGTTCGACCTGCAAAGGGCGATGTGGGAAATCCCGGACACCCGTAAGCCAATCGACGGCGTGCGCAATTCCACCCGTGGCACCAAGATGAGCGGAGACATACAGATGGTGCCGCTCTCTCCCCAAGTCATCGCGATCCTTGAACGGCTGCGCGGCTTGAGTCGCTTCTCCGAACTGGTGCTGCCCGGTGACCACAAGTACTGGAAGCCAATGTCGGAGAACACGGTTAACCAGGTGCTGCGCAACGTTGGCTACGACACATCAAAGGAGGTATGCGGGCATGGATTCAGGACCATGGCCTGTAGCGCCTTGCTGGAGTCAGGGCTGTGGACAGACGCGGCTATTGAGCGGCAGATGAGCCACAAGGAACGCAATCGCGTGCGCGCCGCCTATATCCACAAAGCCGAATTTTTAGAGCAGCGCAGGCTGATCATGGCGTGGTGGAGCAATTACATCGATGCCAACAGATCGGGGCATGTGACTCCACATGAGTTCGCCCATCCAGCTGGCGACAACATCACTCCCTTGCCAAGTGGGCGTGGCGCATTCAATCGTCGGTGAACATTCGAGAACACCGTTGGCCGCTCTTTAATTCGGGTCCATCCAAACAGGGCTGCAAAGCCGCCCCGTTTGGATGGACCTCGCTTTGCAAAGCTAAAAGCCGACACGGATCCTCTGGATACCACTGATTTCCACCGGTGGATAATTTCATGCACAGGCCTAAATGCCCCGTGGATTCTGGCGTTGACCAAATTTATCCACAGGTGTAGAACTGAGGGTGCAAACGCTGTCTTGGACAGCACCCAGGTGACCAGAACCTTGAAGGTCACGCCGCTCTCGCGGTGGTTCTCCCCCCAAATGGCGATTCGCATCCGGCAGCTCGCCCGGTCACCTCCCTGGTGATGGATGCCTACTTCACATCTTGGCCCTCGTGCGCCAGACAACACCTCCTACTTCGCTGCCCTGCAGCAACCTATCCGCTTGGCCGAATCTTGCGCCAACCTGCGCCCGTCTCTTTCTCTAGGAAAGAGACGGGCGCTTCTAGCACTGCTGCAGCCCTCATCGCACTTGGCTTTGCGGCTACTCCACTCGTGACAATCGGCATGACAAACGCCGATGTCACCAGCAACAGCGATGTAGATGATGGTGCCGCAGACCAGGGAATGGACTGCACCTGACTGACAGTCAGGCATGCCCCGGTCATCGCAGTGCTGCGTTCACCCGGCTCAGGATCTTCAGGCGCTGGTTTAGTCAGCCAGCGCAGCCTCCACCCGCCCACCGGTAACGGTGCTAAGGAGGCCAGATCATGAGATGCCCTTGCTCCCGGACGTAAGGAGCCGCCAGTCCCGCGCTAGAGGACATCCCCACAGGTCGCAGGGGCCTTGATCCCTGATAACACTCAGCATTCTTGGCGGGATGACGTGGGGGAAATCGGAAAATAGTGGGAAATTCTTGCCAACAAGAACTAAAAAATATCGAAAGTGTTACTTTTTGTCGGTCAAGGCATTAATACCATTGATCGAGAATTTCCGACTATATCTAGGAGACTTAAAGTAAGCAGCAGATACTTTTTCTGCCGTTTCAATCAACTCACGAACAGCATCCTCCAGCCCTTCCTGTGCGTAAGCTGTCGACTTATCGTTCGAGTACGGATGATCGGGATCTCTTGTAAAGCACTCTACTCTTGGATGTGCAATTTCATCCAAATATTTATAAAATGCCTCTTTAGATATTACAGTGCCATACATGCGCCAAGCATATTTTTTCCCCCAATAATAGCCGTCAACTGCTTCATGCGTGACGCGATCATCATTTTTTGCTTTTTCCGCTGTGAAATTCCCTCTTGCTATTTGCTGCGCCGCCAAATAACTCAACATAGGGTTAACTATTGAAGTCAGAGACAAGGCCGAAAGATCTACTATATTTCGCCCATCCTTAACCAAATACCCCACATTATAGCGCTCTCCCTCAACAATCACAGGCGCAGAGCTAGCCTCAAACTCATAGACTGTATTGGTAGTCGCAGGCGTAAACTTATGCAAGTAAACACCTGGCGAGATTTTTTCGATCAAGTAGTTACTGGCAATCAAATCATGTGTCGTAAACAGGTCTCTGGACTTCATGGTTAACTTTATCCTTAAAATTCAGATGAAACATATGATCCCAAACATCAAAAGCAAGAGAATGATATGAAAACATCATGATGTCGGCACATCTAATAATACAACTATAAAAACCCTTGCCCTTCTCTCCATACCGCTCGAAGATCGGAACCGCTGACCTTACCATGCAGGGCGGAGCGTGAAACACTTTTATCCCAAAATGCCTCATCGGATGTTTCCAATGCCTTCCTAAATTTGACGCTTTCGGTCGAGCTTAGTTTTCCATTCTGATCTTCATATACTTCCGCAACTCCCATAGCTAAAGCCCTGGGTACGCCTAGTATCGATGCGACAACCGCCTCAGGCTTACTGACACCATATTGGATGTACGCAGGAAGCATTAGCTCTTCGCCAGCACTTTCTTCACTATCTCCACGCGCCACAACCCTGCCTTTCAAATAGGCATGCGCCCCCCAAGAGACCGTTTGCGATACTTTACTAAAAACGTAAGTTCCTGCTGCACGGATTTGATCTGCAGGTGTTTTGCCAACGAAAGACGAAGAAAGATCAGATATTGATGATCCACTTATCCAACCATGAACGATTTTCGCCACAAGCCCTGTATCTATTTGACCAGCCCCCCGCTCTAAAGCGAGAGAAAGTTCAGGAAGCTTGCTCAACGCGTCGACCAAATGCCGCAACCCCTCTGGACTCCTGATTATCGTAGGATCTCCTTCCATCAGGATGCTATCATTTTTTATATGATAGAATAACTCATCGAAACTGTAAGAACCCAAACCGGTTTTATCAGCAACTTTAAGATAATTTTGATTTTTTTCAGCAATCTCGCCTAAATACCTTTTCGCGAGAACAAAGAGAAAGTCCTTAGATTTCTTACTTTTCCCGGACAGACTTGCCTCTACTAAACGTTCAAGATCGCCAAACGTACTTCTTACACCATATGTAGCACTTGCGTGAGACAAATACTGAAGAAACGGCCGAATCGCCTCATGCTTTCTGTAGATCCATTTCAATGAATCTGCACTGTTAATTTCTTCAATAACAGCATCTAAGGCTGAATCAATCCGCTCAGACAAATTGTTTGTGTAATGCTCCCAAAGGCCTCTGTGACTTGTGTTCGCGAAAACAATTAGCCCCCGTTCTGAAAGCCCTACGCGTCCTGCACGTCCAGCAATGTTCCAGAACTCAGCTGGAGAAAGGTTCCCGCTTTGATTATGTATAGAATGTATTACCACACTTGAAACTGGAAAATTCATTCCTTGGGCCAGGGTGGTGGTAGCGGCTAAAAAATCAATTTTCTTTGAAGCAGCCAACCTCTCAACTAAGTATCTGAGTTCACCAGATAGAGCTGAATGATGATAAGCAACTCCTCGACGAAGACAATACGCCAAAGTAGAGGTATCACCATACTCACACTCTGCGAGCGCAACAGCAACCCTGTGCTCCGGAGATGAGTACTCTAAATCAACCTCTAAGCGTTGCGAAGCAAATTCAGAAGCAGCCTTCTCTGCGGCCGTTCTGGAAGATGGGTACATACCTAAAACAGGTCCGATTTTTTGTAAACGGCCCCCAATTATAATTGACTTATTAAGCGCCGAACTGGACTCAGAAAGTTTAAAAACTTCATCTGTAGTCAAAGCCATCCGAGTTTTTGTCAAAGCGCCTGAGTTTCGATGAGGCTCCTTCCATTCAATCTCAAGAACTTTATTCGGTTTCCGTCCAGTGAACGAAGCCAAACCAATCATTAGCCTTGACGGTCTCCATTTAACATCTACAGGAGAACCCCGCTCACCGCTAAGCCAGTCGGCTAACTCATTAGCATTTTCTACAAATGGAGTGAGAAGCAGTATTCTTACATGAGGCTGCTCCCTTCGAAAATTCGCTAGGAGGAGCTCTAATCTTGCTCCTCGTTCACCATCCCGAATGAGATGAGCCTCATCAACTATCAACAGACGTACACTAGAGAACCACTCAGGATGACTGCGTAGTAAAAGGTCCATTTTCTCTGGCGTAGAAACTACGACACCTGAAGAGTTCTCAAGCAAAGAGAGTTCATAGGGATCTTCTTCATATGCGCTTCCCGCAGAAACAACCTCAATCCCCATCTCACGGAAATCAGCTCCCAAAGTTCGCCGCACTTGAGTAGATAGAGCGCGGGTGGGTGTCAAATACACTACACGCGCATCAGAATAAGAGGATACGGTATGTAGTGTCGCAAGCTCAGCCATCAATGTTTTTCCAGAGCTTGTTGGCATCTGAAGAACTACAGCTTCATTACGAGCATCTAAGAAATTTTGCTTGAGAGCTTCCTGCTGAGAAGGCAAGAGACTGAATATAGGATTTCCGCGCGCAGCCAGATGAGATATAAACTTATCAATCAGAACGTTTATATTTTTTGCGTTAGTCCATATGGCATCTGACCGGAGACTAAAAATCGCGCTCGCTGCAGACTTCACCCAAGTAATAAGCTCTGGATCAGATGATAATTCCGCATACTCATCCGCTTTACCTATGAGGACACTGAGCTCGTTTTGAGCACTTGCAGGTCGTCCAGAAGCAGTTTTTACTTCCCCCGAAATTAAATAGCTGGCTAGTGTATCGGCAGCAGCAGATACGTGATAGAGAGAAAGCAGACTTAGTGCAGACTGCTCTTTATTATCTTTCCCCTCTAGCCAAACACGCTCACGCTCAACCTGCTTCGATCTAATATTTGAGAGCGTAACCGCAGCCATTTCAATGTCTGACGAGCTTGATTGACGAGCCAACAAAAATATAGACCTAGCAATACTAGACCTGACTTCAGACAACCAATCCAAGCCACGACCACCTACACTTACAACGGTTTCAATCTTGCTCTTTAGAAGCAACTGACGCAACTCAGTCTGCCTATTAGAAAGCAGGCCTGTCGAAATAAGGCGCATTACATCTCTTTGCTCAGGAATATCCAGATGCAAGCTTGACTCTATAAATGCAAGCCACTTGTCAAAGGATTTACTTGCCCACTCGACTCCACGAGCGTTAGCTGAATCGAGTTTTTCGGCGCAAACATTATCGTCTACGGACAACATTGCAGCTGTCCACAAGTCGCTAATTTCTCGCTGATCAGGGGGTGACAACTCAACCTCATTCGAAACAGCCCCTTGAAAAGCATAGTTATCAAGCCTATTAACTAGGCCATTGATAGATTCCGACTCATAGAACTCTTTTAATGGGTCATTCATGATTGCCGCGCCATATTCATTGCCACCCTACCAAACTCATTTAGATTAGCTCCAACGGACAAGCTAATCCCACGAGTTCGCGCACCTACGAAACTACCTGAGGCTGACTTCAAGGTTGACAAGTCGTCATGATCGGCTTCGACAACTCCGCGGATCAGAACAGGTGCAACAATAATGTCTTTCACGCACTTATCTTGGTGCAAACCAGCCAACATACTTACTAAAACCGGACCAAAATGTGTGCCTTTACAGCGGATCGCACATGCGGAAATGAAGCCTTTCAACTTTTCTAAGTCAACAGGCGCTTTTGAGCATTCAGCTATAAGTTTAGCGGCTTCGCCGGGTGGCCTCTTCAGATCATCAGTCGCTTTTACTTGAATGAGTACGAGTGCAAGCCCCCCACACTCCAACCCCATAAGTGTCCAGCCATCGAATCCTAAAATTGGCTGATTTCTATTACCTTTGGTGGCATGAAGAGATGGCGGAGTTAACATTTTAAATACTCGCGCTAGCGCCTCTCGTGCGAGAATTTCTGCAGTCTCTGAGCGATAGTTTGACAACTGCCCAGGCTTATTTCCTTCTGCATCTGGATTAGGCAAGCCCTCTCGAAAGCTCGCAAGCAAATCACCAAGGTTAAATTGGGATAATACAGTATCTGCAGGCTCAGGCAGCTGTATAAATAATGCCTCTTCAGCGATCTCCCTAATTTCCTGTTCGCCATAAGCATCTCGGATGGCTTGAGCAGCTAGTGCCAACAGTTTATCGGTCGAGTCAGAAGGATCGCATTTCTCCATCACCACCGCCCAATGGTGATCGCCATCTTCAACAAGGTCGACAACTGTACAAAATTCCGAGACACCGGTGGTCATTCTAACTCTACTCCCTGAGCGCCTGGGCCTGAGTGGGGCCTGAAACAGACTAAATACCGTCCGGGGACTATACAGCATAGTTCAATCAAAATGATAGCCATATGATATCAATCGCTACACGTGATTCTACACCAAGCCAAGAGCTAAGGGTTGCCCATTCTCTGCAGAATCCGACCATATGCAGACATTCTGCACAGCCCAGGGAGCATAGAGCCAAACTTATAAATTATTTCTACCAAAATATATGGCCCGATAGATTTGAGCAATCCAATCTCCACTGCACAAGCTCACAAATTGTCGCTACGCATAACTATCGTATTGAGATTACATATCGAAAAGTTGCTAGCCTTAACGAACACGCCCACGAATAACAAGCTAGCAATTTACTCTAGACTGTAAGGTACTGCTGCGCGGCAATGCTATTCAAATATATCTTGAAACTTTATATAAAACTGCTACACGTTATCGCAAGAAGAGAAATCAAAGCATGCCTAATTCGATTCCACCAACAGCCATAATTAGCTGATTTATTTATAGCTACCCTATGAGGTACACCAAAAAATCCACTAAATTCCAACTCCGCGAATTCCTTGCCCTCACAGCTAGAAACCGTTCGTCTGGTGCCGGCACCATACGCAGTACTCAAAAGGCTCACCGAAAGGTGGGCCTTTTTTGTTTTCGGTGTCACAAATCCTTGAAGGCGACGCGATCGGTGTAGGAGCTGGCTTGCCTGCGATGGGCTGCGCAGCGGCCCCGGCAATCTCAAGAGAGCACATTTTCTAGGCAACAACGCAGCTCAAAAAACAGACACGCCTTCGTCGCCAGGCAAATCGGGGCACATGCTATCTACCCTCAAGACCCCGATGAACCCCGCCGGAACCCTTGCGAATGCCTTATACATCACAGAAGCTCTCACACAACACACCCGCCATGCCTATGACTGCTCCGGCAGTTATGCACAAATTGAGCGGGTTTTTTATGCCTGGTCGCTTTGTGTGAGGCCATTCACCACGCCTGCAATCGGCATCTCTACGCAGCTTGCGCTGCCAAGCAACAAGGCAAAGGCGCAAACCTGACCACACATTCTGTGGAACTGGTCTGCGAAGGTTCGGACAGTCGCAAAGTGATGAAACTAACCACCACATGACAGACGGTCTTTTTATGGTCCATATTCGGTCTAAAATGGCTTCCACTGAACATGGAGCCAGTCCGATGCGAGTAGAAACGATCAGCTACCTGAAACGCCATGCTGCTGACCTGGACCTGGAAGAACCCATGGTCGTGACACAGAACGGTGTGCCTGCCTATGTGGTCGAGTCCTACGCGGATCGCAAGCAACGGGATGAAGCCATAGCCTTGGTGAAACTGCTCGCCATCGGTTCCCGTGAGTATGCTCAGGGCAAACACAGCTCGGCCGAAGACCTCAAGACTCGCCTTCTCAAGAAATTTTCTGAGGAGTAATGGGTAGCGCATGAGTAAGCCGACCATACGCTTCACCCATTCCGCCTCTCAGAGCATCGAAGATCAAGTCCACCATCTGGCCGTCTATCACGGTACCGCAGCGGCACTTGAGAAAATCACCACACTGGTCGACACCATTGAGCACCGGCTGGCTGCCGCGCCCGTGGGTTACCCGGTCAGCCCACAAGCGAGCGGGCTGGGTGTCATGCAGTATCGTGAGCTGAATGTCGACGGGTACAGGGTGTTCTACGAAGTGATCGAAACCGACAATGCCATTGCCGTGGGGTTGGTTCTCAGGCAAAAGCAGAGTGTTGAACAGGCATTGATTCGGTATTGCCTGATTTACCCATTACCTTGATGAATTGGGGCTGCAAGGCAGCCCCAGGCGGTGTTGATCAGAACGCCGTACTAACGGTCAGCGAAAGGTTACGCGGGTCACCATAAATCGCCCCCGCATAGAACCCGTACTGGGTGTAGTAGTGCTTGTCGAACAGGTTGTTGGCATTAACGCTGACACTGGTGTCGTCAGTCAGCTGATACTTGGCCATGGCATTCCAGATGGCATAACCCGACCAGTTCACGTCGGCGGTACCGTTGCTCACGCCATTGGTGGGCTGCCCTGCCGGGCTGGAGATGGCGCGGATGTTGGTTTGCGCGGTCACACCGGCACCCAGGGTCAGGCGGTCGAGTGGGCCGCTGAGGCGGTAGGTGGTCGAGGCCTTGAACAGGTGCGACGGGTCGCTGCGGCCGTCACTGTCAACGCGGCGGAAGTGCAGGTAGGTGTAGCCGGCATACACGTTCCAGTTCGGAGTCAGAGCGCCCGCGACTTCCAGGTCGATACCGTCGGTTTCCTGGCCGGAGCCGGCCTTGTAGGCGTTGCCACCGGTCGGGGTGGTCAGGTCGCCGTCCAGCACCGCTTTGTTTTCCTGCTTGGTGCGGAAGTACGCCGCCGAGGCGTTCAGGCGGCCGTCGAACCACTCACCCTTGATACCGGTTTCGTAGCTTTGACCACGAATCGGCTCCACCTTACTGCCGCTGCTGGTTTCAGACGTCTGCGGCGTGAAGATGTCGGTGTAGCTGGCGTACAGCGAGTAGTTGTCGTTCAGGTCGTATACCGCCCCCAGGTAGGGGGTGACGATGCCGTTTTCTTCCTGGCTACTGCGTGCACCGGCCACGCTGCGGGTGACAGAGGAGTAGTTGCTGGTGCGCACGCCGACGATCACCGACAACGGGTCGGTGATGCTCAGGCGGGTGGCGGCGTACATGCCCTGCAAGCGGGTGGTGGTTTTGCTGTGGCGGCCGGTGCGTGAGGCGATGATGTCGTAGTCGTCGTCCACGCCGTTACGCCAGTCGGTCAGCGGGAAGCCGTTGTTGGCGCGGAACTGGCAACCCAATGCAGGCGCGCTGGCCATGCCGTCGCCAACCATGGTGCAGGTGTACTCCGGCGACCAGCCTACGGTGCGGCTGTCGTTGTAGCCGACCATCGCCTGGTGGGTGCGGCCGAACAGCTGGAACGGGCCGGACAGGTCGATCTGGGCCGACTGTTGGGTGGTGTCGCTGGAGCTGTGCAGGCCGTTGAGTACTGCGCCGCTGCCGTCCTGGTCCCAGTAGCCGCCATAGGTGCCGCGCCCGGCCGAGTTGACCTTGGCCAGGCCACGGTGGTTCAGGGCTTCGGTAGTGGCCTGGGCGGCTTTCAGGTCCAGCGTCCAGTCGTTGTCGAAGCGGTGTTCCAGCGAGCCGAACGCGGTGCGCGTGGTGTACTCGCCAAAGCTCCAGCTGGGTACCACGTTGGTGCTGCGTGGCAGGTCAGTCTTGCTGCCGTCGCGGTACCAGATCGGGATGTTTGCGCCCCAGCCGCCGCCCACCACCTTGTTGTACTCGTACTGGTAGCCGGCACCGAGGGTGGTGGCGTCGTCCAGGTCGAATTCGAAGTTGGCCAGCGCGGCGCGGGAACGCTCGGACTGGTTGTCGCGGAACGAATTGGCGTCCTGCTGGGTCATGACAAAGCGCGAACGCAGGCGGCCATCCTCGGACAGCGGCAGGTTCAGGTCGGCGCCCAGGCGGCGTTTGTCCCAACTGCCGTAGGTGGCGTAGGCGCTGCCGCCGAAAGTTTTGGTGGGGGCCTTGCGGATCAGGTTGACGGTGGCCGAAGGGTCGCCGGTGCCGCCCAGCAGGCCGTTGGCGCCGCGCACGATGTCGATGCGCTCGTACAGGTCCATGTTCAGCGCGTTGCCGCTGCCGCTGAAGTCGGAGCCGCCCTGGGTCTGCAGGCCATCCACCTTCCAGTTGCTGATCGAGTAACCACGGGCACGGTAGTCGGTACGCCCACCCACTTCGGACTTGTTGGCCGTTACACCCGGCGTGGTTTCCAGCGCTTGCTCGATGGTGTGGATGTCGCGGTCATCCATCTGCTGGCGGGTGATGGTGGTGACCGACTGCGGCGTCTGCCGTGGCGTCAGCGCCAGGCCGGTAGAGCTGCGGGTGCTTTCGACCGTGTAGCCCAACTGGCCGGCATCGTCGGCGGGCAGCAGGGCGCTGTCTTCGATCTGCGTGGCGTCCAGTTCCAGGGGTTTACTGTCGGCCGCCATGGCACCACCGCTAATGGCGACGGCGACGAAGAAGGCCAGCGGCTTGATGCGGTTGCCGCTTCGGCTGATAGGGGTGAAGGATTGCGGGATGCTCATGGGATTCATTTGGGAAGGCTTCGTATTTGCAGATGATTTTTTGTTAGGATTCTAGGGATCGGCCCTCCGGGCTCCAGACCCGACATGTACGGGGATGTAATTGAACGTAACGAGCGCCACCGGCCCTCACCAAACAGGTGTTTTTCCGCATGAGCACGACCCTGCTGGTTGTCGACGATGACGACGAGATCCGCGAACTTCTTTGTGACTACCTGACAGATGCCGGCTACAACGTGCTGGCCGCTGCCGACGGCCAGCAAATGCGCGACCAGCTGGCCCGGCACAAGGTGGAGCTGGTGGTGCTCGACTTGATGCTGCCGGGCGAAGATTGCCTCAGCCTGTGCCGCCAACTGCAAGCGACGCCGGGGCTGGCAGTCATCATGCTGTCGGCCAAGGGCAGCACGCTGGACCGCATCATCGGCCTGGAAGTAGGCGCCGACGACTACCTGGCCAAGCCTTTCGAGCCCCGTGAGTTGATCGCCCGGATCAAGGCCGTGCTGCGGCGCCCGCAACGGCTGGAGCCCTCTGTCGAAGAGCCTGCCGTGGTGGATGCCCAAGTGTTCGCGGGCTTCCGCCTGGAACATGTGAAGCGCCTGCTCACCCGCCCCGATGGCGAAACCCTGACCCTGCCGCGCTCCGACTACCGCGTGCTGCGCGAACTGCTGGAAGCCAACAACCGGGTCGTTTCGCGCGATCAGCTGACCCGCAGTGCGTTCGGCCGCGACCACCTGCCCGATGACCGTTCGGTGGACATGTGCGTCAGCCGCCTGCGCCAGCACCTGCGCCGCGCGCCGGCAGGTGCCGCGCAGATACTCACCATCCGCAATGAAGGCTACCTGCTGAGCATCGCCAGTAACGTGGCGGATGCCTGAGATGCGCTGGCTTCGCCGCCTGTGGCCACGTACCTTGTTTGGCCAACTGCTGCTGATCATGGTCAGCGGCACGTTGGTGATCCAGTTGATGTCGAGCAGCATCTGGTTCGATGTGCGTTTCGCGCAGGTACTCGAAGCCCCCATTCGGCTGATCGCTGCACGCAGTGCACCGCTCATCGCCCAGGCCGACTGCCACGCTGGCCCGTTGCAGGTACCCGCCCACTACCACCTGCGTTGCGCCGAAACCTTGCCCACACCAGCGCATGACGAACGTCGCGGGCGCAGGCGTGTCGAGCTGTTGCTGCATCAGGCCCTCAAATACGAACTGGGGCATGCCCAGGACGTGCGCCTGATAAAGGTGCAGCTAACCGATGAGCTGGGCCAGCCAATCGTCTGGCGCAGCCTGTTCGGGCTGCGCACGGCCCAGGCGCATATCCAGTTCGCGGTGCCGTTGGCCGATGGCCATTGGCTGACCATCGACGGCCAGGAACTGCAAGGCTGGAGCGGCGAGTCGGCCTGGGTGTTGATCAGCGATTACCTGTTGCGGGTGTATGCACTGCGCATCGTCGCGGTGCTGCTGGTGTGCCTGATAGCCGTACGCCTGTGCTTGCGCCCCTTGCGGCGCTTGGCCGATGCCGCACGTGGCCTGGGTAGCAACCTTGAGCAAGCGCCTTTGGCACTGGATGGCCCGGAGGAAGTGCGCCAGGCTGCCCAGGCCTTCAATGCCATGCAGCAACGCCTGATTGCCATGGTCAACGACAAGGCCTACTTCCTGGCCGCCGTGTCTCACGACCTGCGTACCCCGCTGACCCGCATGCGCCTGCGCCTGGAGCGCCTGCCTGACGATGAGCACCGACAGCGTCTGCGGCAGAACATTACGCAGATGGACGACATGATCGGCCAGGTGCTCGACTACCTGCGCGCAGGTGAGCAGTTGAACCGGCAGCAAGTGGACCTGGACCGGCTGGTGGCACGCCAGTGCGCTGAACTGGCTACCCCTGAAGAACCGCTACCGGTGCATGGCCAAGCGGGTCATTCACAGCTCGATGCCCTGCTGCTGCAGCGCTGCCTGCAAAACCTGCTGGTGAATGCGTTGCGATACGCCAAGGACGTTTCGGTCACACTGGAACGGGCTACCACGGGGGTGTTCATCCATATCGATGACCGTGGGCCAGGGATAGCGCCAGCGCTGCTAGCGACCATCACCGACCCGTTCGTGCGCGGTGAAGGGTCGCGTAACCAGGCTTCCGGTGGGTATGGGTTGGGGTTGAGCATCGCTCAACGGATTGCCAGCAGCCATGGGGGGGAGCTGATGCTGGCAAATCGTGAAGGCGGTGGGTTGCGGGTCAGCATACTGCTGCCCATCTGAAGGCAGACGCGGTCCTACAGGGGACCGCGAGCGCTCTGGAATACGCAATCAGGTAACAGTCTTTTACCGATTACCCAGGTTTTCCCCTGCCCGCCTTTGCCTATCCTATGCCCGGTCATCCTGCCTGCGATGGACCCATGAAACACTCTCTGCCCAGCCGCTACGCCTGCCTTGCCATCTGCCTGTTGTTCAGCTTCGCCAGCCTGCCACTGCTGTCCCAGCATGCCTGGCTCTGGCCACTAACGCTGATCACCGCCCTGCTCAGCCTGGTCGGTCTGAACGACCTGCGCCAAAGCCACCACGCCGTGCGCCGCAACTACCCGATTCTGGGCAACATCCGTTACCTGATCGAAACCATCCGCCCGGAAATCCGCCAGTACCTGATCGAGGGTGACGACGACAAGCTGCCGTTCTCCCGTTCGCAACGCTCGCTGGTGTACGCCCGCGCCAAGAACGAAAGCGCCGAGAAAGCCTTCGGCACGCTCAACGACGCCTACAAGCCCGGCTTCGAGTTCATCAGCCATTCCATGCTGCCAGTGGCTACGCCAGACCCGGCATCGTTCCGCATCGCCATTGGCGGGCCGCAATGCCGCCTGCCTTACTCGGCCTCGATCTTCAACATCTCGGCCATGAGCTTCGGCGCACTCAGCGCCAACGCCATCGCCGCCCTGAACCGGGGTGCGCGCATGGGCCGTTTTGCCCATGACACCGGCGAAGGCAGCATCAGCCCGTACCACCGCGAACATGGCGGTGACCTGATCTGGGAGGTCGGCAGCGGCTACTTCGGTTGCCGCACCGAGGACGGCCGCTTCGACCCTCGACGCTTCGCCGAGCAGGCCCGCTCGCCGCAGGTGAAGATGATCGAGATCAAGCTCAGCCAAGGTGCCAAACCGGGCCACGGCGGCATTTTGCCAGGGCACAAGGTCAGCCCCGAAATTGCCGAAACCCGTGGTGTGCGCGTAGGCGAGGACTGCATCTCGCCGGCAGCGCACAGCGCCTTCCGCACACCAGTGGAATTGCTGCAGTTCGTTGCCAGCCTGCGTGAGCTGTCGGGTGGCAAACCCGTTGGCTTCAAGTTTTGCCTGGGCCACCCGTGGGAATTCATGGGTATCGCCAAGGCCATGCTGGCCACCGATATCACCCCGGACTTCATCGTCGTGGATGGCAAGGAAGGCGGTACCGGCGCGGCACCCCGCGAGTTCAGTGACAACATCGGCGTGCCCATGCGTGAAGGCCTGATGTTCGTGCACAACACCTTGGTCGGCCTGAACCTGCGCTCCAGCATTCGCATTGGTGCGGCGGGCAAGATCGTCAGTGCCTTCGATATCGCCAGCGTGCTAGCCATCGGCGCGGACTGGGTCAATTCGGCACGCGGCTTCATGTTCGCCATTGGTTGCATCCAGTCGCAGAGCTGCCACACCAACAAATGCCCGACCGGTGTAGCCACGCAAGACCCGCTGCGCCAGCGTGCCCTGGTGGTGCCAGACAAGGCCGAGCGGGTAGCCAGCTTCCACCGCAACACACTGCATGCACTGGCCGAAATGCTGGCAGCTGCAGGGCTGGAGCACCCTTCGGAGCTTAAGCCCAAGCACCTGGCCCGGCGCATCAGCCCTAGCGAAATAGGGCTGTTTTCGGACCTGCATACGTTCCTCAAGCCAGGCGAACTGCTCAGTGGTTCGATTGAAAGCGAGTTTTATGCGCGCATGTGGCGGATGGCGCGCAGCGACAGTTTTGCGCCGGAAGCAGGAGAACTGATGCCCGCTGGGGCAAAAGCCGCGCGCCGAAAAGAAACAGCCCCGGCATAAGCCAGGGCTGTTCGATACATCAGATCAGGATCAGAAGATGCTGATCGGGTACTCGACGAATACGCGGACTTCGTTGCCGTCGTCGTTGTAACCGTTCTGCTGCACGGCATTGTTGGTACGCAGGAACGAGCTACGCAGCTTGATGGACAGGTCTTTGGCCGGGCCGTCCTGCACCACGTAACGGATCTGGTTGAAGATTTCGCGCTCTTTACCTTCGCCGAAGCCCTGCGGGTTGGCGACGTTGCGGGTGTTGATGTTGTCACCCACCACGTAGGCCAGCTTGTAGGTCAGGCCCGGGATGCCGTAGGCACCGAAGTCCAGGCCGTAGCCCAGCTGCCAGGAGCGCTCGTCTTCGGCGTTGAAGTCGGACCAGTACGAGTTGGCCAGGTAGATGGTCGAACCACCGTCACCCACGCCACCAGCGTTCTGGTAGAAGCCGTAGTTGTAACCGGTGCTGCCGGTGCTGCGCTGGTGGGCGAGGGTGAACGAGTGCGCACCGTACGCGTAAGTCGCAGCCAGGCTCCAGATGGTGTTGGAGTCGCCGTTCAGGCCAGCAGCCTGGACGTATTGCTTGTCGATGTCCGACTTGTAGCCGTTGAAGTCCAGGGTCAGGGACTGGTCGCTGGCAATCGGGAAGACGTAGTTCAAGCCCAGGTAGTGCTTCTTCATCACGTCTTCGGTGTCGGCGGTGTACAGCGAAGCGGTGAAGTTGTCGGTGAACTTGTAGCTACCACCGAAGACGTTGATCGACTTCAGACCGCCACTATCGCGGCCCTCGGCACTTTTGCGCGCTTCCTGGGTGAAGCGACCGGCGTTCAGTTCCAGGCCCTGGATCTCTTTGGAAGTGATCAGGGTACCGGTGTAGCTTTCTGGCAGCAGACGCGCATCGTCGTATTGCAGCACTGGCAGTGCTGGCATCTGGTCACCATACTTCAGCACGGTGTTGGAGATGCGGAACTTCACTGCTGCACCGGCGCGGGCCAGGTTGTGCGGCGAGCTGGCGTTGCCTTCGGCGTTGGTGGTTTCGTGCGGCTTGAAGAAGTCGACGCCGCCGCCACCGTTGTGGCCTTTGCCGCCATCAAGGCGAACAGCGTACAGGCCGAATGCATCGACGCCCACCCCAACGGTGCCTTGGGTGAAACCGGAGTTGAAGGTGCCGATGAACGCCTGGCCCCATTCGATCTGGTCGTCGGTGCCGTGCTTCTTGTCACGGTTGATGTAGGCGTTGCGCAGAAGGACGTTGGCGTGGCTGTCCTCGATGAAGCCCTTGCTGTCGGCCTGGTCATTGGCCTGTGCCTGGGTCGCGGCGATCATTGCCAGGGCGACCAGGCTGATCCTGGTTTTCAACATGTTGTTTTCCTTATTTCTTAATCAAAAACGCTCTGCACTATGACGCCAGGAACCAACGCCCCTTCGTAGGTTCGACGCTATGCGGATCCAGCCTGGTGGGCCTGCCGGTACGTACACGGCGGCCCTGGGCAGCAGCTTGGCCAAGATCATGGCCAGCAGGCGTTGGCCGAATCCTAGCCGTGTGCGATTACAAATGTCAAAAAGTCGTGAAATGCAGGTTGATATAACCAAAATGACCGGTAGGTCTGGTGCATTTTCACGCCTGCTTGCGCTATCAGTGGGCAATTTATCTTGTGCCGGAAATTGCCTTTTGATCGATCGGACAAATTCCCGCAAGCCGCAAATCGCATGGCGGCGAAGCCTGTTACAAACAGACACATATGTAAAGACAAGCCTTTACAAATACCCAAGCAAGAGCAAATAGCAAGCATTACCATTCGCACCTCTTTTTCACCTGCCCGGTCCGGATGTGCCCATGCTTGTACCCTGCCGCCTTTCCCCCCTCACGCTTGGCCTGTCGCTGCTGTTCAGCGCCAGCCTGGCCAGTGCCGCCACCACCACGCTGCCGGAGTCGTCGGTTACCGCCGACAGCGAGCGCGAGAAAGACAACCCGCGTGTCAAAGAGGTGAGCACCGCCACCCGCACCTCCACGCCCGTGCGTTACGTGCCTCAGGCGATCGACACGGTGAAAACCGCCAACGTGCTGGACTACGGCAGCAACACCCTGGGCAAGGCGCTGGAAGGCATCCCCAACGTCAGCAGTGGCGCCGACACCCGTTTCGACAGCGTGCGCATTCGTGGCTTCGAAGCCAGCAACGACTTCTACCTGGATGGCATTCGCGACGACAGCCAGTACATCCGCGACCTGCACAACATCGAGCGAGTCGAGGTTCTGAAAGGGCCAGCGGCAGTGCTATATGGCCGTGGCAGCCAAGGGGGCATCGTCAACCGGGTCAGCAAGGCACCGGAACCAGGCCGCCGCTCGACCATCGAGGCACAAGCTGGCAGCGAAGACCTGCGCAGCCTGTATGCCGACCTCAGCGCCGACCCCAGCGACACCGTCAGCCTGCGCCTGAACATGGGCAACCAGGACAACAACAGCTTCCGCGACGGGATCGACGGCAGCCGCCAGTTGTTCGCACCGTCGATCAGCTGGCAGATCAACCCCGACCTGAACTGGCTGGTGCAGTATGAATACAGCCGCTACAACCGCACCCCGGACCGCGGGATCCCCGGGGTCAACGGTCGCCCGGCCGACGTCAGCCGTGGTACCACCTACGGCGACCAGCGCGACTACATCGATGACCGCGCCCAGTCCCTGCGCTCACGCCTGAACTACCAGCTGAACGAAACCTGGCAGCTGCGCCATACCTTGGGCCTGTTCAAGCTCGACAGTGAGTTCGACAACACCTATGTCACGGGCTACAACGCCGGCACCAATGTCCTGACCCGCCAGCGCTGGCAGCAGGACCTGAACACCCGCAACCTGTTCAACAACCTGGAGGCTGAGGGCGATTTCGATACGTTGGGCCTGGAGCACAAGCTGCTGCTGGGCCTGGAGATCGGTAACCAGAAGCGTGACCCGGTGCTGTATACCGCCGGCAGTCAGTCGCTTCCGGGCTTGGGCAAACCCAGCAGCAACCAGCAGCACAATGGCAAGCTGTTGCTGTCGAGTGACAACCACACTGTGGTCGACAGCCGCGGCCTTTACCTGCAAGACCAGATCCGCCTGAGCGATCAATGGCAAATCCTGGCTGGCGTGCGCTTCGACCAGTTCGACGTGAAAACCACCAACAAGGACGGCATAAGCGAACCGCAGGACAGCAACGGTACCAGCCCGCGCCTGGGCGTGGTCTACACGCCATGGCGTGACCATTCGTTCTACGCTTCGTGGAGCAAAACCTTCTCGCCAGTGGGCGGCGGCCTGATCGGCATCACCCCGGATGCGCCGGGCAACGGCAACGACGCCAAGCCGGAAGAGACTCGCCAGAAAGAAATCGGGGTGAAAAGCGACTGGCTCGACCAACGCCTGACCACCACCCTGGCCGTCTACGAACTGGAACTGTACAACCGCCGCACCCGTGATCCGGAAAACCCTAACAACATCCTGCTCAGCGGCTTGCAGCGTTCACGCGGCATCGAGCTGACTGCCACCGGCAACATCGTCGGCAACTGGTATGTACGCGGCGGCATCGGCCTGCAGGACGCCATCATTGTCAAGGACAACAACGGCCAGGAAGGCAACCGCATCAACGATGTGGCCAAGCGCAATGGCAGCCTGTTCATCACCTGGAAACCGGAGCTGGGCTGGTATGCCGAAACCGGCCTGACGCTGGTGGGCGAGCGTTACGCGGACAACCAGAACACCACGGTGTTGCCGGGGTATGGCCGCTGGGATGCACTGGCGGGGTACCGCACCCATGACTGGGATGTGCGGGCGGCGTTGAGCAACATTGCCGATAAGACTTACTACAGTTCGGCGACCAGTGCTGCGCAGATCATGGTGGGAGATCCTCGCAGCCTGGTGGTCACGGGTAGCTACAGCTTCTGATCTCTATTGCCTGTACCGGCCTCTTCGCGGGCATGCCCGCGAAGAGGCCGGTACAGGTAATATCGATTCGATCAGTGCCACACCCCCATCAACGCCTGCATCTCTGCATCGCTGATCAGCCCCTGGGGGTAGCGCCCTGCAAGCAGCCGCTGTGGGTCGGTCGTCCTGACCTTGTTGCTTCCATGGTGCTTCAACCACTTCGCAACCAGCTTGAGCGATTGGTGATTCACTGCCGATGGGCGCAATGCCGACTCACTTGCTGCGTTCATTTCTACACGTACTCCCTGGCCCGTGAGCGGCAAATTTACGTAGGTATTGTTACAGATCCGAGAGCGCGGCCTGGCCGAGCTATCTATCTGAAAAACAATACAAAACGTATGCCACCCAGGCCTCCGGCCATCGCCCGAAAAAAAAGGCCCGTCACATGACGGGCCTCTTCATTCACCACGCGCTCAGCGCTTGACCGGCGCCGGCTGCTGCTGGGTCAGGCAGTGAATGTTGCCACCGCCCAGCAACAGTTCACGGCCAGGGATCATCACCACCTCGTGGTCGGGGAAGATCTTCGCCAGGATCGCTCTGGCTTCGGCATCTGCCGGGTCATCGAAGCTTGGCGCAATGATGCCGCCGTTGACGATCAGGAAGTTCACGTACGAACCGGCCAGGCGCACCGACGGGTCACGCTCCTGGCTACCGGCCACATGATCGACACCGGCACACTCTTCAGCCGTGGCGAACAGCGGGCCCGGAATCGGCATTTTATGCACGATGAACTCACGGCCCTTGGCGTCGCGGGTGTTCTTCAACACCTCCATGGCAGCGTGGCAGCGCACATAATTGGGGTCGTTGGAATCATCGGTCCAGGCCAGTAACACTTCGCCTGGGCGCACGTAACAGCAGAAGTTGTCGACGTGGCCGTCGGTTTCGTCGTTGTAGAGGCCATCCGGCAGCCACACCACAGTGTCGACCGCCAGCTGGTCGCGCAACACCGCTTCGATCTGCTCGCGGTTCAGATGCGGGTTGCGGTTACGGTTGAGCAGGCATTCCTCGGTGGTGATCACGGTGCCTTCACCGTCCACGTGAATCGAGCCGCCCTCAAGCACGAAGCCTTCGGTGTGGTAGCGCTGGCAGCGCTCCATTTCCAGCACTTTGGCGGCCAGTTCCTCGTCGCGGTTCCAGGGTGCATACAGGCCGCCATCGAAGCCGCCCCAGGCATTGAAGCCCCAGTCCACACCACGCACTTCACCCTGGTCGTTGATGACGAAGGTCGGGCCGGTATCACGCACCCAGGCGTCATCGTTGCTGATTTCGACTACGCGAATGTTCGGCTGGTCGAGCTGGCGGCGGGCATTTTCGTACTGGCCGGCAGAGGCTGCGACGGTCACAGGCTCGAAGCGGGCAATGGCCTTGGCCAAGGTGACGTGGGCTGCCTGGGCAGGCTTACCCCCCAGGCGCCAGTTGTCCGGGCGCTCCGGCCAGACCATCCACACCTGGGTTTGCGGGGCCCACTCGGCGGGCATGTGGAAACCATCGGCACGGGGCGTGGTGTTGAGGGTTTTCATGGGTGACCTCTGTGATGGCCCTGAGCCGGACTGTGCTGGGGCGTTTGTGAATTTATAACCGATATATATCGACATTTAAAGCCCGTCAGTCGGGACTTTTCCGCTAAAACGACAAACTTGTACCGATAACAATCGAGCCTAATCTGCCCTTGTCTGGTGCCGATAACAGTCTGACGTCTACCATAGCCACACCTTATGCATCCTGTTACAGCTCCCAGCGGAAAATTCCAGCGGGGCCGACTAGGGTCAATACTTGGGCAACGGGCCAGCGAGCCACTATGAACATCATTCCTACTGCAATACCTGAAGTACTGATTATCGAGCCGAAGGTTTTCGGTGACAGCCGTGGTTTTTTCTTCGAAGCATTCAACGCGCGTGAGTTCGCACGGCAAACCGGCGTGAATGCCGAATTCGTCCAGGACAACCACTCACGCTCCATCAAGGGTGTACTGCGCGGGCTGCATTACCAGGTGAAAAACACCCAAGGCAAACTGGTGCGCGTGGTGCAGGGGGAAATCCGCGATATCGCCGTGGACGTACGCAAAAGCTCGCCAACGTTCGGCCAATGGGTCGCCGTGCATCTGTCGGCCGACAATCACCGTCAACTGTGGATTCCACCTGGCTTCGCCCATGGCTTTGCAGTCATGAGCGAGTCGGCCGAGTTTCTCTACAAGACCACCGACTACTACAACCCGGACGCCGACCGCTGCATCCGCTGGGACGACCCCCAACTGGCAATCAACTGGGGGCTGCAGCAACCCCCGGTGCTATCAGACAAGGACAAGCTAGGGCTGCCACTCTCAGAGTCGGAACTGCTGCCTTAACTAGCGCATAATTGCGCCAGACTTTTCTGGCGCATTTACGTGATGATTGCAAAACCCACGCCCCCACGCCGTCCCCGCTGGCGCAGCCTGGCCCTGTTGGCCCTTTGCCTGGCCCCGCTCCTGTGGCCTCTGCACCACCTGGCCGAGCGTTACTACCAGGATGAACTGGCCTCGCAGAACCGCCAGACCCTCGACCTGTACGTCGCCAACCTGCTCGGCACCCTGCACCGTTATGAAACCCTGCCACAAATCCTTGGCGACCTGCCGGCGCTGCGGGGTGTACTGGCCGACCCGTTCCGCCTGGAAGCAGTAACCAACGCCAACCGCCTGCTAAAAGACATCGTGCAGCAGACAGGCGCCGAGGTGATGTACCTGATGGACATCAGCGGCAACACCCTGGCCGCGTCCAACTGGGACAAGCACGACAGCTTCGTCGGCCGCAATTTCGCCTTCCGCCCCTACTTCAACGAAGCCATGGCCGGCCACCTGGGCCGCTTTTTCGGCCAGGGCACCACCTCGGCCAAGCGCGGCTACTTCTTTGCCGCCGCCGTGCGCGACCGTGAGCGTGTCGTTGGCGTGCTGGTGGTGAAGGTTGACCTCGACCACACCGAGACCCTCTGGGGCCGTACCCCCGAGCAGCTGTTGCTGACCGACCACAATGGCGTGGTCATCCTCACCTCGCGGCCTGACTGGCGCTTCCGCGCTACCCGTGTGCTGACCGAAGCCGAACGCCAGGCCATCATCGCCATCCAGCCCTACCCAACCCAGGCACCGCAACCCCTGATGCTCAACCCGGATGCCTGGATCACCCAGACCCGCGATATCAAGGAAACCGGTTGGCAAGTGAGCATTCTCGCCCCTCGCCTACTGGTCGACCGTTCGGTACAGACGGTAATGGCCATCGGCGCAGGCACCCTGCTGGTGGTGATGCTGTTGGCCGGGCTGGTGATGCAGCGGCGCCGCCACTACATCGACCGTATCGACTTCGAGGCCCGTGGCCGCCAGCAGCTGGAAAAGCGTGTGGCCGAACGTACGGCCGACCTCGAAGGCCTCAACTCCCGCCTCAAAAGCGCCGTGCTGGAGCGCGAGAACGCTCAGCAGGAAGCGGTACGTGCCCAGGACGAACTGGTGCAGGCCGGCAAGCTGTCGGTTCTCGGCACCATGTCGGCCAGCATCAGCCATGAGCTGAACCAGCCACTGGCGGCCATCCGCAGTTACGCGGAAAACGCCGAGATCCTGCTCGACCACCAACGCACCGAAGACGCCCGCGGCAACCTCAAGCTGATTGGCGAACTGACCGGGCGTATGGCCTCGATCATTGCCCACCTGCGCGCCTTCGCCCGCCGCGACCGGCACGCCCCGGAGAGCGTAGCCCTGCAACCGGCCCTGGACGATGCCCTGGCGCTGCTGGCCAAGCGCCGCCGGGCCATGGCCGTGGAGCTGATCCGCGACCTACCCGAGGCCACCTTGTGGGTACAAGCCGGCGAAACCCGCCTGCGCCAGGTATTGGGCAACCTGCTCGCCAACGCACTCGACGCCCTGACCGAAAAAGCCAACCCGCGCCGCTTGTGGCTAAGTGCCGAGCAACGTGATGACTGCGTCTACCTATACATCCGCGACAACGGCCCCGGCTTCAGCCGCCAGGCCCTGGAGCACGCCAAGGAGCCATTCTTCACCACCAAGACCCGTACCCAGGGCCTGGGCCTGGGTCTGGCCATCTGCGAAAGCCTGATGCGTGCACTGGGCGGTGAACTGCTGCTGGCCAACCACCCGGAAGGGGGCGCGCTGCTGACCTTGCAGCTGCGCGTGGCCGCACCTGGCGCTACTTTGCCTAATTCGGAGGACCCCTCGGCATGACCACCGAGACACTGATCGACAGCCGAGCCCAGGTCATCCTGGTCGACGATGACCCGCACCTGCGCCAGGCACTGAGCCAGACCCTGGACCTGGCCGGCCTCAAGGTGGTCGCCCTGGCCGATGCCCAAGGCCTGGCCGACCGTATCGAGGCCGATTGGCCCGGCGTGGTGGTCAGCGACATTCGCATGCCCGGCATCGATGGCTTGCAACTGCTGGAGCAATTGCATGGCCGCGACAGTGAGCTACCGGTGCTGCTGATTACCGGCCACGGCGATGTACCGCTGGCGGTGCAGGCAATGCGAGCCGGGGCTTATGACTTTCTGGAAAAACCCTTTGCCACAGATGCCCTGCTCGACAGCGTGCGCCGCGCCCTGGCCCTGCGCCGCCTGGTGCTGGACAACCGCAGCCTGCGCCTGGCGCTGAGCGACCGCCAGCAACTGGCCACCCGACTGGTAGGCCATTCACCGTCCATGCTGCGCCTGCGTGAACAGATCGGCGCCTTGGCCGGTACCCGCGCCGATGTGCTGATTCTGGGTGAAACCGGCGCCGGCAAGGAGGTAGTGGCCCGCGCCCTGCACGATCTGTCCAGCCGCCGCGAGGGGCCGTTCGTGGCAATCAATGCCGGCGCGCTGGCCGAGTCGGTGGTCGAGAGCGAACTGTTCGGCCATGAGCCCGGTGCGTTCACCGGCGCGCAGAAGCGCCGCATCGGCAAGTTCGAGTTTGCCAACGGCGGCACGCTGTTCCTCGACGAAATCGAGAGCATGAGCCTGGATGTGCAGGTAAAGCTGCTGCGCATGCTGCAAGAGCGGGTAGTCGAACGCCTGGGCGGCAACCAGTTGATCCCGCTGGACATCCGCATCATCGCCGCGACCAAGGAAGACCTGCGCCAGTCTGCCGACCAAGGCCGCTTCCGCGCTGACCTGTACTACCGCCTGAACGTGGCACCGCTGCGTATTCCACCGTTGCGCGAACGCGGCGACGACATTCTGGTGCTGTTCCAGCACTTCGCCGACGCTGCCAGCCAGCGTCATGGCCTGCCACCGCACACCCTGCAACCGGCCCAGCGCGCCGTGCTGCTGCGCCACGACTGGCCAGGCAATGTACGCGAGCTGCAGAACGCGGCCGAACGCTTCGCCCTTGGCCTGGAACTGGCCCTGGACGGTCAGGCGCCACCGGCAGCGGTACCTGCAGCGCCCGTGCTGATTGGCAACCTGAGCGAGCAGGTCGAGCAGTTCGAACGCTCGCTGATCGCTGCCGAACTGGCCCAGCCACACAGCTCCATGCGCAGCCTGGCCGAGGCGCTGGGCATCCCCCGCAAGACCCTGCACGACAAGCTGCGCAAGCACGGCTTGAGCTTTGACGGCGGCAGCGGCGGGCATGACGACCATGAGGACAACCGTTGATGAACACCGATAGCCAATACCTGCAATCCGTCCTGCACAGCGACATCCCCCTGACCCGCGAAATGGGGCTTGAAGTACTCGACTGGCAGCAGCACACCCTGCGCCTGCAATTGCCACTGGCGGCCAACGTCAACCACAAGAGCACCATGTTCGGCGGCAGTTTGTACTGCGCAGCAGTGCTGGTGGGTTGGGGCTGGCTGCACCTACGTCTGCGTGAGCTGGGGATCGATGACGGGCATATCGTGATCCAGGAGGGGCAGATCAGTTACCCGCTGCCGGTTACCGGTGCAGCGGTAGCGCGCTGCGCGGCGCCGGATGAGAAAACCTGGGAGCGGTTCGTGAATATGTACCAGCGTCGCGGGCGGGCGCGGTTGACGCTGGAGACCACGGTGAGCAATGTCGGGAGTGACGAGCCCGCAGTCAGGTTCAACGGGCAGTACGTGTTACATCGCTGAGGCAAGCTGAATCAGCGCCTGGCGCCAGCTGGCAGCGCTAGGCAAGGCCAGGAAGAAGGGGTTGAGCAGGGACTCACGCGCCGGGTAGCGAAACGGCTTACCGTCAAGGCCAATCACATCGCCCCCGGCCCCTTCCAGCACGCCTTGTGCCGCAGCAGTATCCCACTGCGAAGTCGGCGCCAGGCGTGGATAACAATCGGCACTACCCTCAGCCAACAGGCAAAACTTCAGCGAACTGCCAATATTGGTCAGCTCCAGCTCGCCCACCGCAGCCCCCAGCCCGGCCAACAGCGCCTCCTGCTCCGGGCTGGAGTGCCGACGGCTGGCAACCACGGTGAAACGCTCGCCCACAGCGGGTGCGTTACGCACCTGGATCGGCTGTGCTGCCTCACCGGCCTCCGCACGCCAAGCCCCAAACCCGCGCCCACCAAAGTAGCAGCGCCCATTGGTCGGCATCGACACCACGCCAAACACCACCTCGCCGTTTTCAACCAGGGCGATGTTGACCGTAAATTCCTCACTGCCCGCAATGAATTCCTTGGTGCCATCCAGCGGGTCGACCAGCCACCAGCGGCTCCAGCCCTGGCGCTCGGCCAGCGGAATATTGCAGTCTTCTTCGGACAACACCGGAATGTGCGGGGCCAGCGCCAACAGGCCATCGGCAATTACCCGGTGCGCTGCCAGATCGGCGGCGGTTACCGGCGAGTCATCAGCCTTGTTGGTAACCGCCACATCGGCACGCCAGAACGGCAGGATCGCCTCGCCCGCCGTCAGCGCCAGCTTGACCACTTCATGCATCAGTTGCAGGTCGTTCATAGCTCCAGCAGCCCCCGCTGGATCAGCAGGTCACGCGCCAGGTACAGCGCCGCCAAGGCGCGTCCTTCGGTGAACTGCGGGTGCATGGCCAATGCCGACAGCTCACGCAGGTTGACCTTGTCGACCCGCATCGGCTCTGGCTCGTCGCCTTCCAGGCGTTCTTCGTACAGGTCGCTGGCCAACACCACCTGGATCTTCTGGCTCATGTAGCCCGGCGACAGCGACAGCTCGGTCAGGTGCTCCAGCTGACGCGCGCCAAAACCAGCTTCTTCCTTGAGCTCCCGGTCGGCGGCCGCCAGCACGTCTTCGCCCGGTTCGATCAGGCCTTTGGGCAACGACAGCTCGTACTCATCGGTGCCACCGCAGTATTCCTCCACCAGCACAGCGTGCTCGGCGTCGAGCATGGCCACGATCATCACCGCACCATAGCCGTTACCCCGACCCACCAAACGCTCGTAGGTACGTTCGTTGCCATTGCTGAAGCGCAATTGCACGGCTTCGACGCGAAACAGGCGGCTGCTGGCGACGATTTCGCGGCTGAGGACGGTGGGTTTCTGGCGCATGGGGCGGCTCCTTGGCGTGAACGGGTTACTATACCGTGGCTTGCCGACTGAACGAGAGTTTCCCATGCCTGTTCTTCCCTGGTCTGCCATCGATACCGTCCTGCTGGACATGGACGGCACCCTGCTCGACCTGCACTACGACAACCGCTTCTGGCTGGAGCATCTGCCCCAACGCTATGCCGAGCTGCACGGGGTAAGCCGGACCATGGCGGAAATGGAGCTGCAGCCGCTGTTCGAACGCAATGCCGGCACGCTGAACTGGTATTGCCTGGACTTCTGGAGCCGCGAGTTGCGCCTGCCGATTCGCGAGCTGAAGCAGGAAATCGCCGACCTGATTGCCCTGCGGCCGGATGCCGATACTTTCCTGGCGGCGATTCGCCAAGCCGGCAAGCGGGTGGTGATGATTACCAATGCGCACCGCGACTCGCTGTCGCTGAAGCTGGAGCGGGTGGAGCTGGCGCCGTATTTCGAGCGGCTGATCAGCTCACACGATTATGGCTACCCGAAGGAAAGCCCACAGTTCTGGGATGCGTTGCAGGCGGATATCGGTTTTGATCCGGAGCGCAGCCTGTTTATCGATGACACGTTGGCGATTTTGCGCAGTGCGCGGCGGTTTGGTGTGGGGCATTTGTTGGCGGTTCGCCAGCCGGACAGCAAGGCAGAGCCGCGGGATACCGAGGAGTTTGCCGCGGTCGAGGATTACCGGGAATTGTTGGTCGGCCTGTGAGGGCCTCTTCGCGGGCAAGCCCGCGAAGAGGCCCTCACAGGCTGTGAAGATCAGTCAGGAATACGCAGCACCTGCCCCGGATAGATCTTGTCCGGGTGCGACAGCATCGGCTTGTTGGCCTCGAAGATCTTGTTGTACTGGTTGGCATTACCGTACACCACCACAGAAATGGCCGACAGCGTGTCGCCCTTCTTCACCGTAACAAACCTGGCCGCCGCAACCACCGGCCCGGTCACGGTGATCTGGTCATCCACGCTGGCCACGCCATTGATGTTGCCGGCGGCGAGAATGATCTTCTCCTTCTCCTCCTGGCTGGCCACCTCACCCTTGAGGATAATCTTGTCACCCTCTACCGTGGCACTGATGTTCGGGTTACCCAGGCCGACACTTTCCACGTGTTTCTTCAACTGCTCTTCGGCATTGGCGTTACCGGGGGTCAGCAGGTCGATCAACTTCTCGCCGGCTTCCTTCACGAAACTGAACAGGCTCATTGCGTTCTCCTTGTTGACGAAACCTCGGACACACGAGTCTAGGCCAGCTTTTCCACTCCCGCCCCTGTGCGACCAATCGACGCGGTCTATCACGGCATAGACCCTAGCGATTAGACGCCGCCGGCCCGCAAGCCTAGGCTTGTGCTATCAGAAAGCCGCCGGTATTCAACGCCTCCGATGAACAGCAAACCTCCGGTCTGCACGGCCTCATCGCCCTTGTCCATGCCCGCCGCCAGCAACACCTATGATTACGTTCAGCTCAACGACGCTAAACGTGACAGCACGCCGCTGGCCGAAGAAGTAGCCCTGGCCATCGTCTACAACGGCCTCAACCAGGCAGTGATGCTGGTCAGCCCCACCGACCTGGAAGACTTCGCCGTAGGCTTCAGTGTAGGTAGCGGCATTGTCGAAGGCACGGCCGAAATCTACGACCTCAAGCTCTCCGGCAGCGGCTCGGCCATGTACGCCGACTTGGAAATATCCAGCCGCGCCTTCTGGAACCTGAAAAACCAGCGCCGCCAACTGGCCGGCACCAGTGGTTGTGGCCTCTGCGGGGTCGAAGCACTGGAGCAGGCCCTGCCGGACCTGGCCGTACTGCCCGGTGCACCCTTGCCCCCGGCCCAGTGGCTGGTCGGCCTGCGCGAGCGCATCGATGCCTTCCAGCCGCTGGGCCAGCATTGCGGCGCCGTACATGCTGCGCTGTTCATGGACCGTCATGGCGAATTGCTGCTCGGCCGCGAGGACATCGGCCGGCACAACGCCCTCGACAAGCTGATCGGCGCACTGCTGCGCCAAGGCATCGACAGCCAGGGCGGCCTGGCCATCGTCACCAGCCGCTGCAGCCTGGAGCTGATCCAGAAGGTGCTGCGTGCAGGCATCCAGACCCTGGTCAGCCTGTCGGCGCCCACCGGCCTTGCCCTGCAATGGGCGCGCAAGCACAACCTCAACCTCATCCATTTGCCCAAGCACAGCGCACCGCGGGTCTACAGCCCAGCGGCGGAGTCGTAACAGCCGTGACCTCGTACCAGCACCTTCCGGAAAACGCCCCAGCCTCCCCCCCTCGCTACAAGCCCTACCCCGGCCCCGCCGGTGGCTGGGGCGCATTGCGCAGCGTGGCCAAGGCCTGGGTCGGCAGCGACAACGCGCTGAAGAACATTCGCGCCCTGCTCAAGACCAACCAGAACGGCGGCTTCGACTGCCCGGGCTGCGCCTGGGGCGACTCGCCGGAAAGCGGCATGGTCAAGTTCTGCGAGAACGGCGCGAAGGCGGTGAACTGGGAGGCGACCAAGCGCCGCGTGGATGCCGCCTTCTTTGCCCGTTACAGCGTCACCTCGCTGCTGCAACAGAGCGACTACTGGCTGGAGTACCAAGGCCGGTTGACCGAGCCAATGGTCTACGACGCCCCCAGCGATCGCTACCAACCCATCAGCTGGGATGCTGCCTTCGCCCTGATCGCCCGCGAGCTGAACAAACTGGCCAACCCTGACCAGGCCGAGTTCTATACCTCGGGGCGCGCCAGCAACGAAGCGGCCTACCTGTACCAGCTTTTCGTCCGTGCTTACGGCACCAACAACTTCCCCGACTGCTCGAACATGTGCCACGAAGCCAGTGGCGTTGCCCTGGGGCAGAGCATCGGGGTCGGCAAGGGCACCGTCACCTTTGACGACTTCGAGCATGCCGATGCGATTTTCGTCTGGGGCCAGAACCCGGGCACCAACCACCCACGCATGCTCGACCCGCTGCGCGATGCGGTGAAACGTGGCGCCCAGGTGGTGTGCATCAACCCGCTCAAGGAACGTGGCCTGGAGCGCTTCCAGCACCCGCAAAACCCGCTGGAGATGCTCACCAACAGCGACCGGCCGACCAACACCGCTTTCTTCCGCCCGGCGCTGGGCGGCGACATGGCGATGCTGCGTGGCATGGCCAAGTTCGTCCTGCAGTGGGAACGCGAGGCCCAGGCCAAAGGCGAGCCGGCCGTGTTCGACCATGCCTTTATCGCCGAACATGGCCACGGCGTCGACGAGTACCTGGCAGTGGTGGATGCCACACCCTGGGAACACATCCAGGCACAATCCGGCCTGACACTGGCGGATATCGAACTGGCCGCGCGCATGTACTGCCGTGGCAAACGGGTGATCATGTGCTGGGCGATGGGCATCACCCAGCACCGCCACTCGGTGCCGACCATCCAGGAAATCGTCAACCTGCAGATGCTGCGCGGCAACATTGGCGTACCAGGCGCAGGCTTGTGTCCGGTACGCGGGCACAGCAACGTGCAGGGTGACCGCACCATGGGCATCAACGAACGCCCACCGGTCGCGCTGCTGGATGCCATCGAAAAACGCTTCGGCTTCCCCGTACCGCGGCACAACGGCCACAACACCGTCGAAGCGATCCACGCCATGCTGGAGGGCCGATCCAAGGTCTTCATCGGCCTGGGCGGCAACTTCGCCCAGGCCACGCCGGATACCGAACGTACCGCCCAGGCGCTGCGCAACTGCGAACTGACCGTGCACATCAGCACCAAGCTCAACCGCAGCCACCTGGTGCATGGCAAGCAGGCGCTGATCCTGCCGTGCCTGGGCCGCACCGACATCGACCTGCAAGCCGACGGGCCGCAGGCGGTAACGGTGGAAGACTCGTTCAGCATGGTCCATGCCTCCAACGGCCAACTGAAACCCCTGTCGACGCACATGCGCTCGGAACCGGCAGTGGTAGCCGGCATTGCCGCCGCCACCCTGGGCAAGCAACCGGTGGACTGGCACTGGCTGGTGGCCGACTACGACCGTATTCGCGACCTGATCGGCGATACCATCGCGGGCTTCAGTCATTTCAACCAGCGCCTGCAACACCCCGGCGGCTTCTACCTGGGTAACAGCGCCGCCAGCCGCGAATGGAAGACCGGTACCGGCCGCGCCAACTTCAAGGCCAACCTGTTGCCAGATACGTTGCTCGACGAACGCGTGCGCGCCAGCGGCCAACTGCCAGATCTGATCATGCAGTCGATGCGTTCGCACGATCAGTACAACACCACCATCTACGGCCTGGACGACCGCTATCGTGGTGTGCGCGGCCAGCGCGAGGTGCTCTTCGCCAACGAAGCCGACATCATCCGCCTGGGCTTCCAGCCGGGGCAGAAAGTGGACATCGTCTCGTTGTGGGGGGATGAGCATGTGCGCCGGGTGCAGGGCTTCACGCTGCTGGCCTTCGACATCCCGGCCGGGCAGGCGGCGGCGTACTACCCCGAGGTGAACCCGCTGGTGCCGCTGGAGAGCATTGGCGATGGCAGCCATACGCCAACCTCGAAGTTCATCGCCATCAAACTGGAGCGGGCGCAGGACGACAGGCGTATCCTGTAAAAACGAAAAAAGCCCTGTTCCGTAACGGTTCAGGGCTTTGTCATAAAGGTCTCAGACAGCCATAAATCGATAAAGTTTCACAGCAAATACAGTAACTTAGAGAATTGTGTACAACTCGTGTTACTCGTCGGATTTCGTTTGCCAGCCACGCCGCTTAGCCTCAAATTCGCCTCGTCATCCTTATGAGGCTCTCTTGATGAAGAAGTACTCCTCGATTCTGTTGTTGTCTTTTAGCTTGCTCAGCGGCGTGGCCATGGCAGGCGGCACCACCGAGGCCGGCATTGGCGGCGCATTGGGTGGGGTACTGGGCTCAGTGGTGGGCAACTCCATCGGTGGTAGCACCGGTGGCGCCATTGGTGCCGGTCTTGGCGGCGCAGCCGGCGGTGCCTTGGGCGCCGACAAGCGCCAGCGCGGTGAGGCCGCTATCGGCGGCGCACTAGGCGCCGCAGGCGGTAACGTGGTCGGTCGCTCGGTGGGCGGCACCACCGGTAGCTACATTGGCGCGGCAGCCGGCGGTGGTGCCGGTGGCGCACTGGGTAACTACATGGGCAACAAGGCCGACGAAGACGAGCGCCACGAGAACCGCCGCTACCGTCGCGACTATGACGACCGTCGTCACTACGACCGTGGCCACCACTACGGCCACCGCAAGCACAAGCGCCACTGGCGCGACTAATGCCTGAGGGCCTCGCCCCGGCAACAAAAGCCCCGTCCCTGCCAGCGGGGCTTTTTTATGCCTGTGGTTCCAGCACCAGGCCGGACAGGATCACCTGCAGCGCCTCTGGCAGCGTCACAGGCCGGCCACTGGCCCGTTCGATGAACACCTGCACCACCGTGCCTGCCGCGCACGCCTCTGGTTCGCCCGGGCGGAACAGCGCCAGACGGTACTCCACCGTACTGCCCGCCAGGCGCGTTACACCCAAGCCCACCTCCAGCACATCCGGGAAGCCCGGCAGCGCGTAGAAGTCCGCCGCCGAACTGACCACGAAGGCCGCCAGTTCACCGTCACGCAGGTCCAGCTCGGCCTGCTCTACAAGAAACGCTTGAATGGCCGTCTCGAAGAAACCGTGCACGGTGGCGCCAGCGATATGGCCGTTCAGGTCGTTGTCCTGAGGGCGGGTAAGGATGGGGTGGAAGTGAGAGAAGGCAGTGCGCTGAGGGGATTCGGTCATCTGTCTGGCTCTTGTCTTCGCAATGGATGCTGACAGTGAAACAGAATTTCCGCACTTTGGCTGCCTGTGCGGGCCTCTTCGCGGGTAAACCTGCTCCCACAGGATTACCACTGCATTCAAGATATGCGCTGTACCTGTGGGAGCGGGTTTACCCGCGAAGAGGCCCGCGCAGGCAGTAGAAAACAAAAAGGCCACCCCAAGGGGCGGCCTTCTTGTTGCGGCTGGTTTCAGCTTACAGCTGTGGACCAGCAGCCTTGATGGCGTCAGAAACTTCGAACTTCTTGAAGTTTTCGATGAACAGCTTGGCCAGGCCTTTGGCGGCCTCGTCGTAGGCCGCTTTGTCAGCCCAGTTGGTGCGCGGGTTGAGCAGCTCGGTTTCAACGCCCGGAACGGCCTTCGGCACGTCCAGGTTGATGATGTCCAGGTGCTCGGTTTCAGCACCGACCAGCGCGCCGCTCTGGATCGCAGCGATCACGGCACGGGTAGTCGGGATGCTGAAGCGCTTGCCAACGCCGTAGCCACCGCCGGTCCAGCCGGTGTTGACCAGGTAGACCTTGGAGTTGAAGCCGTTGATACGCTTGATCAGCAGCTCAGCATACTCGCCAGCCGGGCGCGGGAAGAACGGTGCGCCGAAGCAGGTGGAGAAGGTCGACTTGATGCCGCCGCCCGAGCCCATTTCGGTCGAACCGACCAGCGCGGTGTAGCCGGACAGGAAGTGGTAGGCCGCCTGCTCGTTGTTCAGGATCGAAACGGGTGGCAGAACACCGGTCAGGTCGCAGGTCAGGAAGATGACTGCGTTAGGCTCGCCGCCCAGGTTCGCTTCGGAACGCTTGGCAACGTGCTCCAGCGGGTAGGCCGCACGGCTGTTCTGGGTCAGGCTGACATCGGTGTAGTCGGCGTGCTTGTTGGCGTCGAGCACGACGTTTTCCAGCACCGCACCGTGCTTGATGGCTTTCCAGATGACCGGCTCGTTCTTCTCGGACAGGTCGATGCACTTGGCGTAGCAGCCGCCTTCCATGTTGAAGACAACGCCTTCGCCCCAGCCGTGCTCGTCGTCACCGATCAGGTAACGGCTTTCGTCGGCCGACAGGGTGGTCTTGCCGGTGCCGGACAGGCCGAAGAACAGGGTCACATCGCCTGCTTCGCCGATGTTGGCGGCGCAGTGCATTGGCAGTACGTCGGCAGCCGGCAGCAGGAAGTTCTGCACCGAGAACATGGCTTTTTTCATTTCGCCGGCGTAGCGCATGCCTGCGATCAGCACTTTCTTCTGGGCAAAGTTGATGATCACGCAACCATCGGAGTTGGTGCCGTCACGCTCAGGCTCGCATACGAAGTTGGCGACGTTGAGGACCTGCCACTCGCCACGGCCAGCCGGGTTGTACTGCTCCGGGTTGATGAACAGGCAACGACCGAACAGGTTCTGCCAGGCAGTCTGGGTGGTCATCTTCACCGGTAGGTAGTGCTCGGCGGCCGCCCCTACGTGAACGTAGGAAACGAAGTGATCCTGGGCGTTGTTGAACGCCTCGACGCGGTCCCACAGGGCATCGAACTTGTCGGCCGGGAACTTGCGGTTGATCGGGCCCCAGGAAATGGCGTCCTGGGTGGAAGGTTCTTCGACGATGAAACGGTCAGCCGGCGAACGGCCAGTACGGTGACCAGTCTCCACGACCAGTGCACCAGTATCGGCTAGTACGCCTTCACCGCGTTGCAGCGCTTCTTTTACCAGCTCATCGACGCTCAGGTCGGTGTACACGGTGTTGTTGGCTTGCGTCATGAGATACCCCATCCGGCCCGAGGCCGAGTGCTCCAAACGTTTTGTAGTTGTCTTGAAAAAACTACTACAGCGAAAAAAGTGGCCGGATTATGCCAGAAACGCCCAAAAAAAGTAGGCCCCTCCTGTCGTAACCGCGCTTTTGCGCAATTCGACAGGAGATTTCCCTGCAATTAAACGTTTCAGTGACGAGTTTCTGAGGCTACGTCCGTGCCGCCACCGGCAAACAGTTGCGCCACATCGCTGGCATCGAAGAAATAGCGCTCGTTGCAGAACTGGCAATCGATCTCCACCGTCCCGCCGCATTCTTCCACCAACGCTTTGGCGTCGTGCTCACCCAGACTGACCAGCGCATTACCGGAGCGCTCGCGCGAGCAGCTGCAATTGAACCGCAGTGGCTGGATATCGAACAGGCGCACGGCGTCTTCGTGGTACAGGCGGTGCAGCAGGGTTTCGTTGTCTTCAACCCACTCTTCAGGTTTGAGGGTCTTGGCCAGAGCCACCACGTGCTGCCAGCTTTCTTCACGCTCTTCGTCGTCCGGCTGACGATCACGCGGCAGTTGCTGCAGCAGCAGGCCACGAGCCTTGCCGGCTTCGGCATTGAGCCAGAAGCGGGTATTGAGCTGTTGCGACTGAACGAAGTAGTTGGTGAAGCACTCCGACAGGTTGGCACCATCGAGGTCCACGGTGCCCTGGTAGCGCTGACCCTTGACCGGATCGATGGTCAGGGTCAGGTGGCCGTCGGGCATCAACTGCGACAGGGTGGCGTCTGCCGGAATCTGGTCTGCCTCGTAACGGGCCATGCCGCGGATGTCGCGGTCACCGGAGCATTCCACCATCAGCAGCGGAATCGGCCCTGCGGAACGCGCCTGCAGAATCAGCAAGCCATCGAACTTCAATGCCCCCACCAGCAAGGCAGTGGCGGCCATCAGTTCGCCGAGCAGCGCCTTGACCGGTTGAGGGTACTCATGACGCGCCAGCACCGCAGCGTAGCTGTCGTCGAGAGACACCCACTCGCCGCGCACATCGCGCTCGTCGAAGATGAAACGTTGGGTGAAATCGGTATCAGGCAAATCGCTCATAGGTTTTGGCTATCTAAAAATGATGACAAAATGGTTACAAGGGTTATCGAAGAACCTGCGAGAACCCGTGACAGAGCGCTCAGAAGGCGCTCCGATTCCTGTTTGCAATAGAGGTATTTTATGGACAATCGACCACTGTTCCAAGCAAGGTGGTCCTTGGGGCCATTGGCAGCCTGCACGCTGCTACCCATCGCTCTACTGTGTTTCTGGTTATGGCCCATTGGCCAGATCTTGTGCCTGACTTTCGACGAGTGGCTGTTCCACAGCCTGAATGCGCCGCTGGCCGACAGCACCACCTGGCGCTACATCTGGACCGTCGGCAGCCTGCGCCCGTTCGACATCGTTGTCGGCCTGATCCTTCTGGCGGTGCTTATCCGGGGCGACTGGGTGTTCAAGGCCGCTCAAGTTCGTCAGGCCTTTTTCGGCTTTCTGGTCACGCTACTCCTCTTAGTGGTGATTCGCGCGCTGTTTTCCAAGTGGGTGGATGCAGCCGGGTGGCAACACAAGAGCCCGTCGATGATGTTTGACGACGTCGTCCACCTCAGTGACTACTACCCGAACCTGGAGGCGGCCTGGGAGCTGAAAGACCGCTCCAGCAAGAGTTTCCCGGGGGATCACGCCTCGGTGTTGCTGATCTGGGCGCTGTTCATGAGCGTGTTCAGCCGCCGGCTGGTGCAGTACCTGGTGATCTGGGGGCTGGCGGTGCTGTTCATGTTGCCGCGCCTGGTGGCCGGCGCTCACTGGGGGCAGGATGACTACATCGGCGGGTTGCTGATGGCGGTGCTGGCGCTGGGCTGGAGCTATTACACGCCGCTGGCGGCCAAGGGTAGCGCAGCGTTGATGCGCTGGACCGCGCCGTTGTTCAACATCGCGGCCAAGCTACCGTTGGTCAGGCGATTGGCGGTTATCCGCTAAATCGTTGGGGCCGCATAGCGGCCCCATTCAATCAAAGCTCCCATGCAGCTGGTGAATCTGCCGGCGCTGCTTCTTGGTCGGTCGGCCATCGGTGGTCACGCCCATGGCCCCCGCCTTGCGCAACTCGGCCGCCTGCTCGCGCCGGCGCACACTTTCTTCGGTTTCCTCGTATAACGTCTGCGCCTCCGGCGCCCCACGCCGCACCACCGACAACGCCTTCACCACCACGGTGCGCTCGTCAAACCCGGTGCGCAGCACAAATTCGTCCCCCACACGCGGCTCCTTGCCCGGCTTGCAACGCTCGCCCCGGCAATGCACCTTGCCACTCTCGATCGCCGCCTTGGCCAGCGCCCGCGTCTTGTAGAAACGCGCCGCCCACAGCCACTTGTCCAGGCGAACCTTGTCGTCGTCTTCGGCTTTTTGTGCCATCCCGTTACCTCGAACACTGTGTTTCATCGAACTGTACTACCGTAACCAGCGGATGCAAAAAATCCCCGCCATGCTTACAGTTCACACCTCATTCGCAGGGTGCGCTTCGTGAAGACATTTGACCATTTGACTGTGATCGGCCTGCGCGAGTGGGTCGCCCTGCCTGACCTCGGCGTGGCTGGGTTGCGCGCCAAGATCGACACCGGCGCCAGCACCTCCAGCCTGCACGCCACCGAGGTGGAGCCCTTCGAGCGCGACGGCAAGCCCTGGGTTCGCTTCACTGCGCACCTGGGCTCGGTGGTACAACTGCGCCACCGCCGTTGTGAAGCACCGCTGGTGACCATGAAAACCATCAAGAGCTCCAACGGCCAGGCCCAGACCCGTTATGTCATCCGCACGTCACTGGCCCTGGGCGATGGTGTCTGGGAAGTGGAGTTCACTCTGGCCTGCCGCAAGAGCATGCGCTACCGCCTGTTGCTGGGTTCCAAGGCCCTGATTCACGGCCAGTTGGTGGTCAACCCTGGCCTGAAATACGTACAAGACAAACCGGCCTTTCCGGCCACTCTTTCTCCTGCCACAGGTGCTGCATGAAGATCGCTGTGCTGTCGCGCAATCCGCGTCTGTATTCCACCCGCCGCCTGGTCGAAGCCGGTACCCAGCGCGGTCACGAAATGGTGGTGATCGATACCCTGCGGGCCTACATGAACATTGCCAGCCACAAGCCGCAGATCCACTACCGCGGCAAGCCGCTGGAAGGTTTCGACGCGGTCATCCCGCGTATCGGCGCCTCGGTCACCTTCTACGGCTGCGCAGTCCTGCGCCAGTTCGAGATGATGGGGGTGTATCCGCTCAACGAGTCGGTGGCCATTGCCCGCTCGCGCGACAAACTGCGCTCGTTGCAGCTGTTGTCACGACGCGGCATTGGCCTGCCGATCACCGGTTTCGCTCATTCGCCGGACGATATCCCCGACCTGATCCAGATGGTCAATGGTGCCCCGCTGGTAATCAAAGTGCTGGAGGGTACCCAAGGCATTGGTGTGGTGCTGTGTGAAACCACCCAGGCGGCCGAGTCGGTGATCGAGGCGTTCATGGGCCTAAAGCAGAACATCATGGTTCAGGAATACATCAAGGAGGCCGGTGGCGCCGACATTCGCTGCTTCGTGGTGGGCGACAAAGTGATTGCCTCGATGAAGCGCCAGGCCAAGCCGGGTGAGTTCCGCTCCAACCTGCACCGGGGAGGCGTCGCCAGCCTGATCAAGATAACGCCTGAGGAGCGGATTACCGCGATTCGTGCAGCCAAGGTCATGGGGCTGAGCGTGGCGGGTGTGGATATCCTGCGTTCCAACCATGGGCCGCTGGTGATGGAGGTGAACTCGTCGCCGGGGCTGGAAGGGATTGAGGTGACCACCGGCAAGGACGTGGCCGGGATGATCATCGAGCATCTGGAGAAGAACGGCGGGCCTAATCAGACCCGGACCAAGGGTAAGGGCTGAGTTTGTGGGGCTGCGCTGCAGCCCCAGCAATTACACAGCATTGCGCGGTAACAACAACCCTAGCGGCAACCGCACCCGCGCTTCGATCCCACCACCGGACCGGTTGCGCAGCTCTACATTCCCGCCATGCTGCGCCGCGATCCTTTTGACGATCGCCAGCCCCAGCCCGGTGCCCTTGCCACCCCGCGCCCGGTCACCACGAATGAACGGGTTGAAGATGGTTTCCAGCTCCGATTCGTCGATCCCTGTACCACGGTCCAGCACGCTCAGCACCACATACGGCGCACTCTCGTCACCCGACACATAAGCCGCCACCTCGACCCCTTTGCCAGCGTGGTGCAGGGCGTTGCCGATCAGGTTGCCCAGCATGCGCTTGAGCGAAACCCGGCTCAGCGGAAATGGCGGAATAGGCTCCAGGCAAAGTCGCACACGTTCTTCCGGCTGGTTGTACGGCGCCACCACTTCGCGCACCAGGTCCGCCAGGTCGACCTCTTCTACCGGCTCGTCACGGCCATCGCGGATAAAGGCCAGGAACTGATCGAGGATCGCGTCCATGTCTTCGATATCGCGGACCATGTCGTCACTCAAATCGCTGTCGCTGTTCAGCAGTGACAGCGACAGGCGCAAACGGGTCAGCGGTGTGCGCAGGTCATGGGACACCCCGGCCAGCATCAGCTCACGCTCGCGTCCGGCCTGCTCGACGTCCTCGGCCATCTGGTTGAAGGCCTTGTACACCTCGGTCATTTCGCTGGGCGTGTCGCTGATCGGCAGGCGCACGCTGCGCCCCTGGCCCAGCTGACGAGCGGCGAACACCAGGCGCTTGAGCGGCTGGTTCAGCTGGCGAACGAAGATCCAGGCCGAGGCGGTGGACAAAAGGCCAATGGCCAGGAACCAGCCCAACACGTTCCAGATCTTCTGCCCGCGCAGCGGGTGTGGGTACAGCGGCACCTTCAGCCACCCGGGGCCCAGGCTGGGCGCATTGACCCACAACGCCGGTGGCGCATGAATGCGCAGCCGCACCTCGGTGTCCTCACCCAGTTCGGCCTGCATCTGCCGCTGGTAGATCTCGCTGTAGGGCCAGTGCTGTTCGCCCTCGGGCACACCCGAGCCGGTCACGCGGATAAGGCCAGCCGCCTCGGCAATCTTGTCGCGGTTTTCTTCATCGGCAGCCCAATAGGCACGCAAGGTCAGCGCCACACCGTGGCTGTACTGACGGTCGACCAGCACGTCCTCGTTCATCAGCAGGTAGACCAGGGTCAAGGCCTTGCTGAACAGGACCACGATCAACACCAGCCACAGGGTGCGGGCGAAGAAGCTTTGCGGAAACCAGAGCGGTGTTTTCATCGACGGCCAGGCATCATTTACCGGCGTTTCCGTCTGGCACGAACACGTAGCCCACGCCCCAGACGGTCTGGATGTAACGCGGCTTGGACGGGTCCGGCTCGATCATGCGGCGCAGACGCGAGATCTGCACGTCGATGGAGCGCTCCAGTGCATCCCACTCGCGGCCACGGGCCAGGTTCATCAGCTTGTCGCGGGTCAGCGGTTCGCGGGCGTGCATCACCAAGGCCTTGAGCACGGCGAACTCACCGGTGGTGAGCATGTGCACTTCATCGCCACGCTTGAGTTCGCGGGTAGCCAGCGACAGCTCGTAATCACCGAAAGTGACCGATTCGTCTTCGCTACCCGGTGCCCCCGGTACAGCGGGTGCCTGGCGGCGCAGCACGGCCTTGACGCGGGCCATCAGCTCGTCCGGGTTGAACGGCTTGCCCAGGTAGTCGTCGGCGCCCAGTTCCAGGCCTTTGATACGGCTCAACTCATCGCCTTTTGCGGTGAGCATGATGATCGGGATCTGGTTGTTCTGCTGGCGCAGGCGCTTGCACGCGGACAGGCCATCTTCGCCTGGCAGCATCAGGTCGAGCACCACCAGGTTGAACACCTCGCGTTGCAGCAGGCGGTCCATCTGTTCGGTGTTGGGCACCGCGCGGGCACGGTAGCCCTTGCTGGTGAAGAAACGTTCCAGCAGGCTGCTAAGCCCCGGGTCGTCGTCGACGATGAGAATCTTGTCACCTTCAGCGGTGTTTGCGGTGCCGGTCATGAATAACTCCTCTGATATCGCCGCGCATTATGGCGTAGCCATTGCTGCACGTTGCGTGAGCATTGTTAGCAGATTTTTCCCCGGGCGCCAGTTCCGGCTGGCCGGGCGCCATCACCGCAAGCCGTTTGCGATGGGTATAATGCGCGGCTTTCATCCAGCGCCACCGGGCGAAAAGCCCACAGGCGACCCCCGTATTCACAAATGTCAGGTGGTTTACATGGACAGCATCAACAGCCGTATCGCCGAGGAACTGGGCGTACGCCCCCAGCAGGTCGAGGCGGCCGTGGGCCTGTTGGACGAAGGCTCGACCGTGCCTTTCATCGCCCGTTATCGCAAGGAAGTGACCGGTAGCCTGGACGACACCCAACTGCGCCATCTGGAAGAGCGCCTGCGTTACCTGCGCGAACTCGACGAGCGCCGCGCCAGCATCCTGTCCAGCATCGAGGAACAAGGCAAGCTCACCCCGGAGCTGGCCCGCGAGATCAAGCTGGCCGACACCAAGACCCGCCTCGAAGACCTGTACCTGCCGTACAAGCAAAAACGCCGCACCAAGGGCCAGATCGCCCTGGAAGCCGGCCTGGGCGAGCTGGCCGACGGCCTGTTCAACGACCCGACCCTGGCACCGGAAAGCGAAGCCGCACGCTTCGTCAACGCCGAAAAAGGCGTGGCCGACGTCAAGGCTGCGCTGGAAGGCGCCAAGTACATCCTCATGGAGCGTTTCGCCGAAGACGCCTCGCTGCTCGAAAAACTGCGCAACTTCCTCAAGCAGGAGTCGGTGCTCAGCGCTCGCGTGGTAGCGGGCAAGGAAGAAGAAGGCGCCAAGTTCCGCGACTACTTCGCCCACGACGAACTGCTGCGCACCGCCCCGTCGCACCGCGCCCTGGCGATCTTCCGCGGGAGAAACGAAGGCGTGCTGAGTGCCTCGCTGAAAGTCGGCGAAGAGCTGCCTGGCACCCTGCACCCGTGCGAAGTGATGATCGGCAACCACGTCGGCATCGAAAACCGCAGCCGCCCGGCCGACAAGTGGCTGGGTGAAGTGGTGCGCTGGACCTGGAAGGTCAAGCTGTACACCCACCTGGAAACCGACCTGTTCGGCGAGTTGCGCGACAACGCCGAAGGCGAGGCGATCAACGTGTTCGCCCACAACCTGCACGACCTGCTGTTGGCCGCCCCGGCCGGCCCGCGCGCCACCCTGGGCTTCGACCCGGGCCTGCGCACCGGCTGCAAGATCGCCGTGGTCGATGCCACCGGCAAGCTGCTGGACCACACCACGGTCTACCCGCACGCGCCGAAAAACGACTGGGACCGCACCCTTTCCATCATGGCCGCGCTGTGCGCCAAGCACTCGGTGGAGCTGGTCGCCATCGGCAACGGCACCGCCAGCCGCGAAAGCGACAAGCTGGTGGCCGAACTGGTCAAAAAATACCCAGCGCTGAAAATTACCAAAATCATGGTCTCCGAAGCCGGCGCTTCGGTGTACTCGGCATCGGAACTGGCCGCCCGCGAGTTCCCTGACCTGGATGTGTCGATCCGTGGCGCCGTGTCGATCGCCCGCCGCCTGCAGGACCCACTGGCAGAGCTGGTGAAGATCGACCCGAAATCCATCGGTGTCGGCCAGTACCAGCACGACGTGTCCCAGTTGAAACTGGCGCGTGGCCTGGATGCCGTGGTCGAGGACTGCGTGAACGCCGTGGGCGTGGACGTGAACACCGCTTCGGTGGCGCTGCTGACCCGTATCTCTGGCCTCAACGCCACGCTGGCACAGAACATCGTCGCCCATCGCGATGCCAACGGCCCGTTCGCCACGCGTGCAGCGCTGAAAAAGGTCAGCCGCCTCGGTGAGAAAACCTTCGAACAAGCCGCTGGCTTCCTGCGTGTGATGAACGGCGACAACCCGCTGGACGCCTCCGCAGTGCACCCCGAGGCCTACCCGCTGGTGCAACGCATTGCCGCCGACACCGACCGCGACATCCGTTCGCTGATCGGCGACAGCAGCTTCCTCAAGCGCCTGGACCCAAAAAAGTTCACCGACGAAACCTTCGGCCTGCCGACCGTCACCGACATCCTGCAGGAGCTGGACAAACCGGGCCGCGACCCACGCCCCGAGTTCAAGACCGCCACCTTCCAGGACGGCGTAGAAGACCTCAAGGACCTGGAGCCGGGCATGATCCTCGAAGGCGTGGTCACCAACGTCACCAACTTTGGCGCCTTCGTCGACATCGGCGTGCACCAGGACGGCCTGGTGCACATCTCGGCGCTGTCGGAAAAGTTCGTCAAGGACCCGCGTGAAGCGGTCAAGGCCGGCGACGTGGTCAAGGTCAAGGTCATGGAAGTGGACATCCCGCGTAAACGCGTCGGCCTGTCCATGCGCATGAGCGACACACCGGGCGAAAAGGTCGAAGGCAACCGCGGCGGCAACCGTGGCAATAGCGGCAACCGTCAGCAGCAGGCGCCGCGCCAGCGTGAGACCGCCACTGCCGCTCCGGCCAACAACGCCATGGCCGCCCTGTTCGCCAACGCCAAGCAGTTGAAGAAGAAGTGATGGACGTACCACGCGAATACGTCGAAAGCGCCTTCAGCCAACTGCTGGGCTGCCGCCTGCAACGCCTGGAAACAGGCGTTGCAGAGGTGGCCCTGGCGCTTGAGCCGCACTTGCGCAACCGTGGCCAGAAGCTCCACGGCGGGGCAATCTTCAGCCTGGTGGACATCGCGATGGGCCTGGCCTGCTCGGCCAGCCATGGCTTTGACCAGCAAAGCGTCACCATCGAGTGCAAGATCAACTACATGCGCGCCGTCAGTGATGGCGAAGTGCTGTGCACCGCCCGTGTGCTGCACGCCGGGCGGCGTACCCTGGTGGTCGACGCCGACGTAGTCCAGGGCGACAAGCTGGTGGCAAAAGCGCAAGGAACCTTCGCGGTTCTCTAGCTCACCAAGCTGTATCTGCGGTATTTTCAGCAGTGCGCTGGCACTGCTGGAACCGCGTAAACCAGGCGACAACGCCAGTTCCTTTCTTCCTACCCTTGTAGACCGTTATCTCTACCCCCATATTGGGGCGACTGACGCGTGAAGGAATACATCTTGAGCGACCTCCTCAACCGCCGCCTGAGCCTGCTCGGCGCCAATCTCCCCCTGCTCAAGCAGTGCCTGCACGGTATTGAGCGCGAATGCCTGCGCGTGACCGACGAAGGTCGCCTGGCCCAGACCCCGCACCCGGAAGCTTTGGGGTCGGCGCTGACCAACGAGCAGATCACTACCGACTATTCCGAGTCGCTGCTGGAGTTCATCACGCCAGCCCTGCCCGACCCGGCCAAGGTACTCGAAAGCCTCGAGCAGACCCACCGCTTCGTCTACAGCAAGCTGGGCGACGAATACCTGTGGAGCCCGTCGATGCCGTGCACGCTGCCGGCCGAGGAGGACATCCCGATTGCCGAGTACGGCACCTCGAACATCGGCAAGCTCAAGCACGTCTACCGCAAGGGCCTGGCCCTGCGCTACGGCCGCACCATGCAGTGCATCGCCGGTATCCATTACAACTTCTCGCTGCCCGAGGCCCTGTGGCCGCTGCTGCGCGAAGCCGAAGGCAGCACTGAAGACAACCGCGACTACCAGTCGTCGGCCTATATCGCCCTGATCCGCAACTTCCGCCGCTACAGCTGGCTGCTGATGTACCTGTTCGGCGCTTCGCCGGCCCTGGACAAAGGCTTCCTGCGTGGCCGCCCGCACCAGCTCGAAGAGCTGGATGCCGAAACCCTGTTCCTGCCCTATGCCACCAGCCTGCGCATGAGCGACCTGGGCTACCAGAGCAACGCCCAGGCCGGCCTCACGCCGTGCTACAACAACCTGGCCAGCTACACCGATAGCCTGCGCAAGGCCGTGGGCACGCCCTACCCGCCGTACGTAGAAGTCGGTACCCACGTGGACGGCGAGTGGGTGCAGCTGAACACCAACATCCTGCAGATCGAGAACGAGTACTACTCGAACATCCGCCCCAAGCGGGTTACCTACACCGGCGAACGGCCGATCCAGGCCCTGACCTCGCGTGGCGTGCAGTACGTGGAAGTGCGTTGCCTGGACATCAACCCGTTCCTGCCCGTGGGCATCGACCTGACCGAGGCGCGCTTCCTTGATGCGTTCCTGCTGTTCTGCGCACTGGAAGACAGCCCGCAGCTGGACAACGGCGAATGCGGCCAGTGCACCAGCAACTTCCTGACCGTGGTCAAGGAAGGCCGTCGCCCGGGCCTGGCGCTGCATCGCGATGGCCAGCCAATCAGCTTGAAAGATTGGGCCAGCGAGCTTATCGGGCGTATCCGGCCACTGGCCGACCTGCTCGACCAGGCGCAAGGCGTTGACGAGCACGCCAAAGCCCTGGATGCCCAGCAAGCCAAGGTTGACGACGCTTCGCTGACACCGTCGGCCCAGGTGCTGGCACGCATGACCGAACACGACGAAACCTTCGTCCAGTTCTCCCTGCGCCAAAGCCGGATCCACGCCGAAACGTTCCGCGAACAGCCCCTGAACAACGAGCAGCAACAGGCGTTCGAAACACTGGCCCGTGAATCGCTCGCCAAGCAATCGGAGCTGGAACAGGAAGAAGTCGGTGACTTCGACCTGTTCGTCGGTGCCTACCAGGCCAGCATCCTGGCGATCAGCAACTGATGACCCGTACCGCCACCCCGCGCAAGCCGCGCGCCAGCAGCCAGGCCAGGATCGAAGCGATCCTGACGGCTGCACGCGAGTTGCTGGCAGAGCAAGGGGTGGCGGCACTGTCCATCTACAGCGTGGCCGAACGGGCACAGATTCCGCCGTCGTCGGTGTATCACTTCTTCGCCAGTGTGCCAGCGTTGCTGGAAGCACTGACTGCCGACGTACACCGGGCCTTTCGCGAAGCACTGAGTGCACCGATCGATAGCAGCGCGTTCAGCACTTGGCACGAACTCTCACGGCTCATCGAAGAACGCATGCTTTGTATCTATAACGAAGATGCGGCGGCGCGGCAGCTGATCCTGGCCCAGCATGGGCTGAGCGAAGTGGTGCAGGCCGATCGGCAGCACGACATGGAACTGGGCGACTTGATGCACAAGTTGTTCGACCAGCATTTTCACCTGCCGGTGATGCCACTGGATATGGATGTGTTTGCGTTGGCCATGGAACTGAGCGACCGGGTGTATGCGCGATCGGTGCAGTTGCACGAAGCGATCACCCCGCGCATGGCCGAAGAAGGCAAGCGGGTGTTCGAGGCGTATCTGGGGTTGTACCTGCCGCCGTTTCTGGCCAAGCGTTCAGGCTGAAATTGTTAGGGCTGCGAAGCAGCCCCGATATCGAGCAGCAGCATCACAGCTTGGCGATAGACACTTCAGTCGACTTCACGAAGGCAATCACTTCGCTGCCAACCTGCAACTCCAGCTCCTTCACAGAACGGGTGGTGATGACCGAAGTCACGATACCCGAGGCGGTCTGTACGTCGATTTCCGACAGTACCGGGCCTTCGAGGATTTCTTTCACGGTGCCTTTGAACTGGTTGCGGACGTTGATGGCTTTGATAGTCATGAGTTGATTCCTTCTCTATGGCTTCAGTCTGGTAAGTGAGTGAGTCAGTGCGCCCAACGCAACTGCGTGGGCAGAGGGGCTACAGGGTCCGGCTCGGGCGCAGTGCCCGGGGCCGACAGAACACGGTTGAGCACTTCGCTTTCCAGCGCGGCCAGGCGGTGCGAACCACGCGCCCGGGGCCGTGCCAGGTCGACAGTAAGGTCGAGCCCGACCTCGCCGTCCTCGATCAAAATCACCCGGTCAGCGACGGCAACGGCTTCGCTGACATCGTGGGTGACCAACAGCACGGTGAAGCCATGCTGACGCCACAGGCGCTCGATCAATTGCTGCATCTCGATACGGGTCAATGCATCCAGCGCACCCAGCGGCTCATCCAGCAGCAGCAGGCGTGGCTGGTGAATCAAGGCGCGGGCCAAGGCCACGCGCTGCTTCTGGCCACCCGAGAGGGCTGCCGGCCATTCATTGGCGCGATCAGCCAGGCCCACCGCCTCCAGCGCTTCCAGCGCACGTGGGCGCCAGTCACCAGACAGGCCCAGGCCAACGTTGTCGATCACCTTCTTCCAAGGCAGCAGGCGTGCGTCCTGGAACATCAGGCGGGTTTCCTCACGGGCCTCTTCCAGCGGCGCAGCACCGGCCAGCAGTTGGCCGGCGGTGGGTTGATCGAGCCCGGCCAGCAGGCGCAGCAAGGTGCTCTTGCCGCAGCCGCTGCGGCCAACGATGGCAACGAACTGGCCGGCCGGAATGTGCAGGTCGATACCTTTCAGCACTTCGCGCTGGCCAAAGGTCTTGCGCAGGCCATTGGAGGCCAGCGGGATGCCACGCAACAGGCGAGGTGGCTGTTCCTTGAGCACGGTCATGCACCCTCCTTCCTGGCTACTTGATAGGCCGGGTGCCAGCGCAGCCACACACGCTCCAGGCCGCGAGCGGCGAGGTCGGCGAGCTTGCCAAGCACGGCGTACAGGACGATGGCCAGTACCACCACGTCGGTCTGCAGGAACTCACGGGCATTCATTGCCAGGTAACCGATGCCGGCGTTGGCCGAGATGGTTTCCGCCACGATCAAGGTCAGCCACATGAAGCCCAGCGCAAAGCGCACACCCACCAGAATCGATGGCAGCGCCCCGGGCAGGATCACCTGGCGGAACAGGCTGAAGCCGGACAAGCCATAGCTGCGCGCCATTTCCACCAATGCCGGGTCGACATTACGAATGCCGTGGTAGGTGTTCAGGTAAATCGGGAACAACGTGCCCAGCGCGACCAGGAAAATCTTTGCCGACTCGTCGATACCGAACCACAGGATCACCAGCGGGATCAGTGCCAGGTGCGGCACGTTGCGGATCATCTGCACCGAGCTGTCGAGCAGGCGTTCGCCCCAGTTCGACAAGCCGGTGATGAACCCCAGCACCAGGCCGATGCTGCCGCCGATGACGAAGCCCAGGCCGGCACGCCAACCGCTGATGGCCAGGTGGGTCCAGATTTCGCCGCTGCGCACCAGCTCGACACCCGCGCTGATCACAGCGCTGGGTGCCGGCAGAATGCGCGTCGACAGCCAGCCAGCGCTGACCGCTAACTGCCAGGCTGCCAACAGCAGCACCGGCAGCGCCCACGGCGCCAGGCGCTGGGCCAGGTTGGAGGAAGTTGCACGACTCATGGCCCGGCCCTCAGCTCTGCGACACGGACTTGGGCAGGATGTCGTTGGCTACCATCTCGCCGAACGGGCTTACGTAGCCGCCGGTTTTCGGTTGCTCCGGGCGTTGTACATCGAGGTGCGGGAACAGCAGCTCAGCAACCCGGTACGACTCTTCCAGGTGTGGGTAACCCGAGAAGATGAAGGTATCGATACCCAGATCGGCGTATTCCTTCACCCGTGCTGCCACAGTCGGGCCATCGCCCACCAGTGCGGTACCGGCGCCGCCACGCACCAGGCCAACACCCGCCCACAGGTTGGGGCTGACTTCCAGGTTGTCGCGGTTGCCGCCATGCAAGGCAGCCATGCGCTGCTGGCCCACCGAGTCAAAGCGCGCCAGCGAGGCCTGGGCACGGGCGATGGTGTCATCGTCCAGATGCGAAATCAGCTTGTCGGCAGCGGCCCAGGCCTCTTCGTTGGTTTCCCGCACGATCACATGCAGGCGGATACCGAAGCGTACTTCTCGGCCTTGAGCGGCCGCTTTTTCGCGCACCTGGGCAATTTTTTCGGCAACGGCTGCCGGTGGCTCACCCCAGGTCAGGTACAGCTCGACCTGCTCGGCGGCCAGGTCCTGTGCTGCCTCGGACGAGCCGCCGAAATACAGCGGAGGACGTGGTTGCTGAATCGGTGGGTAGAGCAGCTTGGCGCCCTTCACCTGAATGTGTTTGCCGTCGTAATCGACGTTTTCGCCTTCAAGCACCTTGCGCCAGATACGGGTGAATTCGACCGAGGCTTCGTAGCGCTCTTCATGGCTCAGGTGCAGGCCATCACCGGCCAGTTCGTCCGGGTCGCCACCGGTTACCAGGTTGAACAGGGCACGGCCATTGGACAGGCGATCCAGCGTTGCCGCCTGGCGTGCTGCCACGGTTGGCGAAATGATGCCTGGGCGCAGGGCCACCAGGAATTTCAGTCGCTGGGTCACAGGGATCAGCGACGCGGCCACCAGCCAGGAGTCCTCGCAGGAGCGCCCGGTGGGGATCAGCACCCCGCCAAAACCCAGACGGTCAGCGGCTTGGGCGATCTGCTGCAGGTAACCGTGGTCGACCGCACGGGCGCCGTCGGAAGTGCCCAGGTACTTGCCGTCACCGTGGGTTGGGAGGAACCAGAAAATGTTAAGGCTCATTGGAGTTGTCTCCTCAAGGGTGGCTCAAGCCAGGGCGACGCCCCGGCACAGGCGAATCAATCAAGGCGCGCTAGCGACCTTGGCCGGGGGTGTCCAGATCACGTCCTTGATGCTCAGTGGCTTGGGTATCAGCTTGAGCGCCTGGAAGGTGTCGGCGATTTTCTGTTGTGCGGCCACGACCTCGGGGGTGAGCGGCGCTGCACCGTAGCCTTGGCGTTTGACCGAGGTCAGGGTGATGTCGGCGGGCAGGCCGAGCAGCGGTGCGACCTGGTCGGTCACTTCTTGCGGGTTGGCCTGGGACCACTCGCCCACGGCGCGCACTTCCTCGATCACGGTGTTGATCACCGCCGGGTGCCGGGTGGCGTAGTTGCGGGTGGCCAGGTAGAACTGGTGGTTGTCGACCAGGCCCTTGCCATCACGCAGGGTGCGGGCCTGCAACTGTTGCTCGGCGGCGGCCTGGTACGGGTCCCAGATGACCCAGGCATCCACACTGCCCCGCTCGAAGGCGGCGCGGGCATCGGCGGGTGGCAGGTAGACGGGCTGGATGTCGCTGTACTTCAGGCCGGCATCTTCCAGCGCGCGCACCAACAGGTAGTGAACGTTCGAGCCTTTGTTGAGGACGACTTTCTTGCCCTTGAGGTCTTTCACCGACTGGATAGCTGAGCCTTTCGGCACCAGGATCGCCTCGCTGTGGGGTGCTGGCGGCTCGTAAGCCACATACAGCAGGTCGGCACCGGCAGCCTGGGCGAATACAGGCGGGGTCTCGCCGGTTACGCCAAAATCGATGGAGCCGACATTCAGCCCTTCAAGCAGCTGCGGTCCACCGGGGAACTCGGTCCACTGCACCTGCACGCCCTGCTCTGCCAGGCGCTTTTCCAGCGTGCCCTTGGCCTTGAGCAGCACCAGGGTGCCGTATTTCTGGTAACCGATACGCAGGCTTTCGGCCTGGGCTTGGGTAATGGCGCCGAAGGACACAGCCGCCGCAAACAGGGCGACCAGACCGCGACGCAAGAAGACTGTGCGCATGGCGCTCTCCTGTACGTTTGGGTTCGGGTTGCACCTGCTTGCCTCGTTGTCGGGCGAGTAAGGTGGTGAAGCGGGTTGGGCCGGTCAGATGCTCCAGCGAGCGCTGATCAGGCGTTCATTCAGTACGCCGGGGGCCACGGGGCGTGGCCGACGGGCCAGGGCAACGTGGAAGGTTTCCAGCGAGTCCAGCAGGCGTTCTTCCAGTGCCGGTACCAACTGCGCGGGCTTCGTGCCGTCTGCGTAAGACACCTGACTGTCGTCGGCGAAGATCCCTTGCAGGGTCTCTTGTGCCTTGAGTGCCGACAGCACGGGTTTCAATGCGTAATCCACCGCCAGCATGTGGGCGATGCTGCCACCGGTGGCGATTGGCAATACGATCTTGTGCGCCAGGGCGCGTTCGGGCAGCAGGTCGAGCAGTGTTTTCAGTGCACCGGCAAACGACGCCTTGTACACCGGAGTGGAAACGATCAGGCCATCGGCCTGGGCTACCAGCTGTTGGAAGTGCTGCACATGCGGGCTGTCGAAACGGGCATGCAGCAGGTCTTCGGCGGGGAAGTCACGTACCTGGAACGTCACCACTTCAACGCCACGGCCCTGCAGCCACTGGCGCGAACGCTCAAGCAGCACGCCGGAGCGTGAACGAGGACTTGGGCTACCACCGATTGAGACGACCAGCATTGCAGCGCTTCCTTGTGTTCTGTTGAGGGAGACATTAACAGCTGCTACATATATCTAGAAATCATATTTTTTCATTTGTTTATTCTTTTTAGATACAAGACTTGAGGGTTGTAGGAGGGCGTACATCGAGCGCCGCCCGCGCGGCGCATCGCGAGCTGTGCTCGCTCCTACGTTTGTTTCGGGCCAGTAACGCCTGTGACAGGCGCGCGCGACCGCCTAGTTCATACGACGCGATATCGAGACATACACCAAAGCGTTCGCGCTCAAATTCCACAGGAATAATTGGCCCGAAACAAACGTAGGAGCGAGCACAGCTCGCGATGCGCCGCGCGGGCGGCGCTCGATCTCACAGGCACCAAAAATCTATAGGCATAAAAAAGGGCCGTCGAAACGGCCCGAAAATCCCTGCTTGGCTAAGAGCAATGCAACGAGGAATCCGTTAACGATTAGGCTGCGGGGTCAGACGCAGGTAGGGTTTGACCGCCCGGTATCCTTTCGGGAAGCGCTGCTTGATCTCTTCCTCGTCCTTGAGCGAAGGCACGATCACCACCTCGTCACCGTCCTGCCAGTTACCTGGTGTGGCGACCTTGTGGTTGTCGGTCAGTTGCAGCGAGTCGATCACCCGCAGAATTTCATTGAAATTGCGCCCGGTACTGGCCGGATAGGTAATGGTCAGGCGCACCTTCTTGTTCGGGTCGATCACGAACAGCGAACGCACGGTGAGGGTGTCACTGGCGTTCGGGTGGATCAGGTCGTACAGGTCGGACACCTTGCGGTCGGCGTCGGCGATGATCGGGAAATTGACCACGGTGTTCTGGGTTTCGTTGATGTCATCGATCCAGCGGTGGTGCGAGTCGACCGGGTCTACCGACAAGGCGATGGCCTTGACCCCACGCTTGGCGAAATCATCTTTCAGCTTGGCGGTCAGGCCCAGCTCGGTGGTGCACACCGGGGTGAAGTCGGCCGGGTGGGAGAACAATACCCCCCAGCTGTTGCCCAGCCACTCGTGGAAGCGGATTTTGCCTTCGCTGGAATCCTGTTCGAAATCGGGGGCGATATCGCCGAGTTTGAGGCTCATGGGCTGCGGCTCCTTGGCTGGGTTCTGTACCGTATGGGTTCAATGTGCCTGCATTCGGTTAAAAATAAAAAGAATAAATGACGATTTATTTATAACCATAATGCATACGAATTCGTAGGCACAAAAAAGCCTCGCACTAGGCGAGGCTTCTGGTTCAGCTACGGCTTACAGGAAGTTGTAAGTGTAGTTGAAGATCAAACGGGTCTGATCCTGGTCAGCCAGCGAGCTGGTGCCAGTGCCACGGTATACGCCGTGACGCAGGCTGGCGCCCAGGCCCTTGAAGGTGCCTTCCTGGATGACGTAGTCAACGCGGGCGTCACGTTCCCATTCGCTGAAGGTGCCGTTGCCATTGGCGTTCTTGCCATCTTCACCTTTCAGGTAAGAAACCGAAGCTTTCAGGCCAGGCACGCCCAGACGTGCGAAGTCATAGGCGTACTGACCGAACGTGGTGTTTTCACCGGCCTTGGCGAACTGGTTGATCATGCTGTCGGTGAACAGGTAGAAGCTCGAACCACCAGCACCTTCGTTGCGGCCATTGCCATCAACCACGTTGCCTTGGTTCAGCCAGACGAAACCACCGTCGTCATTGACGCGCTGGTGGCCGAGCAGGAACGAGTGGCCACCCAGGGTGTAGGTGAAGATCGCGGACCAGGTCTTGTTGTCGACCTCGCCAGTGTTCTTGGCATAACCGCCATTGTTGCTGAAGCGGTAACCGGCCTCACCGTTCTTGCCGTCGCTGCTGCTGTCGAAGTAGCGCAGGTCAGTCTTGAACGACTGGTCGTCAGCGATCTTGAACACGTGGGTCGCGCCCAGGAAGTGCTGCTTGTAGAAGTCTTCCAGGTTCGAGTAGTAGTACTGCAGGGTCAGGTCTGGCGTGAGCTTGTAGTCCAGGCCGCCGTAGCGGAACTTGTTGCTGTCCTGGGTAGCACCGGCTACCGACAGGCCGGTACGGTTGCTCGATGCACGGCCCATGGCGTGGGTCAGCTGACCGGCGTTGATGGTCAGGTTGTCGATTTCCTTCGACTGGATGGTGCCACCCTCGAAGGTTTGCGGCAGCAGACGGCCATCGTTGGAGACCAGGATCGGCAGGTTTGGCGCCAAGGCGCTACCGAAGTGAGCTTCAGTCTTGGAGAAGCGAGCTTTGGCGTTGGCGCCGAAACGGCCCCACTGGCTTACCGCAGAGCCATCGCTATCGTCCGGCATGAAACCACTTTTGTGGTAGCCGCGACCGCCGTCCAGCTGGATACCCCACAACGCCTGAGCATCGACACCGAACCCGACAGTGCCTTCAGTGAAGCCGGAAATGTAATCGAGCTTGAAACCCTGACCAGACTCACGCTGATCCGGGCGTGGATCGCTGTGGGTTTCACGATTGTCGTTGTTGAAGTACATGGTGCGCGAGCTGAGCGACAGTTTGCTGTCTTCAACGAAACCGGCAGCGCCTGCTTGTTGGGCGAGAACCCCCAGTGCCACGGCCAGAGCCAGGCTGGACTTGTACATAATTTGCTCCTCTACGTTCTAATTCTTGTGTATCTCTGGCGGCGAGGTCTGCTGCCCCGCTCACCGTGGATTGGCGATTTAGTCCCAAAGCGTGACTCATAAGTCAATCGTTTCTAAACGTTTCGAGACTTTGGTCTAAGACGCCACCTGCGCTACAGGATAATGACAATCCTATAAATCCAAAATGACCGTTTTATGAATTTGTAAGATTTTTACGGAATATGCTCGGAACCTTTACTGCCATTCGTTGTAGCAGCAACGCCATTCATAACATTTGGTTATTTGCAAACGTTTGCTCATAACCTAATTCCGTATCGTTCTATAGGGACGAAAAAGCCTAGCAGGTACCTCAGCATTCGCCATTGAGGGTAATCAACGATCTTGGGCTTAAAGCATTTGGCTCCTAAGCTAATGCAAAAAAGTTATTTATTTTCAGATTATTAGATCATTTAGTCTTCTCGTCACCCATCACATCGATTGCCTGACGAGAGGTCCACCATGATCCCGCACGCTCCGCTGCGCCTGTTCGCCGCCCTGACCCTCGCCAGCACCAGCTGGTTTGCCCAGGCTGCCGACCTGACGGTGGCCTATCAGACCACCGTCGACCCAGCCAAAGTGGCGCAGGTAGACGGCGACTACGAAAAAGCCAGCAAGGCCAGCATCGACTGGCGCAAATTCGATAATGGCGCCGACGTAATCACCGCCGTGGCCAGCGGTGATGTTCAGATCGGCTATCTGGGTTCCAGCCCGCTGGCGGCTGCCGCCACCCGCAAGCTACCCGTCGAGACCTTCCTCATCGCCACCCAGATCGGTGCCGGTGAAGCGCTGGTCGCCCGCGACAGCATCAAGACGCCGCAAGACCTGATCGGCAAGAAAGTCGCTGTACCGTTCGTGTCTACCGGCCACTACAGCCTGCTGGCAGCACTTAAAAGCTGGAATATCGACCCGTCCAAGGTACAGATCCTCAACCTGGCACCACCGGCCATCATTGCCGCCTGGAAACGCGGTGACATCGACGCCACCTACGTGTGGGACCCGGCCCTGGGCGTAGCCAAGGAAAACGGCAAGGTGCTGATCACCTCGGGCGAACTGGCTCAGAAAGGCGCCCCCACCTTCGATGCCTGGATCGTGCGCAAGGACTTCGCTGAGAAGCACCCGGATGTGGTCAAGGCCTTTGCCAAAGTCACCCTCGATGCCTACGCCGACTACCGCAAGGACCCGAAAGCCTGGCTGGCCGACAAGGGCAACGTAGACAAGCTGGTGAAGCTGTCCGGCGCCAAGGCCAGCGACATCCCGGTCCTGCTGGAGGGCAATGTCTACCCACTGGCCGCAGACCAGGCCAATGCCCTGGGCGCGCCGACCACCCAGGCACTGACCGACACGGCCAATTTCCTCAAGCAGCAGGGCAAGGTCGACGCCGTGCTGCCGGACTACTCGCCGTACGTCAGCGCCAAGTTCCTCCCAAACTGATCCGGAGCCCGTCATGGCCTTGCTTGAACTGGAGCGCATCAGCGCACAGTACCCTGGCGCCAGCACCCCGGTGCTGGCCGACATCAACCTGAGCCTGGGCCCGCGCCAGCTGCTGGTGGCCCTGGGGCCGTCCGGCAGCGGCAAGACCTCGCTGCTCAACCTGATCGCCGGCTTCGTCGCCCCCAGTGGCGGGCGAATCACCCTCGATGGCGTACCGGTGCACGGCCCGGGTGCCGAGCGCGGCGTGGTGTTCCAGGACGATGCCCTGCTGCCATGGCAGAACGTGCTGGGCAATGTCGCCTTCGGCCTCGAACTGGCTGGCGTGCCCCGCGCCCAGCGTGAAGCCAAGGCCCGTGAAATGCTCGCACTCGTCGACCTGGATGGCTTTGGCGACCGACGCATCTGGGAATTGTCCGGTGGCCAGAAACAGCGCGTAGGCCTGGCCCGCGCACTGGCGGCCGATCCACGGGTGTTGCTGATGGATGAACCGTTCGGCGCCCTCGACGCCTTCACCCGCGAACAGATGCAGGAACTGCTGCTGCAGGTCTGGCAACGCACCGCCAAACCGGTGTTCCTGATTACCCACGACATTGAAGAAGCGGTGTTCCTCGCCAGCGAGCTGGTGCTACTGGCACCCAACCCGGGCCGCGTGGTGGAGCGCCTGCAACTGGACTTCGGCCAGCGCTATGCCGCTGGCGAATCGGCCCGGGCGATCAAATCCGACCCACGCTTCATCGAAACCCGCGAGCATGTGCTGGCGCGGGTGTTCTCCCAACGCCAAAGCCTGCAGGAGCGCGCATGAGCAGCCTGGACCTGCCGGTTGCCGGCAAGCACGACACCCAAAGCCGGCCTGTTGCAACAGCGCGCCGCCAACTCTCTACCCGCTGGATCAGTACCCTGACCCTGGCCAGCCTGCTGCTGGTCTGGTGGCTGGTGACGGCCGCCGGCTGGATCGAGCCCCTGTTCCTGCCTTCGCCCGGTGACATCCTGGCCAGGGCCTGGACCTTGCTGACCCAAGGCTACATGGACGCCAGCCTGTGGCAGCACCTGGGCGCAAGCCTGGGCCGCATCGGCCTGGCACTGGTGGCCGCGACCCTGACCGCGATCCCGGTGGGCATCGCCATCGGCTACAACCGCGTGGCCCGTGGCATCCTCGACCCGCTGATCGAGTTCTACCGGCCGATACCGCCGCTTGCATACCTGCCGCTGATCGTCATCTGGTGCGGCATCGGCGAGCTGTCGAAGGTGCTCCTGATTTACCTGGCGATCTTCGCCCCCATCGCCATTGCCACCGCCACCGGCGTGCGCACGGTCGACCCCGCCAAGCTGCGTGCGGCGCAGTCGCTGGGCGCCACCAACGCCCAGCTGATCCGCCATGTGATCCTGCCCAGTGCATTGCCCGACATCCTTACCGGCATCCGCATCGGCCTGGGGGTCGGCTGGTCGACTCTGGTGGCCGCCGAACTGATTGCGGCCACCAGCGGCCTGGGCTTCATGGTGCAGTCGGCGGCGCAGTTTTTGGTCACCGATGTGGTGGTGCTGGGCATCCTGCTGATCGCCCTGATCGCCTTCGCCCTGGAAATGGGCCTGCGTGCCCTGCAACGCAAACTGGTGCCCTGGCACGGACAGAGCCACTGATTGCCGACTGACCACGCCGGCAACCCGGCGCCTAGAACGAGAAAAGACATGAGCCTGACCGTTACCCCCCTCAGCCCGGCCCTCGGCGCTCAGATCAGCGGCGTGGATATCAGCCGCGAGATCTCGGCCGAACAGCGCGATGCCATCGAGCAGGCGCTGCTCAAGCATCAGGTGCTTTTCTTCCGCGACCAGCCGATCAACCCGGAACAGCAAGCGCGCTTTGCCGCCCGCTTCGGCGACCTGCACATTCACCCGATCTACCCCAACGTGCCGGAAACCCCGCAGGTGCTGGTGCTCGACACGGCGGTGACCGATGTACGCGACAACGCCGTGTGGCACACCGACGTGACGTTCTTGCCAACCCCAGCACTGGGCGCGGTGCTCAGCGCCAAGCAGTTGCCGGCTTACGGTGGCGATACCCTGTGGGCCAGCGGCATTGCGGCGTTCGAAGCCTTGTCGGCACCGTTGCGCGCAATGCTCGACGGGCTGACCGCCACCCACGACTTCACCAAGTCGTTTCCGCTGGAGCGCTTCGGCACCACGCCGCAAGACCTGGCGCGCTGGGAGGCGACACGGCGCAACAACCCGCCGCTGTCACACCCGGTGGTGCGCACGCATCCGGTGAGCGGGCGCAAGGCGCTGTTCGTCAATGAAGGGTTCACTACACGCATCAATGAGCTGAGCGAGCTGGAAAGCGAAGCGCTGTTGAAGCTGCTGTTCGCCCATGCGACGCGGCCGGAGTTCAGCATTCGCTGGCGTTGGCAGGAGAATGACGTGGCGTTCTGGGACAACCGCGTGACCCAGCATTTTGCGGTGGATGACTACCGGCCGAACCGGCGGGTGATGCACCGGGCGACCATCCTGGGGGATGCACCCTTCTGACAGATTTTGGGAGGCCTTCGGCCTCCTTTCGCGACACAAGGCCGCTCCTACAGGAGATGGCGTACCTCTGTAGGAGCGGCCTTGTGTCGCGATGGGCCGCAAAGCGGCCCCGGCGATCTAACGGACCAGATGCAGGTACTGCATGTGCCGCTCGTACTGGTCCAGGATGTCGTTGATGATCTGCTCCTTGCTGTAGCCCACCAGGTCATAGTTCTGGCTGCCTTCGCTCAGGTGCACCTCCGCCCGGTAATAACGGCGGTTCTTCAACTCCTGCGTGCCCAGCCCACCCAAGGCGAATGACGGTGTGAAATACCCACGCATCTGCACCTGGTAGATGAACGGCTGCTCCTCGCCATGGCCAATCTTCAGGCTGACGTTGTCGTGGCTCGGGTCATCCTGGGTGATCAGCACCAGCCCCTTCTGCTCGAACACCTCACGGACCTCGGCAATCGCCGGGCGCACTACGTCGTCCATGAAGCGGTACACCTCATCACGCGACGGGAAATGCACGGCCTGGCTCAGGCGCTGGCGCCAGCCACCTCGACCGCGACGTGACTGGGCGAACGGGGCCAGTGAGTGCATCTGCGCGATCTGCCGCTGCGACTCCAGGTAGAACGCCTTGTGCAGCCCCCACATCATGCACAACAGAATCAGCGAGAACGGCAGCGAGGTCAGTACCACCGCCGACTTCAGCGAGTCGATGCTGCCCGCGAACAACAGCGCACTGGTGATCAGCGCGGTCATCGCGCCCCAGAAGATGCGCAGCCAGTTCGGCCCGTCCTCATCGGCTTCACCCCCCTTGGCCGACAAGGTCGACAGCACCACGGTGCCCGAGTCGGCCGACGTGACAAAGAACACGAAGCTGATGAACACCGTGGTGGCGATCACCGCCTTGCTCCAGGGGTAAGTCTCCAGCAGCAGGTACAGGCTCATCGACGGGTTATCCAGTGCCGACTGGCCCAGTGCGGTCATGCCATGGTTGATCACCTGGTCCAGCGCGCTGTTGCCGAAGATCGACATCCACGCCAGGGTGAACCCCAACGGGATCAGCAGCACGCCAAAGACGAACTCGCGGATGGTACGGCCACGGGAGATACGGGCGATGAACAGGCCCACAAACGGTGCCCAGGCAATCCACCAGGCCCAGTAGAACACCGTCCAGCCACCCAGCCAGTCACGGTTTTCGCCGTAGGCATACACATCGAAACTCTTGCGTGGCAAAGCGCCCAGATAGTCGCCAAGGTTCTGGATCAGCGTATTGAACAGGTGCTGGGTCGGCCCGGCGAACAGCACGAACAGCAGCAGTGCGCAGGCCAGGAACAGGTTGATGTCGCTCATCACCCGTACGCCCTTCTCCACCCCGGCAACGGCCACGGCGACCGCCGCGCCCATCATCAGGGTGATGAGGATCACCTGCACCCACTGGCTGTGGCTGATGCCGAACAGGTAGTCCAGGCCCGCATTCAGGTGCAGCACGCCAAAGCCCATGTCGGCCCCCAGGCCGAACACCGTGGCGATGATGCCGAAGCCATCCACTGCGTAGCCGATCGGCCCGTTGATGCGCTTTCCGATCAGCGGGTACAGCGCCGAACGCAACGCCAGCGGCAGGTTGTGCCGGTAGGCGAAATAGGCCAGGGCCATGCCGACGAAGGCGAACACCCCCCAGCCATGCAGGCCCCAGTGCAGGAACAGAATCTGCATCGCCTGGCGCCCGGCCTCTGCCGTGCCCGCTTCGCCCTGGGGCGGCTGCAGCATGTGGGTGAGCGGTTCGGAAACACAGAAGAAGAACAACGTGATGCTGATACCAGCGGCAAACAGCATGCCGGCCCACGACAGATAACTGAACTCGGGTTCGTCGTGGTCGGCACCGAGCTTGATCTTGCCGTAGCCGGACAAGGCGGTGACCACCACGAAGACCAGGTACAGCGTCATGGCCAGCATGTAGTACCAGCCGACCGTGTTGGCCGCCCAGTTCTGCGCTGCCAGCAACCAGTCACCTGCGGCTTGCGGGTTGGAAATGACTACCAGGCCAAAAATGAGGATGAAACTTGCCGCGAAATAGAACACCGGAGGGTTCATGCGGATAGTGCTGTTGGAAGGGATCGGCGCACTCATGAGGTATGCACCTCGTCGAATGACGTGAGGTTCGGAATGAACGGGTTCAGCAAAGGAATCCTCCTGTTGAACACCGGCAGCGGACCAGCGTTTTTCATTGAACAAGCGTTCAAGTTAAACATGGATCGAATTTCATTGCGAACCGGGGCGCCGATTGGCGCCCTCTCGTTCCAGCCTCGTCGCGGCCTACCGCAAGGTTAGATCAGTTCTTGTCCTGGCAATCCAGCTGCAGGTTGGCCTGGGTAATGTTGCTTTCAGCCGGCACACTGCGGGTCAGCCACACATTGCCGCCAATGGTCGAACCTTTGCCGATGGTAATGCGCCCCAGCACCGTGGCCCCGGCATAGATCACCACATCGTCCTCGACAATCGGGTGCCGTGGCAGGCCTTTGTGCAGGGTCCCCGACTCATCGCTCGGGAAGCGCTTGGCGCCCAGGGTCACGGCCTGGTAGATGCGCACGCGCTCGCCGATGATCGCGGTTTCGCCAATCACCACACCGGTCCCGTGGTCGATGAAGAAGCTCGGGCCAATCTGCGCGCCGGGGTGAATGTCGATACCGGTGGCCGAATGCGCCAGCTCCGAGCTGATCCGCGCCAGCAGCGGCAAGCCGGCCTGGTACAGGTGGTGCGCCAGGCGGTGGTGGATGATCGCCAGGATACCCGGGTAGCACAGCAGCACTTCATCCACGCTGCGCGCTGCCGGGTCACCGTGGTAGGCGGCCAGCACGTCGGTGTCGAGCAGTACGCGCAGTTCCGGTAGCGCAGCTGCAAAACCCTGGATCAGGCTCAGCGCATGGGCATCGACGCCAGCCAGCTCAGCCTTGCTTTGCCGTGCCGCATAGCGCAGTTCAAGGCGAGCCTGGGCAAGCAAGGCGGTCAGCGCGGCATCCAGGGTATGGCCGACGTAGAAATCTTCGCTCTCTTCGCGCAAATCGACCGGGCCAAGGCGCATGGGGAACAGCGCGCCGCACAGTTGCTCCAGAATCTGCCGCATCGCCTCGCGCGACGGCAACTCGCGCCCGCCCTGCTCGCCAATGCTGCGGCCATTACGGGTGCGCCATTGCTCACGGGCGCCGCGCAGGCCACTGACGATGCTCTGCAACTGCCAGTGCGCGGATGAAGGTTGTTCGCTCACGGTTTTCTCCTGCCGTATAGGCCATCTAATGGTGCCGCCAGGCCCGCGAAGAGGCCGGGCCTGACTACATGCGATCCACTCTACGGCAAATCAGCCCCTTGGAAAAAACAACGCTTTATTCCATCCTGCGCTAAGTCAGGCATAAGCCGCGATGACGGCACAGGCATCCTCGCCTACCCTCAAAGCAGCCAGCTCCTGGCACCAATCAAAATGGAAATAACAAAAGAATTTTTTAGTATTTCCTGGCCTAAGCAGCCAACCCTATAGTCGCCACCTCACTACTTACACAACAAGCGCGGGGCTCTGACATGTCGAAATTCGCCAAACCGCTACTCAATGCTACCCTGGCTGTTCTGCTGGGTACCGGCCTGCTCAGCCAGGCCTTCGCGGGCGAGCAGCTGAAGACCATCCAGGAAAAAGGCGTGATCAACGTCGGCCTGGAAGGCACCTACCCACCGTTCAGCTTCCAGGACGAAAACGGCAAGCTGACTGGCTTCGAAGTGGAGCTGTCCGAGCTGCTGGCCAAGGAGCTGGGGGTCAAGGCCAAGGTCCAACCGACCAAGTGGGACGGCATCCTCGCTGCGCTGGAGTCCAAGCGCCTGGACGTAGTCATCAACCAGGTGACCATTTCCGAAGAGCGCAAGAAGAAGTACGACTTCTCCGAGCCCTACACCATCTCCGGCATCCAGGCGCTGATCCTGAAGAAGAAGGCCGAGCAGTTGAACATCCACAAGGCCGCCGACCTGGCCGGCAAGAAAGTGGGCGTGGGCCTGGGCACCAACTACGAACAGTGGGTGAAAAAAGACGTGCCGCAAGCCGATGTGCGCACCTATGAAGACGACCCGAGCAAGTTCGCCGACCTGCGTAACGGCCGCATCGACGCCATCCTGATCGACCGCCTGGCCGCGCTGGAATACGCGCAAAAAGCCAAGGACACGGAGCTGGCCGGCGATGCCTTCTCGCGCCTGGAAAGCGGCGTGGCCCTGCGCAAGGGCGAGCCTGAGCTGCTCGATGCCATCAACAAGGCCATCGACAAGCTCAAGGCTGACGGCACGCTGGCCAAGCTGTCCGAGAAATACTTCGGTGCTGATGTCACCAAATGATCGCTGAAAGCCTGCAACTCGTTGTCGACTCCACGCCCTTCCTGCTGAAGGGCGCGGGTTATACGGTGCTGCTCAGCGTTGGCGGCATGTTCTTCGGCCTGGTGCTGGGCTTTGCCCTGGCGCTGATGCGCCTGTCGAAGATCTTGCCGCTGAACTGGCTGGCGCGGATCTACGTATCGTTTTTCCGCGGCACGCCGCTGCTGGTGCAGCTGTTCGTGATCTATTTCGGCATGCCGCAGATCGGCATCGAACTCGACCCCATCCCCGCCTCGCTGATCGGCTTGTCGTTGAACATGGCGGCCTACATCTGCGAGATCCTGCGCGCAGCCATCTCCTCGATCGACCGTGGCCAGTGGGAAGCGGCCGCCAGCATCGGCATGACCCGCGTCCAGGCCATGCGCCGGGCGATCCTGCCACAAGCCTTGCGCACTGCGCTGCCACCGCTGGGCAACAGCTTCATTTCGCTGGTCAAGGACACCGCCCTGGCCGCCACCATCCAGGTGCCCGAACTGTTCCGCCAGGCGCAGCTGATTACCGCACGCACCTTCGAAGTGTTCACCATGTACGTGGCGGTCGCGGTCATCTACTGGGTGCTGTGCAGCATCCTCGCGCACTTCCAGAACCGCATGGAAGCGCGGGTCAACCAGCATGACCAGGAGCACTGAGCATGATTGAAGTCAAAGGCCTGACCAAGCGGTTCAAGGGCCAGACCGTGCTCAACGGTATCGACCTGACCGTACAGCCCGGCGAAGTGGTGGCCATCATCGGCCCCAGCGGCTCGGGCAAGACCACCTTCCTGCGCTGTCTCAACCTGCTGGAAACCCCGGATGCCGGGCAGATCCAGATCGGCGCTATCAGCATCGATGCCAACCGCCCGCTGGGCGGGCAGCAAAGTGCAATTCGCCGTTTGCGCCAGCAAGCAGGGTTCGTGTTCCAGAACTTCAACCTGTTCCCGCACCGCACCGCCCTGGAGAACGTGATCGAGGGGCCGGTGATCGTCAAGAAGACGCCCCGCGAGCAGGCCATCGACCTTGGCCGGCGCCTGCTGGCCAAGGTTGGCCTGGCAGGCAAGGAAGAAGCCTACCCCCGGCGCTTGTCCGGTGGTCAGCAGCAACGGGTGGCTATCGCCCGTGCCCTGGCCATGGAGCCGGAGGTGATCCTGTTCGACGAACCCACCTCGGCACTGGATCCGGAGCTGGTAGGTGAAGTGCTGGCGACCATCCGCGGCCTGGCCGAGGAGAAGCGCACCATGATCATCGTCACGCACGAAATGAGCTTTGCCCGGGATGTGGCGAACCGGGTGATCTTCTTCGACAAGGGCGTGATCGTGGAACAGGGTGAGGCCAAGGCGCTGTTTGCGGCGCCGAAGGAAGAGCGCACACGGCAGTTCTTGCGCAAGTTCCTGGGTACTGCCGCCTCCGAGTAAACCTGCTCCGGCCTCTTCGCGGGCAAGCCCGCTCCCACACGAACCTCAGCGCTTCCAAGGCTGGTGGGGATCCTGTGGGAGCGGGCTTGCCCGCGAAAGGGCCGGTACATCCCCAGCAAATCCCTCTTCTATAGATATTCCAAAGAGTTAGTTCATAAACTTTTTATAAAGCATTAGGGTATATAAACCGGACCACCGGACCAGCACATATCTGTCGCGATCAGCTGTAGCGGCACAACTTTTTTGTGAGGTCAGGAATGGTCAGGATCACAATCACCCCAGTGCGTAACGCCAGGGCATTGAGTGCAGCCAAGGAGCGGTACTGATGTCCAGCCAGCCAAACACCCAATTCAACAGCGATCTCGACAGCTCGCCCCTGCTGCTGCCGGCCAAGGTGCTGCGCAACGACGCCGAAGCCTTGCAAGCGGCCCGCGAACTGGCTGAGGTCGCCCGCGAGCAGGCCGCACGCCGCGACCAGCAACGCAAACTGCCTTGGGCCGAGATCGAACTGTTCACCCGCAGCGGCCTGGGCAGCATCAGCGTACCCAAGGCCCACGGCGGCCCCGACGTGTCGTTCGAAACCGTTGCCGAAGTGTTCCGCCTGATCAGCACCGCCGACCCGGCCCTGGGGCAGATCCCGCAGAACCAGTTCGGCATGCTGCAACTGATTCGCCTGACAGCCACCGAGGCGCAACAGGCGCTGATCTTCCGCAGCGTGCTCGACGGTTGGCGCATCGGCAATGCCGGCCCCGAGCGCGGCACCAAAGACACCCTCACCCTCAAGGCCCGAATCACTCGCACTGGTGACAGCTATCGCATCAGCGGCGAGAAGTTCTATTCCACCGGCGCCCTGTTCGCCCACTGGGTGGCCGTCAAGGCACTGGACGACGAAGGCCGTCAGCGCCTGGCGTTCGTGCGCCGTGGCAGCCCGGGGCTGCGCATCGTCGATGACTGGTCCGGGTTCGGCCAACGCACCACTGCCAGCGGCACCGTGCTGCTGGACCAGGTGCCGGTCGACGCGGAGCTGGTGATCGACAACTGGCGCCAGCGTGATATCCCCAACATCCAGGGTGCGGCTTCACAGCTGATCCAGGCGGCAATTGATGCCGGCATAGCCGAAGCAGCAATTGATGATGCGATCACCTTCGTGCGCGAAAAGTCTCGCCCGTGGATCGAAGCCAACGTGGACCGCGCCAGCGACGACCCGTATGTCATCGCCGACATCGGGCGCCTGAAGCTTGAGCTACACGCCGCCGAAGCGCTGCTGCGCAAGGCTGCGCGGGTACTGGACGAAGTCAATGCCGCGCCAATCGACGCAGCCAGTGCGGCGCGAGCCTCGATTGCCGTGGCCGAGGCCAAGGTGCTGACCACCGAGATTTCCCTGCAAGCCAGCGAGAAGCTGTTCGAGCTGGCTGGCAGCCGCGCCACCCTTGCCGAGTTCAACCTCGACCGCCACTGGCGCAATGCCCGGGTGCACACCCTGCATGACCCGGTGCGCTGGAAGTACCACGCGGTGGGCGCTTACCACCTCAACGGCACCCTGCCTGCGCGGCATTCCTGGATCTGATTTGCTGCCTTTGGGGCTGCTGCGCAGCCCTTCGCGGGCTTGCCCGCTCCCACAGGATTACCACTGCCTGAACAGGCATCACTTTACCTGTGGGAGCGGGCAAGCCCGCGAAGGGCCACGCAGCGGCCCCCGGAGAACACCATGACTACAAATATCATCACCAGCGACACCGAAGCCCTGAATGTCGCCGAAGACATCGCCCAGCAACTGCGCCGCGACAGCGCCCTGCGCGACCGCGAGCGCCGCCTGCCCCACGCCGAACTGGAGCTGTTTACCCGCTCCGGCCTGTGGGCCATCAGCGTACCCAAGGCCTTCGGCGGCGCTGGCGTGTCCAACGTCACCCTGGCCAAGATCATTGCCCGTATCGCCCAGGCCGACGGCTCGCTCGGGCAGATCCCGCAAAACCACTTCTACGGCCTGGAAGTGCTGCGGGTAAATGGCACTCCCGAGCAGCAGCAGCGCCTGTACGCCGAAGTGCTGGCAGGCAAGCGTTTCGGCAACGCCCTGGCCGAACTGGGCACCAAGACCGCCAACGAGCGCACCACTCGTCTGAGCCGTGATGGTGACGGTTTCCGCATCAATGGCCGCAAGTTCTACTCTACGGGCGCGATCTACGCCCAGCGTATTCCCACCTCGGTCATTGATGAACAGGGCGTGCAGCAGCTGGCCTTTGTCCCGGCCGACAGCCAGGGCCTGCAAGTGATCGACGACTGGAGCGGTTTCGGCCAGCGCACCACCGGCAGTGGCTCGGTGGTGTTCGACAACGTGTACATCAGCGCTGCCGACGTCGTGCCGTTCCAGAGCGCCTTCGAGCGCCCTACCCCGGTCGGCCCGCTGGCGCAGATCCTTCATGCCGCCATCGACACCGGCATCGCCCGTGCCGCGTACGAAGATGCCCTGCACTTCGTGCGCACCCGCAGCCGCCCGTGGGTCGACTCCGGCCTGGACAAAGCCACGGACGACCCGCTGACCCTCAAAAGCTTCGGTCACCTGGCAATCCGCCTGCACGCCGCCGAGGCCCTGCTGGAACGCGCCGGTGAATACCTCGACCACGCCCGCGACGACAGCACCGCCGACAATGTGGCCGCCGCCTCCATCGCCGTGGCCGAAGCACGGGCCATCAGCACAGAGATTTCCCTTGCCGCCGGTACCGCCCTGTTCGAGCTGGGCGGCAGCCAGGCCACCCTGGCCGAACACAACCTCGACCGCCACTGGCGCAACGCCCGCGTGCACACCCTGCACGACCCGGTGCGCTGGAAGTACCACGCCATCGGCAACTACTACCTCAACGATGCCAACCCGCCACGCCGGGGGACCATCTGATGGCCAAGCAGCTCCTGCTCAATGCCTTCAACATGAACTGCATCGGGCACATCAACCATGGGTTGTGGACCCACCCACGGGACACTTCGACCCAGTACAAGACCCTGGACTACTGGACCAACCTGGCACGCCTGCTGGAACGCGGCCTGTTCGATGGGCTGTTCATTGCCGACATCGTGGGCACCTACGACATCTACGGTCAGTCGCTGGACGTCACCCTCAAGGAGTCGATCCAGCTGCCGGTCAACGACCCGCTGCTGCTGGTTTCGGCCATGGCAGCAGTTACCCGCCACCTGGGTTTCGGCCTTACCGCTAACCTCACCTACGAGGCGCCGTACCTGTTCGCCCGGCGCCTTTCCACCCTCGACCACCTGAGCAATGGCCGGGTGGGCTGGAACATCGTCACCGGCTACCTCGACAGCGCCGCCCGGGCCATGGGCCTGGCGCAACAACCGGAGCATGACCGCCGCTACGACCAGGCCGACGAATACCTGCAGGTGCTGTACAAGCTGCTGGAAGGCAGCTGGGCAGACGATGCCGTAATCGCCGACCGCCAGCAGCGCGTGTACGCCCAACCCGACAAGGTGCGCAAAGTCAGCCACCACGGCGAGTTCTACAACGTCGAGGGCTATCACCTGAGCGAACCCTCGCCACAGCGCACGCCGGTGCTGTTCCAGGCCGGCAGCTCGCAGCGCGGCCTGGCCTTTGCCGGCAACCATGCCGAATGCGTGTTCATCAGTGGCCAGGACAAAGCCGCCACCCGCGCCCAGGTCGACAAGGTGCGCGCCGCTGCACAGGCCGCCGGCCGCGACCCGCAGGCAATCAAGGTGTTCATGGGTATCACGGTGATCGTGGCAGCCACCGAGCAAGAGGCCCAGGCCAAGCATGCCGAGTACTTGCGCCATGCAAGCCCTGAAGCCGGCGTCGCGCACTTCGCGGCATCCACCGGCATCGACTTTGCGGCGTATGAACTGGACGAGCCAATCGGCTTCAGCCAGGGCAACGCCATTCAGTCCGCCACGCGCCAGTTACAAGACAACGCCTGGACCCGCCGACGTCTGCTTGAGCAGCACGCCCTCGGTGGCCGCTACGTAACCTTGGTCGGCTCACCTGACCAGGTGGCCGAGCAGTTGATCGCGTGGATTGATGAAACCGGCCTGGACGGTTTCAACCTGACCCGCACCGTCACCCCGGAAAGCTTCGAAAACTTCATCGACCTGGTCATCCCGCAACTGCAGCAGCGTGGCCGCTACAAGACGGCCTACGCCGAAGGCACCCTGCGCGAGAAGCTGTTCCAGGCCGACCACCCGCACTTGCCCGCCGACCACCCTGGTTCGGCCTATCGCTTTGTCCCTTCCCCTGCCTCGACTGGAGTCCCGCACCATGCTTGAGAAACTGTTCCGGCCCGTCGCGGCCATTGCCCTCACCCTTGGCCTGTCCGCCCACGCCCTGGCAGCCGACCCACTGAAGATCGGCACCACCTCGGCCTTTGCGATCCCGCTGGAAGCCGCCGTGGAAGAAGCGCACAAGCAAGGCCTGGAAGTGAAGCTCATCGAGTTCAGCGACTGGATCGCACCCAACGTCAGCCTCAACAGCGGCGACATCGACGTGAACTACTTCCAGCACATCCCGTTCCTGGAAAACGCCAAGGCAGCTGCCGGCTTCAACCTGGTGCCTTACGCACCGGGCATCATCAACAACGTTGGCCTGTACTCGAAAGCGTACAAAAGCTTTGCCGAGCTGCCTGAAGGCGCCAGCGTGGCCATTGCCAACGACCCGATCAACAGCGGCCGGGGCCTGCAACTGCTGGCCAAGGCCGGGTTGATCAGCCTGAAGCCAGGCGTTGGTTACAAGGCCACCGAGGACGACATCGTCGCCAACCCGAAAAAGCTGAAAATCCTTCAGGTCGAGGCGGTTCAGCTGGTCCGCGCTTACGATGACGCCGACCTGGTGCAGGGTTACCCGGCCTACATCCGCTTGGCCAACACCTTCGATGCCACCTCGGCATTGCTGTTCGACGGCCTGGAAAACAAGGAATACGTGATCCAGTTCGTCATTCGCCCACAGAGCAAGGACGACCCGCGCCTGGCCAAGTTTGTTGACATCTACCAGCACTCGCCAGCCGTGCGTGCAGCGCTGGACAAAGCCCACGGCAATCTCTACCAAGCCGGCTGGGAAGGCTGACATGAGCCAGGCCAGCGCGCTCAGGGCGCCTACCCCCCAACCATTGCCGCCAACGGTCAAGGAACAGGCCCTGCGCCCGGAGGTCAATGAAGCCCATGTGCGCTTCATCGGCCTGGGCAAGACCTACCCTGGCCAGGCACAACCGGCCTTGCAAGGCATCGACCTGAACATCCGCCATGGCGAGATCTTCGGCATCATCGGCCGCAGCGGGGCCGGCAAGTCATCGCTGTTGCGCACCATCAACCGGCTGGAGCAACCCAGCCAGGGCCGGGTGCTGATTGATCAGGTGGACATTGCCCCCTTCGACGAAGACCACCTGGTGGCGCTGCGTCGGCGAATAGGCATGATCTTCCAGCACTTCAACCTGATGTCGGCCAAAACCGTGTGGCAGAACGTCGAGTTGCCATTGAAAGTGGCCGGCGTGGCCAAGGCCGAGCGCCAGCGCAAGGTGCGTGAACTGCTGGAGCTGGTTGGCCTGCAGGAAAAACACCACGTCTACCCGGCGCAGCTGTCCGGCGGGCAAAAGCAGCGCGTCGGTATTGCCCGGGCGCTGGTACACGACCCCGAAATTCTGCTGTGCGACGAAGCCACCTCCGCGCTGGACCCGGAAACCACGGCCTCGATCCTTGAGCTGCTGCGCGACATCAACCAGCGCCTGGGGCTGACCATTGTGCTGATCACCCACGAAATGGCCGTGATCCGCGATATCTGCCACCGGGTGGTGGTGCTCGAACGTGGTGAAGTGGTCGAACAGGGCGAGGTCTGGCGGGTGTTCGGTTCGCCTCGCCACGAGGTCACCCGCACCTTGCTTGCGCCACTGCAGGCCAGGCTGCCTGCCGCGCTCCAAGCCAGCCTGCAAGCCAGCCCGGCGAGCCGCGACAGCGCCGTGGTGTTGAAACTGACGGTGCTGGACGAGCCTGAACTGTCTGCCCTGTTCAACGAACTGGGCGGGCGTGTGCGCCTGCTGCAGGGCGGCGTGGAGACCATTGGCGAACATGCCTTGGGCCAGCTGATCCTGTCGGTGCGGCACTCGCCGCATGACACGCATCAATTACTGGAGCGCGCCCGCCGCTGGGCCGAGGACGTGGAGGTACTGGGCCATGTGGTTTGATCGCCTGCTGGAAGGTTTGCTCGATACCCTGCTGATGGTCGGCGTGTCATCGCTGATCGCCCTGTTGGTAGGGGTGCCGATGGCGGTGCTGCTGGTCACCAGTGACAAGGGTGGCATCTTCGAAGCACCGCTGCTTAATCGCGTGCTGGGCGCCTTCGTCAACCTGTTCCGCTCGATCCCGTTCCTGATCCTGATGGTCGCGCTGATCCCCTTTACCCGCCTGGTGGTAGGCACTACTTACGGCGTATGGGCGGCGGTGGTGCCGCTGACCATTGCCGCCACACCGTTCTTCGCGCGGATTGCCGAGGTCAGCCTGCGCGAAGTGGACCATGGCCTGGTGGAAGCTGCGCAGGCCATGGGCTGCCGACGCTGGCACATCGTCTGGCATGTGCTCTTGCCTGAGGCGCTGCCCGGTATTGTCGGTGGCTTCACCATTACCCTGGTAACCCTGATCAACTCTTCGGCCATGGCCGGCGCGATTGGTGCGGGGGGGTTGGGGGATATTGCCTATCGGTATGGCTACCAGCGCTTCGACAGCCAGATCATGCTGACCGTGATCGCCATGCTGGTGGCGTTGGTGGCGTTGATCCAGCTGGGCGGGGACTGCTTGGCGAAAGGCTTGAACAAGCGTTGAATCCTTCGCGGGTAAACCCGCGAAGAGGCCTTCAATCCCAGCGAAGATCCCCAGCCGGCACCGGCCGCCCGAACCAATAGCCCTGCCCCAGCTGACACTGCTCCTGCAACAGGAAGCTGGCCTGCTCTGCCTGCTCGATGCCCTCGGCATGCACCTGCATACCCATGCTGTGGGCCAGGGCGATGATCACCCGCACGATCGCGATGTCGTCTTCATCATGCGGCAAACCGGCCACGAAGCCCTGGTCGATTTTCAGCTTCTGCACCGGCAAACGCTTGAGCCGCAGCAGCGATGAATACCCGGTGCCAAAGTCATCGATGGCCAAGGTCACCCCCAGCTCACGCAACCGGTGCAACTGCTCCAGTGCCACTTCCGGGTCTTCCATCACCGCGCTTTCGGTTACTTCGAGCTCCAGCAGGGCCGGGGCCAGGCCCGTCTCGTGCAGCACTTCGGCCACCTGCCGGTACAACTCGTGCTGGCCAAACAGGCGGCTGGAGATGTTTACCGCCACGAACGCCAGCTGCCGGCCTTCGGCCTGCCATTGCACCATTTGCTGGCAGGCCTGGCGCAGCACCCAGGTGTCGATCTCGGCAATCAGCCCCGTGCGCTCGGCAATCGGGATGAACTCGCCCGGCGGCACCAGGCCGCGCTGGGGGTGCTGCCAGCGCACCAGCGCTTCGACCCCGACTTGTCGGCCAGAAGCCAGGTCATGTACCGGCTGGAAGTACACCCGCAGCTCATCCTGCTCCAGGGCCCGGCGCAGCTCACCGGCGGTCTCTACCCGGTGCTGGGCATGGGCGGTCAGCTCTTCGGTATACAGCGCATAGCACGCCCGCCCGTTGCTCTTGGCTTTGAACAGCGCCGAATCGGCATTGCGCAGCAGTTGTTCGGCACTCAACGCATCGCTGGGGAACAGGCTGATGCCCGCACTGACACTGATGAACAGGCGATGGCCATCGAACTGGAACGGCTCGCGCATACGCTCGATGATGCACTGCGCCAGCTTGCCCGCCTGGCCGACCTGCTGACAGTTCTCCGCCAGCACGCCAAATTCGTCGCCGCCCAGGCGCGCCAAGGTCACGCCTGCACCCAGTACCTCACCCAGGCGCTCGCCCACCAGCTTCAGCAACTGGTCACCGATGGTGTGGCCCAGGCCGTCGTTGATGCTCTGAAAGTGGTCCAGGTCCAGCAACAACAGGGCACAACCGCGCTTGTTGGCCTGGGCCGACGCCAAAGCCTGCTCGACGCGGTCGGTGAACAGCAGCCGGTTGGGCAGGCCGGTCAGCGGGTCGTGGTGGGCCAGGTAGGCCAGTTCCTGCTCCGAATGCTTGATTGCGCTGATATCACTGAATACCGCCACATAATGGCTCAGTTCACCATCGTCGTCGTGAATGGCGCAAATGGTCTGCCATTGCGGGTAGATTTCGCCGCTTTTGCGCCGGTTCCAGATTTCCCCGCTCCACTCGCCCTTATCGGCCAGCGTGGCGAAGATCTGCTCGTAGAACGGCACCCCATGGCGGCCTGACTTGAACTTGTTCGGGCGCTGCCCGATGACCTCATCCTGCTGGTAGCCGGTGATGCGCATGAACGCGCGGTTGACGTGCACGATCAGGCCCTGGCGGTCGGTGACCAACACCCCTTCGAGTGTGCTGTCGAACACCGCAGCCGCCATGCGCAGCCGCTCACGGTCTTCGCAACGCAAGCGGGCACCACGGCCGATGAAATTGAGCAGGCGCACCCGCGACACGTAAATCAGCAAGGCACTGAACAGCACCCACAGCACCACATTGATCTGCCGCCCCACGGTCACTGCGAGGGGATCGTCAGTCATGCCGTGCAGCACCACCTCGGCCAGCACCAGCCAGAGGATCGAGAGCACCACATACAGCGCAGCCATGCGCAAGGCGTCGCGAACGGAAACAGACATGTCGGGTGGAATAGCCCATCAGAAATAATGGGGCATTATAAAGGCTGAAACATGTCGTGACCTCCTATCTGAACAGGTGACTGGTTTTATTTCCCTCCCGGGGGATAATCAGCCCCTCCTCCTGCATTCCGAGGGTTTTTACACCTATGTGGTACAACGGCCTGCTCGACTTGTCGGCCTGGCAACTGGTCGGCATCACTCTGTTGATGACCCATGTGACCATCGTCAGCGTCACGGTCTACCTGCATCGCTACTCCGCGCACCGGGCCCTGGAGCTCAACGGCGCGCTCAAGCACTTCTTCCGCTTCTGGCTGTGGCTGACCACGGCGCAGAACACACGCGAGTGGACCGCCGTCCATCGCAAACACCACGCCAAATGCGAAACCCCCGACGACCCGCACAGCCCTGTTCACAAAGGCCTGAGCACGGTATTGCGCAAGGGTGCCGAGCTGTACCGGGAAGAGGCGCGCAACCCCGAAACCCTGCGCATTTATGGCAAGAACTGCCCGGAGGACTGGATCGAGCGCAACCTCTATTCGCGCTACAAGCTGGGCGGTATTGCATTGATGGCCGTCATCGACCTGCTGCTGTTCGGCACCATCGGTATCACCATCTGGGCCGTGCAGATGATGTGGATTCCGTTCTGGGCAGCCGGCGTGGTCAACGGCCTGGGCCACGCACTGGGCTATCGCAACTTCGAATGCCGCGACGCAGCCACCAACCTGGTGCCGTGGGGCATCGTCATCGGGGGTGAAGAACTGCACAACAACCACCACACCTACCCCAACTCGGCCAAGCTGTCGGTCAAGCGCTGGGAGTTCGACATGGGCTGGGCCTGGATACGCCTGTTCTGCCTGTTGCGCCTGGCCAAGGTGCAGCGTGTGGCACCGATCGCTCACCGGGTGGCGGGCAAGGCCAGCCTGGACATGGACACCGCCATGGCCATCCTCAACAACCGCTTCCAGATCATGGCGCAGTACCGCAAGCTGGTGATCGGCCCGCTGGTCAAGCAGGAGCTGGCCCGGGTAGACGCCTCGGTAAGTCACCACTTCCGCCGCGCCAAGCGCCTGCTGTCGCGTGAAACCAGCCTGCTGGAAGACCGCCACCACATGCGCATCGAGTCCATGCTTGCGCACAGCCAGGCGTTGAAGACCATTTACGAAAAACGCCTGGCCCTGCAGCAGATCTGGGCGCGCACCAGCGCCAACGGGCACGACATGCTAGCGGCCATGAAGGACTGGGTACACGAGGCCGAAACCAGCGGCATTCATGCCCTGCGCGACTTCGCAGCGCAGCTGAAAACCTATTCCCTACGCCCCTCCGGCGCCTGACCGCCGTTAGTCGGCATGCCCCCTTTCGGGGCATGCCGTTCGGAACTTCGCCCCCTCGCCACCACTCAAACCCGCACATCGCCCGCGTGGCGGGCAGGATGCTGGCCGCACGCTTTCAAGTCGAGACCTGATTCGTGCACATGGCCAAGAACATCCCCACGATCCTGCCCGGTACCCCGCCTCCTGAAGCCGCCCAGACCCTGCTGGCCTTGCTCCACGCCCAAGGCGAAGTCGCCCGCCTGAGCGAACGCGAGCAACTGTTCAGTTCACTGCTCGACAGCGTCAATGCGGTGCTCTGGGCCTTCGACTGGGAAACCCGCCAGGTGCTGTACGTCAGCCCGGCCTACGAGCGAATCTTCGGCCGCCCGGTCAGCCTGGTGCTGGCCGACTACAACGAATGGCGCGACAGCATCTACCCCGACGACCTGGAGTACGCTGAGCGCAGCCTGGCCCAGGTGCTGCTCAAGGGCTCGGTGGAGGACCGCGAATACCGCATTCTCAATGCCGACGGCCAACTGCGTTGGCTGAGCGACAAGTGCTACATCAACCAGCAGCACGACGGCGACCGGGTGATCATTGTCGGCATCGCCGAAGACATCACCGAAAAGAAGCAGCTTGAAGGCGAACTGCAACGCCTGGCCACCACCGACGTGCTGACCCAAAGCAGCAACCGCAGGCACTTTTTCGAGTGTGCCCAGCAAGCCTTCGACAACGCCCGCGAAGCCGGTACGCCGCTGGCCTTCCTGTTGCTGGATATCGATGATTTCAAGCGCATCAACGACAGCTACGGCCACCAGGAAGGCGACCAGGTGCTGCAACGCATCGCCGACAGCGGCAAGGCCGTGCTACGCCGTGGCGACTTGTTCGGACGCATTGGTGGTGAGGAATTCGCAGCGGTGTTCCCGGGTTGCGATGCCCACGCGGCAGAACAGATTGCCGAGCGCTTGCAGCGGGCGATCCAGCGTTTGAGCTTTAGCCATGAAGAGCAGGTGTACGGGGTGACAGTGAGCCAGGGGCTGACTGCGCTGACGGATGAAGATGTGACGCTGGATAGCCTGTACGCACGGGCCGATGCGGCGATGTACCAGGCTAAACGGCAGGGCAAGAACCAGATAGTCTGCGGCTGACCGCAGCGCAGGCATGCGAGTCAGCCCGAGCCGGTCGTTGCAGCGCTGATCAACGGGTGCCTGATGACAAGTGAAGGCAATCCAGGCGCCTGCCTAATCTCAAGTAATCAGGGGTTCCAGTCACTTGCCTAGCAATCTGGCCCAGAACCCACGTTTTTCGCGCTCGGTTACTGGTGGTGATGGCAAATCTGCCTGCTCATGCAAAAGCGCCTGTGGATAATGCTCATGGCCGAGACAAAGCTGATCATCCAGTCCAAACACCTTGACCGCCGCCGCGGCCTCGACGCACCAGCGACCAAAATACGCACCGCCAGCGAAGTTCTCATCGCCATAGCGGTACCAGTAGGGGTGCTTGAACGCTGCAGCCTGTTTGTACTTGCCAGACCGCGCACCATTGCCGAGCTCAAGATACCAATGGTCAACAAAATCACGCAGCAGACTGGCTTGCTGGGGGCGCTCGGCATCGATCGCAGCTTGCAACCGCCCGTATGGTTTAGGGTAAAGCAACTCGCCGCCAATACACCGCTGTGGCGAACGGGTCGCTATTACGCGATCCAGCAGGCTATCTTCACCTTCGTTGCCCACCAATCGGATCAACCGCTGCCACTGCTCGTCGGGAATTTCCAATACCAGCGCCAACGCCACCACCCAGAAGCAGGTAATGTAATGGTCATAGTTAACTCGCCAAGCATTACGGGTGAATACCTGATCTTCGGTCCACTGCTGCGCACCTAATGCCTGAGAGCGCTCCCAGGCATCGAGCAGCCCAGGAAAGTAGCTTGCCAGCGACGGGGTAGGCAGACCCGCCGAATAGCGACGCAACATCTGATGCCAATGATCCTGCGCCAATTCGAACAGATATTGCGGTGCATAGGATGGGTCGCCGAAAGGTTTGCTGGCTGTTTCCCAGCCAAGGGCGATGGATTCCTCACCGAAAGCGACCCACTCCGCCCAGTAGGCAGGATCGCCAAGAGGTGCACGCATTTTCATCACTTGATCCCCAGTAACTTGGAGGTAGCCGTCGGGTCGGCCACGTACTTGCCCGCCTTGTCCAACACCCCGACGGTCACATTGCCAAACGGGTCGGTATGAACCAACCACTTCTCAACGCGCCCGGCAGCCAGCGCTTGCCGGATATTTCTCGCTTCGCGCGCATCACCGCTTACCGACTCCAGAACGCGATTGTAGTTAGTGTTCGCCCCTGTCAACCAACTATCGCTCATCTGCATACCATCCTTGGTCTGCTTGAGCGTTGAAGAGCCAAACTTGTACTCAACAATCAGATAGTCCACATCAGGCTTGTTGACTTTGTACAAGTCATCGATGCCTGTCTGGCCGATGTCAGGCGCCCGACCAATTTTTTGCGCGCCGGGCACGATCTGCTGAATGCGCTCGCCGCCCATCAGGTCGCCAACGATACTTTTCTGTGCATTGCTCAACGCTCGGAAGTCCATGATCGGCGTGCCGTTGGGGTTGAATTGCCCCCCTTTGGCCAAGAGCTTTTCGAAACGCCCCATACCCGCCATGCTTTCCAGGCTACTGGTGCTCAGCTTGATGCCGACCGTGGCCAACTTCACGCCGCCCTTGGCGATACCACCCGCCCCCGTAGCGATGCTGCCCACCTGCCAGACCAGCTCACCCAGGTCACGTCCGAGCTGCAAGGCCTGGTCGTCCCCGCCCTGCTCAAGGGCCAGTTTCATGCGGTCGATCTTGTCGCTCAGTTCATTGACCACCTGATCACCGAATGCCTCACGGGCTGCGCGATCGGTGACCAAGGCCTTCATGCCATTGAGGCTATCGATAGGGTGGGCGAGCAACTGCGCTATCCCCTGGATATCGCTGAAACCAGCCTCGACCAAGCCAACGCCAATGCCCGTCTGGGTCAACAAGTCCTGCTTCTTGCTGATGAAGCCCCACTTGGCCGCGACCTGCATCTTGGCCAACAAACCGTCCGCCTCATCAACTTCTTTCTTCGCCTGCACCAGCTGCTGTGTCGCCAGCCAGTTGTTATCCACCGCCCCCGAAGCCGCACCCGTCGCAGTCGCGGCATCCAGACCGGTGGTGGCCGCAAGGCCGGTGACCAGGCTGACGATCAGGTTGCGTTTGGCTTCACGTTGGCGTTCGCTTTCGGTCGGGCTGGCTTCGGAGAACAACCCGGTCAGCAAGCTCGACGCTGCCGCGCCAGCCGCGCCGCTGCCACAGCTCTGGCTGCTGGCCGCCGCGCCGGCGCAGGCAACGATGCCGTGCAAGGCCGCATGCAGGGGCGAGCCTTCGACCAAAGTGCCGTTGGCCACCAGGTCACCGATATAGCCAGCGCCTTGCTGCTGTACGTAGTTGACCACCATGCTCTGCAGGAAGGCGCCGTTGCCGGCGCTGATATTGCCGCTGGCAGCCGCCACCAGGGCGGTGGTGATCTGCCGGTAGGTGCCACCGGAGCCCCAGTTGCCAGCAATGCCATCGGCCTGGCCGCGCAGCCTCTGGGCTTCGTTACGCAGGGCCTGCGCGACCTCATCATCGGTGCTGGAGCGCGCCTTGGCGTCGGCCTCGTCGGCGGCTTTGCGTTTGTCGTCAACTTCCTTGGCCTTGTTCGCCAGCAGGGTGCCGGCCTCGTTGGCAAAGGCATTGACGATCTCGAACCCGGCACGAATCTGCTCTTCATCGAAAATCGGCTTGAGCGCGTTGCTGCTGTCGCGATCGCTGGACACATCGCGGTTCAGCTCGGCAACCGTCTGTTCAGCGCCCTTGCCAGTGCGCTCGCGCTGGGCGGCCTCGTCGGTGATCAGGATCGAGCCACCGCTGATGCCGCTGCGGGTCACGCTGCTGGCACTGTCGCTGGCGCTGATCGCGATGGGCAGGCTGGCGCCCAGTTCATCTTCGTTGGTTGGCAGTTCGGTGCCGGGGCTGACCTTGCCGCCCGTCTGTACCTGGCCTTCCTGGTCTTTACCCGCAGCCTTCCAGCCGCCTCCGATATTGAATGTGCTGGCGTCGTATTCGGCCTTGTTGCGGATGTCGCTGCTGGTCAGGCTGGCGGTAACCAGGCGGTTGTTGCCGTCTTGCACGGCCTTGTCGCTGCTGGCAATGACTGCGCCGACCAAGTCGGTGTTGCCGCCCACACGCACATCGAAGCCGCCATCACCGGCCTTGAAGCCGGACTGCTCGGTGACGCTGGCGTAGTCCGAGTCCATGTTGGTGCCGCCAAAGTTGGCGCTGGCGCCGTCCACCGACACCGAGCTGACGCCCGCGCAGAACGGCGGGATGCACAGGCTGAGGCCAAAGCCCATGCTGCTCTCGTCAACCTTGAAGGCGTCGGTGTCTTGCAGGCTTTCGATGTTCAGGTCACCGCCCACATCGGCGATCACCTGCTGGCCGCTGATCACCGCGCCGCGCAGGTTGGTGTCGCCACCGGAAATCAAAGTGGCCGTGTTACCGGCCTGCACATGGCTGTTGGTGTGGGTCAGGGTGTCACCGTCGGCTTCGCCACGGTTGCCGCTTACCCCAAGGTCGAGGGTAAAGCCGTTGCGGCTGCCACCCAGCGAAAAGCCTATGCCTACGCTGGCACTGCTGCCTTTGCTGTCGCTGTCCTGCTGGCTGGTGTTGCGTGCGGCAAGCAGGTTGATATCGCCATCGGCCACCAGAGAGGCGTCGCGGCCGGCACGAATGTCGCTGCCCTGCACGGTGATATCGCTGTCGCTACCCGCCCCGCTGGCGTGCAGGCGTACGTCGTTGCCAGCGACGATGGTCGAGCCCGCAGCAGCATCGCTGTGCTGCACCGTGGTGCTCTGCTGCTGTTTGGTACCCAGCGACAGGCTGATGTTGATGCCACCGGCCATGCCCGGGTCTTGCGCGACGGCGGTCGCGGCATTGTTCACCGCCAGTGCCGTGGTCGCCGCCGCCAGCGCCTGCATGCGGCCATCCTCGGTTTTCTTCGAGGCGTCGTGCATCTGCTGGCTGGTCTGGATGGCACTGATGACCGGGTTGGTGATGGTCAGGGTGAAACCGGTCTGCTTGAAGCGTGTTTCACGGGTGCGGTCGGTGGTTTCACGGGCTTCGGTGATTGCAATCTGCTGGGCCAGCACGTCGATATCGCCCTTGGGCGCCATCACATCGCTGCCCACCTGCCGGTACTGGCGGCCGGCGTCGATCAGAATGTCACCCTCCGTGCTGCCAACGGTGCTGGCACGCGCGGTCTCACGGGTGGTGAGGTCCTTGACGCTCTGTTCCTGGGTGCCCAGCGTGACCGCGATACCGCCACCACTGAACAGGCCACTTTTCTTGGTGGCCTTGTCATGGCGCTCGCTGCTGCTTTCGCTGGCGGCTTCGATATTGATATCGCGGTCAGCCGCCAGCACGGTCTGGCTGGTGGATACCACATCGCTGCCGCGCACATTGATGTCGCGGCCCGCCTGCAGGTAAGCCTGCTCGGCACTGAGCGTGCTGCCGCTGGCCTGGCTCTGGCTCACAGTGTCACGCAGGGTGGTGGTCTTGCTGGAGAACAGCCCGTTACTACCCTTGAACTTGTGGGCCTCATCGGCGAACTGGTACTGCTCGGATGCGGCCAGTGTCAGGTCGCGCCCGGCGTCGGCCAGCACCATGCCCTGCTCGCTGCTCAAGGTAGCGCCGCGGGCCGCGATATCCTGCCCAGCCTGGACCCGCAGGTCGCCGGTTGCCTGCACCGTACTGCCCGCCTCACCACGGCTGGCCTCGTTGCGCCAGTTGCTGGAGTTCCACACCAGCGACTGCTGGTGGCTTTCGCCAAGCGTGGTCAGGTTGACGTCACGCCCGGCTTCAAGCTGGGTGACGCCCCCTGCGCCGGTGTTGACCACCTGTGCTGCAGCCAGGTTCAGGTCGTTGCCGGCCGACACCCGCATCGTGCCCTCGGCGCCGCTGACAAACAACCCGGCGACCCGCGACACGTTGGTGCGGCTGCCTTGTTCGCTGCTGCTGTCGCGGGTCAGCGAACGCACATTGATATCCTGCCCGGCTTCGATGGCCAGGCTGTCGGTGGCACCGATCAGGCCGCCGAGGTTATTGAGGTGGTCGCGGGTCTGCAACGACACGTTGTTGGCCTGGATGCGCCCACCGAGGTTGTCGATGTTCTGCGCGGTCAGCGCCATCACGCTGCGCCCACCCAGGCTGCCGCTGTTGAGCAGGTCGCCACTGAGGTCGAGCTTGAGTTGCTGGCCGGCGATCAGGGCACCATTGCCAGTAAGGTCGCCTTCACGTACCCGCACATACACCTGCGGCACCAGCACCTGGCGTGTCTCGCCGTTGGCCAGGGTTACCGAGCGCTGCACCAACCAGACGATATCGCTGGTCAGTTGGGCCATTTGCCCGGCAGTCAGGGCCACGCCCGGCACCAGGTTCCAGTCGTTGGCCAAGGTTACTGCATTATCGATCAGCGCCCGGTACTGGGTTTCGTCGCTGGCATAACCGTCGAGGAAGCGGCGCCCGGTGAGCTGGGCAATCTGTTCGCGGATCAGCTTCTGTTCGTAGAAGCCATCGCCCAGGCGCAGCTGGGTGGTGGCCGGGTCGACCTGCAGGCGGTCGAGCATGTAGTCCGACGACAGCCACTGACGGTAGCTGGTGAAGCGCGGGTCCGACTCGATCAGGTAACCCTGGGTGCCTGCAGGGTTGGTCTGGAACAGGCTGTTGCTCGGCAGCGCCAGGCTCGGCGCGCCGCTGCGCACCAGGTTGGCCACGCCCTGGCCGTCCTCGAGTTTCACCTCTACCACGGCGCCCACCTGGTGCTGCTCGCTGACCTGGGCGTCCACTTGCCCGACTGCCGCGACCTGCTGGCCCACCGCTTGTTGCTCGCGCCCGTTGATCTGGGTGCCGCTGCCACTGATGGTGGCGTGCTCGCCATACTCGGTGGGGGTGAGCTCGATGTCCTGGATCAACGGTGCCGGGCGATAGGCGGTGACGCTGGTGCCTTGGCGATCACGCCCCTTGCGCTGGATACGGTAGAAATTGGTGGCGGTACCGGCGTCCGTGGTTACGTGCTGGCCATCCACCTCGGTGTTGGTCACCGTGGCTGCCCCGGCCTGCAACAGGCCTCCCGCGAGGATGCGGCTCTTGTCGTTGTAAACCGAATCGCCGCTGAAGGTCAGGTTACCACCGGCCAGGATCTGCCCTGGCGCCGAGGTCAAAATACGGGTTTCGGTCACCGTACGGGTGTAGTCGTACCGATTGAAATTGTCGCGGGTACCCGTCGGTGTGCGCAGGTGGTCGACTTCGTCGTTGTAGACGCTGACCTCGTCCGGCCTGTAGCGGTTCGGCGAGCCGCTGATCTGATACTCGCGCAATTGCTCGCTGCTGACCTGCACCTGGGCGGTACTGAAATGTTCGTTGGTGTTGCGCAATGCGGCCACTGCCAGGCGCAGGTCACCCAGCGACTCGACAGTGGCACTGGCATTGCGCAACGCTGCGGCACTGCCGGTGGCATGATCGTCGGCATCGAGTGCACCACCAATGGCCAGATCGCCGGCGCTGAACAACAGCGCGTCTTCGCGGTTGTCGATGGACTGGGCGCCGATGTCCAGTTGCTCGCGGGCAGCGATCACCGCCGCACGCCCCTGCTCGTCACGGTTGTTCAACGCGTTGGCAGAGATGGCCAACTGGTCGCCGTAAATGCGCCCGGTGCCAAGGTTGTCGAGGGTAGGGGCCTGAAGCCGTACGTGCTGGCCGTCGAACAGGCCCCGGTTGGTCAGTTGGCCACCGACGCGCACATTCACTGCAGTGGCAGACAGCTCGCCGCTGGCCTGGTTATCCAGCGCCTGGCTGCTGAGCGCGAGGGTTTTGCCGGCCAACAGCTGGCCGCTGTTGCTCAGGCTGCCGCCAATGGCGATGTCCAGCGTGCCATTGGCCTGCAGGCGCCCGCGGGTGGTCAGGTCGCCCTGCTGGCGCAGGATAAGGTCGCCCAGGCTCAAGGCCTGGCCGCTGCCGCTGAAGTAGGCGGCATTCATCGACAGCAGGCTGCCGGCCAGCAGGGTACCGCTGCCATTGTCGATGCGCAGGCGCGTGCCGTTGCTGTCACGGTCGGCCAGCAACAGCTTGCCGCCTGCCGAAACCAGGCCTGCATCGTTGTTCAGGCCATTGCTCAGGCCCAGGTCGATGTCGCTGTCGGCGCGCAGTGCGCCCGAACGGTTGTCCAGGCTGTCGGCGCGCAGCAGCAGCGACTGGCCTTCAATGCCATGGTCCAGGCCCCCACTCGTGCTGTTGTCCAGCTGCGCCGTGGTCAAGGTGAGCTGCCCGGCGCTGCGCAACAGGCCGTTGCGGTTGTCGACCGTGCTGGCCTGTTCGAGGGTCAGCGCACCGCGTGCCTGGACTTCGCCCCTCTGGTTATCCAGTTGGGCGCCGGTCAGACGCACCGTGCTTTCACCGATGATCTGGCCGTGGTTCACCAAGGTTTCGGCAGCCAGCAATAGGTCGCCCTTGCCGGCGATGAAACCTTGGTCGTTGATCAACTGTGCGCTGTGCAGTTGCACTTCACCCTGGCCGACGATGCCCTGGGTGGTGCCGGAATCGCTATTGCGCAACGCCTTGTCGCCGGTGTCGACCAGCAGGCGGCCACCGGCCTGGATCAGGCCTGCGGCATTGAGCAACTCGCCACTGCGCAAGTCGAGCGTGGCAGCAGCAGCGAGGGTGCCACCGCTGTTATCGACACTTTGACCGCGACTGTCGAGCAACAGGTTTCGACCACTGACCACACCTTGACGGTTATCCACACCCGCTGCACTCAGCTGAATGTCCCCCGTCGCTTCCAGACGCCCGCCCAGGTTGAGCAGCCTGTTATCCAACGTGAGCTGCAAGCCGGCATTCACCGAGCCGAGTACCCCGCCGCTGTTGTCCAGCTGGCCGGCCATCACTTGCATGGCCTGGGTGGCCGCCACGGTGCCGGCCAGGTTGCTCAGGCGCTGGGCCTGGATGTTCAAGGCGCCGCCAGCGTTGAGGGTGCCGTCGTCGTTGAGCAACTCACCCACGTTGAAACTGGCCGCGCCACCGGCGGCAAGCGTGCCACCGCGGTTGTCCAGGTGCTGGGCACTGCGCACTTCGAGGGTACCGCCCTGCGTGGCGATGACCGTGCCATCGCGGGTGTCGAGGGTACGCGTGTCGAGCACCAGCTTGCGGGCCTGGGTCTGCCCCTCGGCGAGCACGGCGTCCTGGGCCGTCAGCTGCAAGGTGCCGTTACTGGCCAAGGTGCCCGCCTTGCCGTCGAGCTGATCGGCACGCACCTTCAATTGCCCGCTGCCAGCGTGTTCAACCTTGCCTTGCTGGTTGTTCAGGCGGCTGGCTTGCAGGGTGAGGTCCTGACCATTGCTGGCGATGCGCCCGCCGTGGTTGTCCAGCGTGCCTGCGGCCTGGAGGCTGGAAACGCCCTGACCTGTCTGCACCAACTCGCCACCGACGTTGGCAATGTGCCTGGCCGTCAGTTGCAGGTTACCCACGTTGACCTTGGCACTGTCGCTGCGCAAGGTGCCACTGGCGCTGGCATTGAGCGTGCCTGCACTGTTGATCTGGCTGTCGGCCAGGTCCAGGTCACCTTGAGTTGCATTGAGCCGCATGTCGCCGGCCTGGGTCTGGCTACCGTGCAGGTCGATGTTTTTGCCTTGCAGGTCGAGCGTGCCGCTGGCATGAACCTGGCCATGGGCCGCGATCTGTTCTGCACGGGCTTGCAGGCGGGCATTGCCACTGGACTTGCCCGCGCTATCGACGCCAGCCGCCAGCAAGGACGCCTTGCTGTTGCTGAGCGTGGCGGCCTGGATATTCACATCGCCTTGGCCAGCCAGCACGCCACTGTTTGTCACGCTACCGGCGCTGGTCACCTCCAGCGAGCCTTTGGCATACGCACTGCCACTGTTTTCAACAGCCGCAGCCGCTACCTGCAACGCACTGGCACTGCTGATCGCGCCCTGGTTGACCAGCTTACCATCGGCGCTGACCACCACGTCACCGGCCATGGCGCCGATTTGCCCGGCGTTGCGCACGCCTACACCGGCCTCGGTGCCCACCAGCTTGATCCTGCCGGCGTACATGCCACCCAGTGCTGCCACATCAATTGCCACTTCCGGCTTGGAGCTGCCGTCGTCTGCAAGCGCAGTAGCCTGGGTGTTAGCTGCATTCACCTGGTTGCGCCCGGCTGTGACTTTCAGATCGCTGGCCCACACCCCGGCGTTAACCTCGACGGTGCGTGCAATCAGGTCGGTGTAGTCGCTGTCACGGGCATCCAGGCCCTTGCCAGTGATGCTCAAGGTACCGCCCTCAACGCGGTAGCCGGTGATCTGGCCATTTTCCAGTTGGACACGCCCGGTGGTCAGCGTAGAGCGGTCAGCGTTGATGAAGCCGCAACCGTCGCAGGTGATACCGGCCGGGTTGGCGATTACCACCTCGGCGCGCTTGCCGGCCACTTCGACATAACCGCGCAACTGGCTGGGGTTGCTGGCGTTGACTTCGTTGAGGATGACGCGCGCGCTGCCATTGCCCAGGTACGGGTTACCTTCGACCCAACCGCCCAATTGTGTCTGGCTGTTGCTCCCGGCGTTATTGAGGATGGCACCTCGGCCATCCACATCGAACTGGTTGTAGGTGTTGTGCGAAACACCGGCTGCACTGGGCGCCTGGATGTTGACCAAAGGTGTGCCGTTGGCGCTTTCCATCACCATCGGCCGCTGGCCGGCCGGAGCCGATGGATCGGCAACAATGCCCGCAGCCCAGGCCGGCGCAGCACTCAGGCTTACCAGGCCCAGGGCGCCCATGACGGCAAAGCGCAAGCGGCCCAAGGTTGCGATGCACTGCCCGGCACCGTGCCCTGGCGCCTGCGTGTTGCCCGGCGCCTTGCCCTGCGCGCTGACATTTTCGGCCACCACCATGAGCAGGCCGCGCGCCTTGTTGAAAACGATCCGGTAAAGGTGCTTGTTCATTGCAACTCCCTTTGCGCTTGCAGGTCAGGCAGCGGTGACGACGGGGTGGGCGGCAAACCAGGCTCGGGCCTGTTCGGGGATCACGCCGATGCCATGAAATGTCTTGATCTTCAGGCCACGCTGTTCGCCCTTGTGGTAGAGCGCACGGGCACAGCTGTTGGGGAACACGCGGCTTAACAACAGCCGGCTCAGTACCTCGGTGTGACCAAACGGTGCAACCCAGTCGTTCACCCACAGCCGCTGGCCGCTGCACCAGTCAGCGTCGTCCATCTCGATGGGCGAACGTGTCAGGTAACGGCGCTCGGCGGCCTCGTCCAGGCTTAGCCACGACAGGTAGAACACCGGCTTGCCACCCTCGCTGCCCAGCACGAACTGGCGGTGCTTCAGGGCCGGCAGCAGCAGGCTCGACAGGGTGTGCAGCGGCACGTCACGGTGCGCCTGGGAATGCATCCACAACCAGGTGGCGCTGCCCAGCGCCGTGGCCTCGTTCCAGGGCTCGTCGAACACGCCAGGGGCTGTGATTTCAAAGGTGTCGAATCGCATGCTGGGCCCTCAGAAAGACAACGCGACGGTAAAGGCACTGGTGAAGTGGGCGGTTTCGAAACCGTCCGGCTTTTTCAGCGGCGTGCCCCACGACCAGTCGTAGGACAGGTTGCGGTACCCGCCGCGTACTCCCACCACAGCGCCGGCCAGGCGCCGGCCAACCAGGTAGTCGGCGGAATTGCCGCCCACCTCGCCGTAATCGATACCGGTGTAGAGCTCCTGGCCGCTGCTGCCCAGGGCCAAGCCCAGTTCGTTGCTCAAAGTCCAGCCGCGGTCGGCGGCCAGGATGTTTTCACCATCGAAGCCGCGCACGCTGTAGCGCCCACCGATGCTGAAGCGATCCTGGGGAACCAGTTCGGTGCGGTTCCACTGTGCGCGCCACGCACCCAGATAACGCCAACGCTGGTCATAGGCGCTGAACGGCACTTGCCACTGGGCATCGGCCAGGATGATTTTCGAGCGCGACGAGCCGTCCCCAATCGCCTCTTCAGGGGCCTCCAGCGAACCATGGGCACCGGTGCCACGGCGATAACTGGCCCCCAGGTCGAGGGTGGCCGGCCCGATAAACTCGCGGTGGTTGAAGCCTGCCTGCCAGCCAGCCATGCGTCGGTGCTGTCGCTGGATCTGCGTGTCATCGATGAAATTGTCGGACGAGCGCGTCCACAGGCTGCTCCACAGCGTGGTCTTGCGCACGGCATCGCGGTATACGAGGCGCGACAGGCGCAGTTCGTTGTTGCGGCTCTCGCCGCGGTACTGGAAGTTCTGGTTAACCCCGGCCACATTCTGGTGGTAGTCGTACTCACTGCTGGTCACCGCCAACTGCCAGTAACCAAAGGGCACCGAGTAATGCAGCGTATGGCCCTTGGAGCCTTTGTCGCCGGACTCGCCACCGCCCAGGTCATGGTTGAAACTGGCGTAGAACAGGTCGTTGAAGCTCAACGGGTTGTCCAGCGACAGCGCTACGGCGCCCTGGTATTTGCCGGTTGTCTTGCTACCGCCGTTGTCCACCGACAGGCTCAGGCGTGCCGGGAAACGCTGGCGCCATGCAATGATCACATCGCTCTCGCCGGGTTTGGCGTTGCTGCCGCTGGCAGGGGCGATGCGGATATCGGCTTCTGCGGTGGGCACGCGCTTGAAGTTCTCCAGCGCTTGCTCGATATCACGCAGGTTCAACAGGTCGCCGGGCTGGGCCGGCATGGCGTTCCACAGATTGGCGCGCCGGCTTGTACCTTCGGCGAAACGGATATCACCAATACGCCCTGGCAGCAGGGTCAGTACCAGGATGCCGCTGCTCAGGTCTTGTGCTTCGGCCAATACCCGGGTGGTGACGTAACCCTTTTGGATAATCGCATTCTGCATGCGCTTCATCGTGAGATTGATAGCGCCCGACCCCAGGCAGCGCCCCAGCGCGGGGTCACCGTTGGGGTTGGCCGCCGCCAGGGCCCACTGGAACTGCTCGGCGGCGTCGCCGATCAGGCGAATGTCGTTGATCCTGAAGCACGGGGTTTCCCGGGCGGGCAGTATTCCGTGCGCGGTGGTGGGCGCTTCCAGGCGCACATCCGGCTGGGCTTCAAGCTGCTCACGCAATGCCCGTTCGCGCTGCTGTTGGCGCAACAGAGGATCGTCGGCTGTAGCAGCAAGGCTGCTTTGCGCTGCGCTCAGGCAGCCGGCCAGCAGGAGCAGGCGGAGGGCGATGGTAGGCATATCACATCCTTGTGGACCGATAAGTACGGAAGCGTTTATCGGGCGATGTGACGGGCGAGAGCAGGAAAAGTTGCAGCAGATGGGAAGAAAATTGGTGAAAAATAGCTTTTTGTGAAGCAATTCCCACACGAAAAGTCGTGTTTTGTCGCAGCTAACACAACATGAAGCAGCGGCGTGGTAGCGGGTTCAGGGCGCTGCGCGACCACCCTGGGGCGCACAGCGCATGCACACGCTTAAGCGGTCGGCTCGGTTGGCTCGGCCAACTGCACGGGTTTCGCTTCGGGGTTTTCCACCTTGCGCAGGCGGCTCAACTCCGGCAAACCCAGCTTGAGTAACCGCGCCGTCTTGCCGCTGGCTACCTTCTCTATCCCTTGCTCGGCCGGCAGCCGCGACAACTGCCCAGCCAGGTTCATGGCCAGAATCTCCCGCGAATAGACGCCACCGCCAAGCTGGTAAATGGCCGCGATCAACTCCCGCAGCGCCAACGGCAAACGCCAGCGGGTACGTAGCGCCGAGCCGAACGCCGCACCAAATTCGACAAGCGACAGCTGCACCTTGTCCTCGTCCAGTTCGCCGCCGGCCAGGCGCCACTCCTGCAGGCAACGCAACACCGCCAGGTCGCCCAGGCAATGCAGCAAACCCGCGCAATAACAACGCCCTTCGTCCAGTTCGAGCATGCGCGCCAAGGTACGGCCATATTCGGCAGTGTGCAGCGACAGGTCCCAGTAACGGGCGGCATGTTCCGCCAGCAACGGGTCGCTGAGGCGTGCGCTGCGCTTGAGGGTCATGCCCAGGATCAGGTTCATGCTCTGGGTACTGCCAAGCTTGTTCAAGGCCTGCAGCAACGTTTGTACCGGGGCGTCACGGTGCAGCGCGGCGCTGTTGGCGGCGGCAATCAACACAGCGGTAACCTGAGGGTCGTTACGCACTTCCTCTTCCAGCACCTTCAGGTTCAGGCCCTGAGGGTTGAGCGCGCGCTTGATCGCTACCTCCACATCCGCCAGCAACGGCCCACCATCGGCAGTAGCGCGGCGTTGCTCAAGGTAGGCCGGCAGGCTGGCACCGGGCTGCAAGGCAGGGGCCGGGCAGGCGATTTCCTCGCCAACCGCCACCAGCAGCTCTTCCAGGCGCTTGCGCAGGTTGTCCAGGTTCAGCGGCTTGCTCAGGTAGGCGGTAGGGTGCAGCGGCAATGTTTCGCGCACGCTGGCGCTGTCGCTGCGGTTGCTCATGAGGATGAACGGCAACTCCGGCCCTTTGGCGCGGACCTTGCGCAACAGGTCCAGGCCGTCGACACCGGCCAGCTCGCGGGCGGCGATGATCAGGTCAGGTTTGTTGGCCAACAGGTTGAGTGCCTGCGAACCGTCGGCGCATACATGCAACCGGGCATCACAGCGTACGCTGAGCAGCATTTCGCTGAGCATGTCACGTACCCAGGGATCGCCCTCGACAATCAGTACGCTTGGTGCGGTGGGGTTTGCAGCGCTCATCGCCAACAGCTCCTGATTAGCCTCACACACAGTCCGTCGCAGCTTCCAAAGCAAATCCTCCGCTAACGATAGCGCCCCATGGCTTTTCTGGGCACAAAAAAAACCCGCCGAGGCGGGTTTTTTTCTGAAGCGTGTCACATCAAGCGAGTTCAGCGAAGCACTCTTCGATGATGGCCAGGCCTTTGTCCAGCAGGGCGTCTTCAGCAGTCAGCGGTACCAGGATACGCAGGACGTTGCCGTAGGTGCCGCAGGACAGCAGGATCAGACCCTTCTCGCGTGCCTTGGCGACCACCTGGCCAACAGCAGCAGCGTTCGGGGTGTGAGTGCCTTTCTCGAAGACTTCGACAGCAATCATCGAGCCCAGACCACGGACGTCGCCGATGATCGGGAACTTCTTCTGGATTTCGCGCAGGCCAGTGGTCAGGCGCTCACCCACAGCCTTGCTGCGGTCCAGCAGTTTTTCTTCTTCGAACACTTCGATCACGGCCAGGGCCGCGGCGCAAGCGATCGGCGAACCGGCGTAGGTGCCGCCCAGCCCGCCTGGCGCGATGGCGTCCATGTACTCGGCCTTGCCGCACACACCGGCCAGCGGGAAGCCGCCAGCGATGGATTTGGCGAAGGTGGTCAGGTCAGGCGCAACGCCCATCTGTTCCATGGCGAAGAAGGTACCGGTACGGCCAGCGCCGGTCTGTACTTCGTCGGCGATCAGCAGGATACCGTGCTTGTCGCACAGCTCGCGCAGGCGCTTCATCAGCTCTTTCGGCGCTGGCAGGAAGCCGCCTTCGCCTTGTACTGGCTCGAGGATGATCGCGGCGATGTCGCGTGGCTCGGCGTCGTTCTTGAAGATGCGCTCGACAGAGGCGATGGCGTCGTCAACGCTGATACCGTGCAGCTCGCTCGGGAACAGGGCGCGGAAGATGCCGCCTGGCATCAGGCCCATGCCAGCGGAGTACGGCACGACCTTGCCGGTCAGGCCCAGGGTCATCATGGTACGGCCGTGGTAGCCGCCGGTGAAAGCGATCACGCCAGCTCGGCCAGTGGCGGCACGGGCGATTTTTACGGCGTTTTCAACGGCTTCGGAGCCGGTGGTGACCAGCAGGGTCTTCTTGTCGAAGTCGCCTGGTACCAGCTTGTTGATCTTTTCGCACAGCTCTACGTAGGGTTCGTAGGCCAGCACCTGGAAGCAGGTGTGGCTGACTTTGGTCAGCTGATCTTGCACAGCTGCAACCACTTTCGGGTGCAGGTGGCCGGTGTTCAGTACTGCGATGCCGCCGGCGAAGTCGATCAGTTCGCGGCCTTCAACGTCGATCACGGTCGAGTTCTTCGCGGTGTCGACGAAGATCGGGTGGATTTGGCCGACGCCACGTGGGACGGCAGCTACACGACGTTGCATCAAGGATTCGTTGGTCTTGCTCATAATGCCCTCATTGCGCCGACAGGAATGGCGCTTTTATTCGGGGGTGGCTGGGAGTGCTCGCGAACAGTATTCGTTGATCGACTGCCGCAAACGCCCTGGCCACCAGGTAATGCGATGTAAAAAAGGCCAGCGAGACGTCGCTCTCGCGCCCCGCTGGCAGAGGTAAAGCCTTTACCGTGCTATCAGACGCTGATGCACAGGTATTTGATTTCGAGGTAGTCCTCGATACCGTACTTGGAACCTTCGCGGCCCAGGCCCGAAGCCTTGATGCCACCGAACGGTGCCACTTCGTTGGAGATCAGGCCGGTGTTGATACCCACCATGCCGTATTCCAGGGCTTCGGCAACACGGAACACACGGCTCATGTCGCGGGCGTAGAAGTATGAAGCCAGGCCGAACTCGGTGTCGTTGGACATGGCGATGACTTCGGCTTCGTCTTTGAAGCGGAACAGCGGCGCCAGTGGGCCGAAGGTCTCTTCCTTGGCGACGGCAGCGGTCTTCGGTACGTCGACCAGGATGGTCGGCTCGAAGAAGTTGCCTTCGATGATCTTGCCACCGGACAGCACCTTGGCGCCTTTGCCAACGGCATCTTCGATGTGTTCCTGAACCTTGGCGACAGCTTTACCGTCGATCAGCGGGCCAGTGGTGGTGCCTTCTTCCAGGCCGTTACCGATCTTCAGCTTGGCAACAGCGGCGGCCAGCTTCTGGGCGAACGCGTCGTAGACGCCGTCCTGCACGTAGATACGGTTGGCGCAGACGCAGGTCTGGCCGTTGTTACGGTACTTGGAGATGATCGCGCCCTCGACCGCCTTGTCCAGATCGGCGTCGTCGAACACGATGAACGGGGCGTTGCCACCCAGCTCCAGGGAAACCTTCTTGATGTCCTTGGCGCATTCTTCCATCAGCTGGCGACCGATTTCGGTCGAGCCGGTGAAGGACAGCTTGCGTACCAGGGAGTTGCCAGTCAGCTCGCCGCCAACTTCGCCAGCGCTGCCGGTAACCACGCTCAGCACGCCAGCCGGGATACCGGCACGGTGGGCCAGCTCGACCAGGGCCAGGGCGGAGTATGGGGTTTGCGAAGCAGGCTTGAGCACCATGGTGCAGCCAGCGGCCAGGGCCGGGCCGGCTTTACGGGTGATCATGGCGGCCGGGAAGTTCCACGGGGTGATGGCCGCGGTAACGCCGATTGGCTGCTTGATGACGATCAGACGCTTGTCTGGCTGGTGGCCAGGGATGGTGTCACCGTAGACGCGCTTGGCTTCTTCGGCGAACCACTCGATGAACGAGGCGGCGTAGGCGATTTCGCCCTTGGCTTCGGCCAGTGGCTTGCCTTGCTCGGTGGTCATCAGGCGAGCCAGGTCGTCCTGGTTCTCGATCATCAGTTCGAACCAGCGACGCAGCTTGGCCGAACGCTCCTTGGCGGTCAGGGCACGCCAGGCCGGCAGGGCCTTGTCGGCGGCTTCGATGGCGCGGCGGGTTTCCGCGGTGCCCATCTTCGGCACGGTACCGATGACTTCACCGGTGGCCGGGTTGGTCACCTTGATGGTCTGGCCGTTGTCCGCATCCAGCCACTCACCATTGATATAGGCTTGCTGGCGGAACAACTGAGCGTCTTTGAGCTGCATGTCGGCTTCCCGAATTGTTGATTGTTGAAAAGCGCCCAAGGCAGGGCATCGAGCGTTTGAAATCTCAAACGAATGCTAAGCGGCTGCTGGGGTGTTGGACAATAGGCTGTTCGAAAAAAAGAACGAATGGTTGAACACCCTATCCGAAATTGCCCGTCAAATGGCCGGTACAGGGTAGACGAACGAGCTGAAAGAAATGTGAAGGGAGGACCGACGGCCCTCCCGGCAGGGATGTATCAGAACGCCTTGGCCAGGTCGATCACCAGTGCCCGGTAGCCGACACTGCCCGGCTGTCGGCTATGCACTTTCAGCTCCACCAGCACCTCCTGGGTCCCACGCCGCACCTCGTTGAGCACGGTAGTGGTCAACTTCTCCGGCGTCAGGAAGTTTACCGAAGCCGAGTAGATGAACTGGGTATCAGTCTCCGGCCAGCCTTGGGGCGAGGCCAGTATCCATTTCACCTGCTTGTCGCGACCGATCTTCGCCACGCCCTGGTGCCGTGCTGAAACGATGATGCTGTCGTCATCGGCGTCGTAGTCGATGGCATTGACGTGCGCCCAGTTGCGCCCGGTGCCCACGCCGGGGGTGTCGCCAAAGGGCAAATCACCTTCGGCCAGTTCATTTGCCAGCCGCTCGTGTTGCTTCTGCATACCTTCCGGCAATTGAATGGCGGCCTTGCCCAAGGTTTCCAGCAAGTCGCCTCGATACGGATCAAGGATCTGGTTGAGGTCCCAGAAGTCCAGCACATCCCCGGCCTCGTTAACCTCGATGATGTGGTCGCGGATCGAACGTACGCGCTTACCGTCCGGGCGGCGATAGTCGCTGGTACCCACCCTTAGCAGATAAGTGCCATTGGTAGTCTCGCGAATTTCATGGGAGAAGTCGGCGAACTTGTCGGGCAGCGTGCGCTGCCAGATACGCCGCCCCAGCAAGTCGTACTTGGAATAGGTCTGGCCCTGGCCCCAGATCAGCTTGCCATCGCGGCGGTTGGAGTCGTGGATCTGCTCGATGTCCAGGTACCAGCGCACATCGCCGTTGCTGTCGGCGATCCAGTTGTTGCCCACCTGATCCCATTCCGCCGCACCGCCCAGTGCATTCCATTTGAAGGCACGGCCACCCGGGATGTCACCTTGCAAGTGGTTGAACAGCTAAAGGCGCTTGGAAGGCTAAGGCCAGAACTGATCGCGCTCTGAGCGGGTTGAACACCCTGCCGGAGTGACTTGGCAGGTAAAAACAGCTACAGATCAAGGCGATGGACGCCACCGATTCAGATGGGTATCATGCGTGCGCGTTGCACTCGTAGCTCAGCTGGATAGAGTACTGCCCTCCGAAGGCAGGGGTCGTGGGTTCGAATCCCGCCGAGTGCGCCATATCAAAAAAGCCCTGGGCCTGAGCCCGGGGCTTTTTCGTTTGTGCGAAATGTCGCGTTTCTGGCACTCCCGTGCCATAGGTCATTGGTGTTAGCGTGGGCGTCTTCCCGTTTTTTGAACGGGTAACCCACAACAATGATTGGCGAAGGAATGCACGCAACCATGCACCTGAAAAAACTCACCGCCACCACCCTGCTGCTGGCCAGCATCGGCCTGTTCACCCAGCCGGCCCAAGCCAACCTCACACAGCAGCAGTCCGCTGCCATCGTCAAAACCTTCGACGGCAGCAACCCAAGCGATTTCAAGCAGTTCCTCGGCAAGCTCAAAGGCAGTGACCTGGCCAAGGCCGACAACCTTGAAGCTACCCTCGACGCCTACCTGGCCGGCAAGCCACTGGCCGCCGAGCAGCAAGACGAGATCAACCGCCTGCTTGGCCTGTATACCCGCATCAAGTATGGCAAGGCCGCCACCGAAACCCTGCGCGAGCTGGTGGCCATCCCCACCTTCAATGTGGAGGGTACGCCGCAGTACCAGAACCCCGAGTTCCTCAAGATTGCCGACAAGATCAAGGCCCTGGCCGACAGCTTTGGCCTGGCCTTCCGCAACATCGACAACCGCGTGTACGAGATTTCGCTCGGCAGCGGCAAGGAAGTAATCGGCATCCATGCCCATGCCGATGTGGTGCCGGTCAACTCGGACAACTGGAAGCTGGCCGACGGCACACGCCTGGACCCGTTCAAGGTCACCCTGGTTGGCGACCGCATGTACGGCCGTGGTACCGAAGACGACAAAAACGGCATCGTGGTGGCGATGTACGCGCTGAAAGTGGCCAAGGACGAAAACCTGCCGCTGGCCCGGCAGTTCAAACTGCTGATCGACACCACCGAAGAAACCAGCGGTGACGCCATCCCCTACTACTTCGAGCGCAACCCCACGCCCGACTACAACCTGGCCCTCGACGGCGGCTACCCGGTGGTGATCGCCGAGAAAGGCTACGGCACGGTCATGGCCAGCTTCAGCAAGCGGGCGGGCACTGGCAAGGGCGCAGAAATCGTCAACCTGACTGGCGGCCTGGCCACCAACCAGATCCCGACCACCTCGGTAGCGACCCTGGTTTCAGACAACCCGACGCAGTTGGCCAAACAGTTGCAGCAAGCCGGTGCCAAGTACGTGAAGCAGCATGGCGGCGACTTCAGCATCGACGCCAAAGCTGAGGGCAAGAACGTGCTGCTCACGGTGACCGGTGTTTCCGCCCACTCTTCGGAGCCGGAGTCCGGGGTGAACCCGGTTGCCCGCATGCTCGACTTCATCAACGGCGTGGGCAAGCAGGTTCCGCTCAAGCACAACCACTTCACCGACGCCGCCCGCTACGCCGCCGACAACTGGGGCCTGGACTACCTGGGCAACAAACTCGGCGTGGCGTTCAAGGACGCATTCATGGGCCCGCTGACTGCCTCGCTGACGTTTGTCGGGGTGGATGACAAAAGCCTGAAACTGGCGGTGAACCTGCGTATTCCGAAGGGCAAGCCGATCGCCACGATCAAGGACGAACTGGCTGACAAACTGGGCAAGTGGACCCACCAAAGCCACACCTCGGTAGCCTTCGACTACAGCCTGGACGAGCCGATGTACCGCAACCCCGAGGGCGAATGGGTCAAGGCCCTGCTCGCGGTGGCCACCGAGAACCTGGGCATGAAGCATGAGTTTGGCACCTCGGCCGGCGCAACTTCGGTGCATGACCTGCCCAACGGCGTGCAGTTCGGCCTGGCCATGCCGGATGTGAAGTACACCGGGCACAACGACAACGAGTTCAAGACGGTGGAGCAGTTCATGCTGGACCTGCAGATCGTGAGCGAGATGGTGGCGCGGCTAGGGCAGATGCCGAAGCTTTGATTGGCTGTACTGGCCTCTTCGCGGGTAAACCCGCTCCCACAGGGATCGCCCAGATTTCGAAGGCGGTGTAGTTCCTGTGGGAGCGGCTTCAGCCGCGAAGAGGCCGGAACAGGCAATCGCTCATGACGTTTTTCAATCGACTCCATGCCGTTTCCTGCATTGCCGTGCAGAGCGCCGTGCCGGATGCTTTAGTTACTCCGAGACAGCGCTTTTTTCACCCCCAGAGGCCCGTATGAAGACCGTCGAACAAATCCTCAAGACCAAGTCCCAGCACCAGACCGTGTACACCATCGGCCCGGATGACTCGGTGCTCGACGCCCTGAAAATGCTGGCGGAGAAAAACGTCGGTGCGCTGCCCGTGGTCGAGGGCAGCCAGGTGGTGGGCATCGTCAGTGAACGGGACTATGCACGCAAACTGGTGCTGAAGGGCCGCTCGTCCGCCGCCACCCCTGTGCGCGAAATCATGAGCGCTCCGGTGGTTACCGTGGAACCGAAACAGAACCTTGAGTACTGCATGAACCTGATGACCAACCGCCACCTGCGCCACCTGCCGGTGGTCAGCAATGGCGAGTTGCTGGGCCTGCTGTCGATCGGTGACCTGGTCAAGGAAACCATCGCCGAACAGGCCAGCCTGATCCTGCAACTGGAGCAGTACATTCGCGGTGAATGACGCCTCTCAATGGTAGGCGCGCTCCAGCTCGTCCAACTGATGGTCGAAGCTGCGCAGACGCGCCGACCAGGTATACACCAGCACTTCCAGGTCACGGTTCAGTACTGCCGTATTGCCGTGGCCGCTGTGCGTAGGTTCGCCCAGGTCAAGCTGGTAGCGTTCGCGGGCCATGGCTTGGGCCACGCTCGACAGGTCGCGGGCATTGGCCAGCCAGTGGTGATGATGGTCATGGACTTCACGATCGAGCACCCGGCACTGGCGCTTCAGCGCATCCAGGCTCTGCTCCAGTGGCGTGCCCTTGAGCTCGCCCATGACCTCTTCGAACGTACGCCCCGAATGCCAGTAACTGCCCCAGAAGTAGCGGTCGAATACTGTTTCGACGCGGCGTAGCGCCACTTTGGTGTTCCAGATGGTCAGCAACGTTCGCCCCTGAATCACTTCCCGCTTGTTCAGGTGCAACTGCTGCCAGGCAATCCAGGTCAGCGCCACCAGCGCAAACGCCACAGTGACTGCGGCAGCTGCATACAGGAAATGCACTGCCTGGTTCATCTGCTGCGTCTGCCTGATGCCGTAGAAGTAACTGGCCGTCAGGGTGCCCAGGATCGTCACGGAGCACCAGAAGCCTGGTGCGTAGGGATCTTTCATCGCGCTATCCCCTTATTGTTTTCCTGAGCATAGCAACGGCCAATCACTCGTCAGGTGCCGCTCGGCGCTTTATTTTTTCTGCGGATGCAGCGCCTCATTCAGTTGATCGATCATGGGAATCCAGTCGGCGTCGGCGGTGTAACTTTCCTTGAGAAAGGCGCGCTGGGCATCGTTCCAAAAGGGTGCGTCAACCAGCTTCACATCTTCGTCCAAAGGCGAATGGGTGGTAATGAAGCGATCGATTTCGACCGGATCATCAGGAAGCCCCAACTGTTTGAAAATTTCAGAGAAAGGATGAATCGGATTGTCCATGGTTCCTCCTTGTCGCCAGGCCGGTCCTCGACGAGGTCGGCCCGGCAAGGGTTGAGAGCATCAGCTGAGTTCACGCACTTCGGCGCTCGGCACCAGCTTCAGGTATTGCTCCATGCTCATGTGAATCAGGTGATCGTGATCACCCGCCTCGAGATAGACATCACCCTGACGTGTAAGGCTCGAATCAAGCAGCATTTTTATCTGGTAGGCATCACCAAGGGCCGGCACGGCGCCGCGCTCGCAGTCACTGAACAGGCTAGGCAAGCCGCTTTCCCGGGTGAGTTGCCAGGCCCCGGACATGCGCACCTTGGTCATGTCCAGGTGCCGGTTGGCCGGTAGCACGGCCATGATGTAGTTGCCATGACGGTCATCGAGCATCACCGACTTAGCGACCCGCTCGGCAGGCACGCCGGCCGTCCGGGCCGACTCCAGGCTGGTGGCCGAATGGGGATGGGGAATGACGTCGTAATCGCAGTTGGCCTTGTCCAGGCGTACCTGCAGGGTTTTAGCCATACGCATGATGCACCTCCGGTTTCGCCCCCCAATCTCCAATTTTAGGCCTGGCAGCGGCAGGCAGGGCTAAACTTGTGCAATAGAGGCAAACGAGGTGACGACAGGTGATCGCGCAAGGCTGACGCTGACGAGCAGAAATAGAGATGGGGGCCTCTACAAGGCCCCAGCTGGCTATCAGAGAGGTGCGCGTCGCAACGTGGCCAGGAAGGTGGCCGCACCAATGAACAACCCGGCAAAGGTACGGTTCAGGCGTTTCTGCTGTTTGGGCGTACGCAGCAGACGCAACACCCGCGAAGCCAATCCGGTGTAGCCCGCCATCACCAACATGTCCACACTGATCATGGTCACGGTGATCGCCACATATTGTGGCAGCAACGGCGCATGCGGGTTAAGGAACTGCGGCAGCACCGCCAGCATGAACACCAGTGCCTTGGGGTTGCTGACGTTGACCAGGAAACCGCGGAAAACCAGGCTCAGCGGTTTGCCGATCGGGCGCACGCCAGACTCATCGGCCATGTCCATCGGCAAGGCACGCCATTGCTTGTAGGCCAGGTAGACGAGGTAGGCGACGCCAAACCATTTGATGACCTGGAAAGCGGTGGCCGAGGCGGCAAGGATGGCACCGACGCCGGCGGCGATGATGGCGATCTGTACGATCAGGCCCAGTTGCAGGCCCAGGGCATTCCAGTAACCACGCCAGAAGCCGTATTGCAGGCCGCTGGACATCGAGGCAATCGCCCCGGCACCGGGTGAAAGGCTGATCACCCAACAGGCGGCAAAGAAGCCCAACCATACTTCCATTGACATCACACACCTCGCTCGAACATATGTTGCAAAACGTTAAGCTAAGGTGTTGGTGAAAAAATAACCAGCAAATTCTTCGGGTTTAATCTGCCTCGACCGTCGGATCTTTGTGCATCGCCTGCACTTCAGCCCCACGCCAGCGCCGCACCGACTTCTGGAAGAACTGGCTATTGGGCACCTGCACCAGCGCCCCACCCGCCTCGGGCAGCTCCATCAGCGTGGTGAACAGCAGGTTGATGGCGATTACCCGGCCTTTTACGCCCGGCTTGTCCAGGGTGTCGACCAGCTCGACCACATCGCCGATGCGAAACGGCCCCACCGTGAAAATCAGCACCGCGCACAACAGGTTGGACAGCACGCTCCACATGGCGAAGAAGGCCACTGCCGCCACCGCGACGAAGCCGGACAGTGCAGTCCACAGCACCGTTGCGGAAACGCCCAGTCGCTCCAGCACGAACAACAGCGCGCTGCCCATGATCAGCCAGCGCAAACCACCCCGCACCGGCACCAGCAGCTCCGGTGGCAGCGGGTAACGCTGACCCAGGCGGCTCAACCCGCGGGCGACGATGCGCTGCAGGACGAAGGCTGCCACCAGGATCAACAGAATCTGCAAGCCCAGCCAGAAGGTGTCCATCCATTGCCCTGGCAGCAGCGAACGCAGTTCCTCCATCAGGACAGCGCCTCGAGCTCGGCCTGCATGCCCTCGAGCGTTTCCAGCGCTTCCATCCAGGCTTCTTCCAGCTCGCCTTCGCGTTGTTTGAGCTTGGTCTGGCGCGCCAGAAGGTCACGCAGCTCATCCTTGCGCGCGGCCTCGTAGAGGCCACCTTCGCCCAGTGCGGTCTCGATCTCGGCCAGTTGCGCATGCACCTGGTTAAGCTCGGTTTCCAGCTTGTCGGCGGCCTTCTTGTGCGGGGCAAGCTGCTGACGCAAAGCGGCGGCGGCCTGGCGTTGGGCTTTTTTGTCGGTCTTGTCCGGGTTGACCGGGGCGCTACTGGCCGGCGCGCTGCGCTGGCGGTACTCGACCAGCCAACGGCTGTAGTCGTCCAGGTCACCGTCGAAGGCGTCTACCTTGCCATCGGCCACCAGCAGGAAGTCGTCGGTGGTGCTCTTGAGCAAATGTCGATCGTGGGATACCACCACCACGGCACCGGCAAACTCCTGCAAGGCCATGGTCAGCGCCAGGCGCATTTCCAGGTCGAGGTGGTTGGTCGGTTCGTCGAGCAGCAGCAGGTTTGGCCGTTCCCAGGCGATCAGCGCCAGCGCCAGACGGGCCTTTTCGCCACCAGAGAAGTTCACGACCGGCTCGTCGCAACGAGCGCCGTGGAAGTCGAAACCGCCCAGGAAGTCGCGCAGGGTCTGCTCACGCTCAGTGGGCGCGATGCGCTGCAGGTGCAGCAGCGGGCTGGCCTTGTCGTCCAGCGAGTCGAGCTGGTGCTGGGCGAAGTAGCCAACGGCCAGGTTTTCGCCCCGTACCAGTCGGCCAGACAACGGTTCCAGTTCACCCGCAAGGTTCTTGATTAGCGTCGACTTGCCCGCGCCGTTAGGCCCAAGCAAACCGATACGCGCACCTGGGGTGAGCTGCAACTTGACCTTGTCGAGGATGGCCTTGTCGCCATACCCCAGCCGGCCTTCGGACAGGCTCAGCAACGGGCTGGAGATTTTCTGCGATTCGCGGAAGACGAAGTCGAACGGTGAATCCACATGCGCCGCCGACAGCTCTTCCATGCGCTCCAGGGCCTTGATCCGGCTTTGCGCCTGGCGAGCCTTGGTGGCCTGGGCCTTGAAGCGGGCGATGTATTTTTCCATGTGCGCGCGCTGCGCCTGCTGCTTCTCGTAGGCTTGCTGCTGCTGCGCCAGGCGCTCGGCACGGGTGCGCTCGAAGGCGGTGTAGCCACCTTTGTACAGGTTCAGCTTACGCTGCTCGACGTGCAGCACATGGTCGACCACAGCGTCGAGGAAGTCGCGGTCGTGGGAGATTAGTAACAGCGTGCCGGGGTAGCCCTTGAGCCAGTCTTCCAGCCACAGGATGGCGTCCAGGTCGAGGTGGTTGGTGGGCTCGTCGAGCAGCAGCAGGTCGGACGGGCACATCAGCGCCTGAGCCAGGTTCAGGCGCATCCGCCAGCCACCCGAGAAGTCACCGACGCGGCGATCCATCTGCTCGTTGGTGAAGCCCAGGCCGGCCAGCAGCTTGCGCGCGCGGGCATCGGCGGTATAGCCGTCGGCGCTTTCCAGCTCACTGTGCAGGCGCGCCAGGGCAGTGCCGTCGTGGGCCTGCTCGGCGGCGGCCAGTTCGGCCTGGACCTTGCGCAGGCGCACGTCGCCGTCGAGCACATAGTCCACGGCCAGGCGGTCGAGGGTATCGACCTCCTGGCGCATGTGGGCGATGCGCCAGTCACCGGGCAGTTGGCAGTCACCGGCATCGGGTGACAGCTCACCGCGCAGCAAGGCGAACAGGCTGGATTTTCCGGCACCGTTGGCACCGATCAGGCCGGCCTTGTGACCGGCGTGCAGCGTCATCTCGGCGCCTTCTAGCAAGCGCTGCGGACCACGCTGTAAAGTGAGGTTGGATAGTCTGATCATGATGGTCGCGGAGTCTACCAGCTTCCTCGGCCCATAGCGCGAGTGGAACCATGCACACCGACCTGTGGAATCACGCCCTGGCCCTGTATGTCAGGCCCGGCGCGGAAGCGGCCTGCCTTGAGCTACAGGCACTGGGTGGCGATGTCTGCCTGCTGTTGTGCGCAACCTGGCTGCAAGCGCGAGGCGTGGCGGTGCTGGATGAGCGCGTGCAGGCGTTAACCGAAATAGCCGGGGCCTGGCAGCGTGACGTGGTCGCCCCGTTACGCGGCCTTCGCCAACAATGGCGAGCAGCGGCATCGGGTGATGCGCAACTGGCGGCGTTACGTGAACAAGTGAAGGGGCTGGAGTTGCAGGCCGAAAAGACCTTGCTTGAGCGTTTGCAGGAGTGCTCGCGACAGTGGCCCAGGGACTCGCATGGGCTCACGGACGACTGGCTGGCCCGGCTGGCGCCGGAGCCTGGCCGCCGCCACGACGCGCTGGATCAGTTGCGCGCCGCAGCGGCTACGCTTCAGGACGCCGAAGACGGCGCCTGAGCCGGGGTGCTGGCGGGTGTCGCCGATGCTACTGAAGCAGCCGGGGTGGCCGAGTTGGTTGCAGCAGCCGGGGTACTGGCGGCAGGCGCAGCCGGTTTGGCTTCGGCTGGTTTGCTGGCAACAGGTTTGGCGGCATCTGGCTTGGCTGCCCTGCGTGCCGGGGCTTTGGCGGCAGCTGGTTTCGCGGCTGGCTTGGCTGCGGGTTTGGCAGCAGCAGTCGCTTTGGCAGCTGGCTTCGCCGCAGGCTTGGCAGCAGCAGTCGCTTTGGCAGCTGGCTTCGCCGCAGGCTTGGCAGCAGCAGTCGCTTT